>JALENJ010000044.1 GCA_022767445.1 Erysipelotrichaceae bacterium | reverse complement strand
GTAGACCCTTTTAAAGGGTAAGCCATAGTGTGCAAACACGGTTGTCAGTCTTTTACACAAGACCCTTAAGGGTCGAAGTGTGGTAAAGGCCCTTATAGGGTAGCCTAAAAACCGCACGTTATACGTGCGGATTGTTATTTTTCCAACAAATTTTAAACAATTTAATTTGATTTGTGGTATTCTATTGGATGATACGAGGTGAACATATGTTACAACTACAAAACATAGTAAAAAGTTATACAGTAGGCGAACAAACCCAAGTAGCACTCAAGGGTGTATCGCTAAACTTTAGAGAAAATGAATTTGTTTCTATTCTTGGACAATCTGGTTCAGGTAAGACAACAATGTTAAATATTATTGGTGGATTAGATCGTTATGATAGCGGAGATTTGATTATCAACGGTGTATCGACAAAGAAGTATAAGAATGCGGATTGGGATGCCTATCGAAATACATCGATTGGATTTGTCTTTCAAAGTTATAACCTCATCCCTCATCAAAATGTATTATCTAACGTTGAGATGGCTTTGACATTGGCTGGTGTCTCAAGAAGAGAGAGAAGACAACGTGCCAAGGAAGTATTGAAAAAGGTTGGTCTAGAAGATCACATGCATAAAAGACCAAACCAGATGTCTGGTGGTCAGATGCAGCGTGTTGCGATTGCTAGAGCACTGATTAATAATCCGGATATCTTACTTGCGGATGAACCAACAGGTGCTTTGGATAGTGAAACCAGTATCCAGATTATGAATCTATTAAAGGAAATTGCAAAAGATAAACTGGTTATTATGGTGACACATAATCCAGAACTGGCAGATATGTATTCAACACGTATTGTCAATCTAAAGGATGGTGTAATCATCAGTGATTCCAATCCTTACGATGAAGTTGAAGAAACCATGCAAGCAGGTAAGCAGAAGACAAAACGTGTTTCAATGTCTTTCTTTACATCTTTAGGCTTATCATTTGCCAATCTTCGTACGAAGATTGGTAGAACACTACTGACTGCTTTTGCAGGAAGTATCGGTATCATTGGTATTGCGCTCATATTGGCATTATCAACAGGTATGAATGAGTACATTACAAACGTACAAAGAGAGACGATGACTTCCTACCCAATTACGATATCCTCACAAACAGTCGATACTTCTTCATTACTACAGATACGTACACAAGCAATCAGTAATGATGAACAAAAGACCGATACAAACGATGATGGTCAGATTCATGCGGATTATAGCTCTCTAAAACAAAGCGAAGCTATCACCAATAATCTGATTCAAAACAATCTAACAGATTTCAAGAAATACCTAGATAACCCAGAATCAGAAATACATCAGTATGTAGGTGAGAATGGGATTGTATACAGCTATGATGTTAACTTTGATGTATACGCAAAGAATCCAACAAACCAACTCATTGATACCAATGCGGATCCAGATGGAGAGAATACATCCCGACCAAATCGTAACTTCTCATTTGCGAGTATGAGTGGAAACACAAGTAAGCTAGATAACTTCTCTGAGTTAATCCCAGGCACAAATGGACAGATTATCTCACCTGTTGTAGAAGACAACTATGATGTAGTATCCGGTGCATGGCCAAGTGCATACAACGAAGTTGTACTCGTACTCAATGACAATAACAGTATTCCTGTAGAGTCAATGTATCAACTTGGTCTTATCTCAAAAGATCAATACAACACGTCTAAAAACCAACTCGCAAACAAAGAGGATACCCAAGATTATACCTTTGACTACAACACCATCTTGGATAAAGAATTCTATCTTCTATCTGCAAGCGCACGCTATACAAAGGATGCCAATGGCAACTATAGCTATATCCAAAATCCAGAGTATGACCAAGAAAATCTGATAAATCAAGCAGTTACATTGAAAGTGACAGGTGTTATCCGTCCAAAGACGGACGCAAATAATGCGAATATATCAACATCAATTGCATATACAAACCTACTTACAAACTACGTCATTGATCAAGCAAATAACGCAAGTATCGTTGTTGATCAAAATAATACACCAGACATCAATATCCTGAATGGAGTTCGTTTCCTTGCAAGTACAGATGAAGAAAAGATTGATGATACAAAGAAGTACCTATTGAGTTTAAGTGATGAAAAAAAGGCTAATATGTATCAGTTGATTATGTACTATGATGACCAAAGTCAATCTCAACAAGATACATCAAGTACAATGGACTTTGGGACATTATCTTCACTTTCTATAAATCGTGAAATTAGTATGTCTACATTACTAGAGCAGTACTTAAACGATTCACCAAACACAACGACACTTTTAACCCTATATAACGATTACATCGGTGGTAAGACACTGAAGGATAATCTAGCATCCTTTGGGGCAGTTAGCTATGATTCACCATCCAATATCAGTATCTATGCGGATAGTTTTGAAAATAAGGATATGATATCCAAGGCAATTGAAAATTACAACAATACAGTTGATGAGGATGCTAAGATATCCTATACAGATTATGTTGCACTGATGACATCGTCATTGACGACAATTATCAATGGTATTTCTTATGTACTGATTGCCTTTGTGGCTGTATCACTCATTGTCTCCAGCATTATGATTGGGATTATCACATATATCTCTGTCATGGAACGTACCAAGGAAATCGGTATCTTAAGAGCACTAGGAGCTTCCAAACGGAATATCTCACAACTATTTAACGCAGAGACGTTTATTATCGGTATTATCTCAGGTCTTTTAGGAATTGGTATTTCACTCGTGCTATTAGTACCTATCAACAACATTATTCAAAATGTTTCCAATATACCTGAGTTAGGTGCAGTATTACCAATGTCTTCTGCTGGCATCTTAATTCTGATTAGTATTATTATCACTGTCATCGGTGGTCTGATCCCATCACGCAGTGCGGCGAAGAAAGATCCAGTTGAAGCACTTAGAACAGAATAAAAAAATCATCATACGAAAGTATGGTGATTTTTTCACCTAGGAAGAACACATACAAGATAGTATAATCTTAAGAAGAAATGGAGGCACTATGAAAAAAGGATATATTAACGCAATCATTTGGCAAAGTAACGCAACAGCTTTTGCGATTGAGGATCAATCAATTATCAAAGTTGGTAGCGATCAACAGATACAGGAATACCTATCGCCTGAAGATGAAATGATCGACTTGAAGGGACAATTTGTACTTCCGGGTTTTATCGATAGTCATATGCACCTGTTAGAACTTGGAATGTACTTATCCAATGTTCAATTAGAAAACTGTAAGTCAAACAATGAAGTAAAAAACGCTCTACTACAAGGATTATCCAAACTCAAAAAAGGAGAGTGGTTAATCGGTAGAGGTTTCCTTGAATCATCGTTTGATGATCAAAAGATGCCAACCAAAGAGATGTTGGATACCATCAGTGATACAACACCAATCATCATCGTTCGTGCTTGTGGTCATGTATTAGTGGCCAACAGTGCTGCCCTACAAGCTGCAGGTATCACGAAGAGTGTTGAAAACACAGATGGTAATATCGACTTTGGAAGCGGACTTGTCGAAGAAATCGCGATGAGGAAAATCTATGAATCTGCCCCAAAACCAACACAAGAAAAGTTAATACAATACTTTTTGACAGGTGCCAAGTATGCCAATCAATTTGGTATCACAACGGTAGGCACAGACGACTTTTTATCAACATACCAAGACTATACAGCAGTGCTTAAAGCATTGGAGTCACTCGCCTACCGCCAAGCATTACCTGTACGTATCAATGAACAATGTGAATTTAATCATCCGAAGGAATTTTCAAAGTTTTTAGATGATGGATATACATTTGATGTAGGAGATGACTACTTCCGCATCGGTCCATTAAAGCTGATCAGTGATGGTTCATTGGGTGCACGTACAGCGATGTTATCGAATGCGTACAACGATGATATATCGACCAAGGGTAAAATGTTGATGGATGATGAAACCATGGAAACATTCATTCGTCTAGCAAACCAATTCAATATGCCTACGATTGTACATGCGATAGGGGATGGTGCCTTAGACCATGTTCTTTCTATCTTCAAAGATATAGTCATTGAGGGAAATCCATTGCATCATGGAATTGTACATTGCCAAATTATGCGACCTGATCAGATTGATCAAGTCGTTAAACAAAAGCTAGCATGTTATTATCAATCGATATTCATCGATCACGATGCCCAAGTACTAGAAGATAGAGTTGGTCAAACCCTAGCAAACACTAGTTATCCATTCCATACACTCTATCAAAACACTTTGGTTGCTAATGGCTCAGATGCGCCTGTAGAAATTCCGGATGTATTAAAAGGTATTCAATGTGCTGTAACAAGAAAATCTATATCTTCAGATTCCAGCATGCATGCAAGTGAGTGCTTGAGTGTAGATGAGGCAATCTCTACATTTACTACGAAGGCAGCTGAAGTATTGTTTATGGATCATTGTATCGGTCAGATTAAAGAAGGATACTACGCAGATATTGTTGTATTAGACAAAGATATACGTACAATGAGTCCAGAAACAATCTATCAAGCAAAAGTAAAGATGACCATCATGGATGGGAAAGTCGTATATAAAGATGATACGCAAGCTTAAGACTAGCGATATACCAGTAATACTACAGTGGTATAACTGGTATATCGAAAACTCTACCAGTACATTTGAAACAGTTCCTGTTTCACAACAGGAATTTACCTCACGCCTCAACAATATTACCCAAACATATCCATGCCTTGTACTCGAAGAGGATCATAAACTGATAGGGTATGCATACATATCACAGTTTAATGAAAAACAAGCATACGATTGTACAGTAGACTTAACAATCTACTTAGATCCTCAAGCACGCAAGCATGGATATGGAAGTATCCTGATGCGTGAAATCATCACTTACACAAAACAACTAGGATATAAAAATATCGTATCGTTGATTACTGCAGACAATACGCCAAGCATTCACTTACACGAAAAGTTTGGTTTTGTCTTCAAGGGTAGACTTGAAAATATCGGATATAAATTTAACAAGTGGTTAGATTTAAGTTACTACTACCTACAGTTAGAAGGGAATCAAGAATGAAAAAAGTAATCCTTGCGGGAGTATGTCTACAAGATAAAAGCGATAGCTTTCCAACTGCAATGGAAGAGTGTGTGGCTTTGTGCCATGCATGTGATTTAGAAGTGGTTGGTACAATCACCCAAAACTCAAAGACACTAGATCCCCATACAGCATTTCGCAAAGGAAAACTAGAAATGCTGAAGAACATGTCTGCGGAATTAGAAGCAGATGGTATTGTGTTTTACAACACATTAAGGATCCAAGTCAGCGATCGTATCTCTTCCTATTGTGGTATCGATGTCATAGACCGTAATGCTTTGATTCTAAATATCTTTTCTAAGCGAGCTAGAAGTCGACAAGCAAAGCTACAAACAGAAGTGGCTCGCTTACAATATGACCTACCACGTTTATTAAAACAGGAAACAGATGTCCAACATACACGTGGTGGTGCAGTGACAAACCGTGGAGCAGGTGAAATGCGCTCCTCCATCATTGCAGCACGCTACCAAAAGAAGATTAACGACCTGAAAGAAGAACTTAAGAAGATTGAACAACGACGTTACCAAGATGAACGACGTCGCCAGAAAACAATGTTAAAACGCATAGCACTTGTAGGATATACAAATGCGGGTAAAAGCTCATTGATGAATACAATCCTAAGTATGCAAGAAGCTGGCGGACAAACAGTTCTTGAAAAAGATATGTTATTTGCGACACTGGATACCAGTGTGCGCATGGTAGAGTATGAACATAAAAAATTCTTGTTATATGATACAGTTGGTTTTGTGTCAGACTTACCGCATGGATTGATAGAAGCCTTTAAGAGCACGTTAGATGCGACACGTGATGCGGATTTGTTGGTTCATGTGATTGACGCAAGTGATCCACTCTGGTCACAAAAGAGTCTAACCACTGAGCAGACATTAAAAGAAATCCATGCGGATGAAATACCTGCTATCAGAGTCTTTAACAAGATAGATATGATTGATCAACCTGATTCCATTGATGGAATCAAAATCTCATGTAAGACAAAACAAGGCATCAATGCCTTGCTAGAAAAAATGATAGAAAGTGTTTATCCTGCGGAAGAAACCATTGTATGTAAACTTCCATATGATAAAATAGGCATGTTTGATACATATAAAGCAATGCTAGATATGGATATCCTAGAGAATCAACAGGATGGTCTTATCGTACGCATTACTGGTGAAAAGACAATGCTGAAAGCATTTAGTCAGTATCAAAGAAAAGGAGAATAAAATGGCAAATACAGTTTGGGACAAACTCAGCAAAGCAGAGCTTAAGAAACTACATGCATTTAATGAAGAATACCGTGTCTTCTTAAGCAATTCAAAAACAGAACGTACATTCGCTACAAATTCAGTAGCGTATGCGGAATCACAAGGATTTAAACCTCTTCAGTCCTTTAAGAAATTAAAGGCGGGAGATCGTGTATATGCGGTTAACCGTGGAAAGAATCTCATCCTATTCGTAATGGGTAAAAAGCCGTTAACAGAGGGAATGAACATCTTAGGAGCACATATTGACTCTCCACGTATGGACTTAAAACAAAAGCCTATCTATGAAAGAGATGGACTTGTTCTAATGGATACACACTACTATGGTGGTATCAAGAAATACCAGTGGGTAGCACGTCCTATGGCACTAGTTGGTGTTGTATGTAAGAAAGATGGTACAACAGTTGAAATTAACATCGGTGATAAGCCAAATGATCCGGTTGTAGGTATCTCTGATCTATTGATTCACTTAGCTGCTAAGCAACTACAAAAGCCAGGCGCTACTGTTGTTGAAGGTGAACAACTAGACTTACTCGTTGGTTCAATTCCAAAGAAAGATGAACAAAAAGATCCAGTTAAGGCATATCTATTAGACCTATTGAAGGAACAGTATGATATTGAAGAGGATGATTTCCTTTCTGCTGAAATTGAAGTTGTACCAGCTGGGGAAGCACGTGATTATGGCCTTGATCGTTCCATGATACTTGGCTATGGTCATGATGATAAGGTGTGTGCATATACATCCCTTCGTGCAATTGCGGAAATCAAGAAGCCTGAACGTACATCTGTATGCGTTCTTGTAGATAAAGAAGAAATCGGTTCTGTAGGTGCTACAGGAGCACAAAGTGACTTCTATGAACATGTAGTCGCAAAACTATTAGACCTACAAGGATATACATCTCTTGTTAACCTACATGATGCATTAGAGAATAGCGCAATGTTATCCAGTGATGTATCTGTAGCGTATGATCCAAACTATCCAGAAGTATATGAGAAGAACAACTCAGCTTACTTTGGAAAGGGTGTATGTTTCAATAAGTACACAGGCGCTCGTGGTAAGAGTGGATCAAATGACGCAAGTGCAGAATTTATGGCACAAATCCGTAAATGTATGGACGACAACAACGTTATGTTCCAAACATGTGAATTGGGTAAAATCGATGTTGGCGGAGGCGGAACAATTGCTTATATCCTAGCCAATAAGAATATGAATGTAATTGATGCAGGTATCTGTGTACAAAATATGCACGCTCCATTTGAAACAGTTTCTAAAGCTGATGTGTATGAAGCATATCGTGCATATATTGCTTTCTTAACCGATATTAAATAATATTGAGTTAGGGGGTAATTATGGAGAACAATACATTATCATTAGAAGAGTATCAAAACGTTGTCATCCTATATCGTGACGAAGAAGGTGCATTGTACATTGGTAACACATATAATTACCATGGACGTACACCAGAGAGCCAATTCATGAGTATTATGTATCGTGAAAGTTTAGATGAGACAAAGGGTATCATGGCTGCTTGGAATTACTTGGACGATCATAGTCCAACTATCACATTGGTACCAGAATCCGAGATGTCATTAGGTGTTGAAGACTTCCTAACAGCACATCAAGCAGATTTAAAGTGGGATGAGATTGAATACCACGAAGTGACAAGCTATCCGAAGATTGAAACATACGTACGTCTTTCACCAGTTCGTCGTAAATCCGCTATCGGATTCGTAATGAAATAATGATTATCCAACCAAGGTAAGCAAATGCTTACCTTTTTTACAACAGAAAAAGAAATAATGATAGTATGTTGGTGAGAAATGAGGTACAAACAATGGATATACTTTCTGCTTTCCGCTTCAATGATATCAACGAAGAATTAAAGGAATATCGAAATACTCTAAATGCACTATTGTTGGATGTACGAGACCTGGATGAATATAACGAAGAGAATATACCAGGTAGTATCAATATCCCGGTAGAAGAAATTGATAAAATCGAAAACATGCATTACGACAAAGAAACACCCATCTATGTATATTGTCACAGTGGACAACGAGCAGGTCTAGCGGTGATACAGCTGTGGAAGATGGGATATATAAACGCTAAAAATATTGGTGGTATCACACATTATAAGAAAGAGGACTAAGCTATGAAATCCTGTTTGGTAATCGGTTCTACGGTATGCGATGTGATTATCAACTTACCATCCATACCGCAATCTACGCAAGATACAAATATCTATGGACAAACACTACAGCTAGGTGGTTGTGCATATAATGTTGTGTCTATCTTGCATCAGGTGGGTATATCTTATACTTTTTTATCTCCAGTAGGAACTGGTGTATATGGTGAATACGTCGCAAAGGAACTTGAGAAAGCAGGAATTGTAACGAATATTCATTCTCCACAAGAGAATGGTTGTTGTTACTGCTTGGTTGAAGATAGTGGAGAAAGAACATTCCTATCACACCATGGAGCAGAGTATACATTCAAAAAAGAATGGATCCAATCACTAGATTTAAATGTATATGACTATATCTATGCATGTGGTATTGAAATAGAAGATCAAGATGGAGAGAACATCGTTGCATGTCTATCTCAGTGCAAAGGACAAATCATATTCGCACCTGGGCCAAGACACATGCACATTCCCCCAAGTTTACTAGAGAAAATATATGCAATACATCCAATCTTGCATGTCAATGAAACAGAAGCACATGCTTTATCCAATGAAACAGATATCAAACATGCATTAACAACACTCTATCAAAAGACCAATAATATGATTGTTGTCACCCTTGGTGAGAAAGGATCAATGATCTTTAATGGAAAACAATATAAACAAGCAGCTAGTAAGAAAGTAACCGTAGTAGATACAATCGGCGCTGGTGACAGTCATGCAGGTGCAATCATGGCAGGATTATGCGTATCTGAAGATCTACAAACAATATTAGAATTTGCCAATGATATCGCAACAACAGTCGTCACGAAAAAAGGAGCTGGTATTCCAACTCCTGAAGCACTCAATATATATCATGAATACTTTGGATAAATAAGACCTCTATGGTCTTATTTATTTCCAGCATCTTCAAACTTTTGAATTGTGTCTAAGAATACACCATGCATTAATGTTGCGACTTGATCAACAAGTTTCTCTGGTGATTCCTTCATATCATTTTCAATCCATTCAAATACAACACCAGCAAAACTAAACTTATAGAAATTTGCGATGAATTGAATGGACTCCTCTGAAACTTTATGTCCTTTGGATACTTCGTGTAGAACATCAATTAGTAGGTCCTTCGCTGCTCCTTGTAACATACGCATGATACGTACTTGTGAACGTGAATGGAAAGTCTGTTGAATAAATACTTTTTCCTTTTCAAGTACTTTAAAAGCAGACAGTAATCCTTCTTGCCAAGTATGATAATTGCGGTGAATGCCAATCGCGGCTTCACCCTCGGTTAAATACATCCAATCAATTAGGTCATAAATGTCATGAAAGTGGTAGTAAAAAGTTTGGCGATTCACACCACACTCCTCAGTTAAATCAGAAATTTTAATTTTCTCTAAATCATGCGACATTAAAGCCTTCTTTAATGCGGCGGCTAAAGCACGCTTCGTCAAATTACTCATTATACATAGTCTTCCTTTACATCTATTTTAGTTGGAATCTGAAATAATTTCTACAAAATCCACTTTATTTTTTTTAGAATAATTGTTATTATAGTCCTTGGCAATGAAAATCTTTGCAGGAATACCCAAGTGGTTGAAGGGGCAGGCTTGGAAAGCTTGTAGATCGGTAACACGGTGCCAGGGTTCGAACCCCTGTTCCTGCGCCATAGTGAAATTAAAAAACTCGCTTAAATAGCGGGTTTTTTAATGTTTTATTCAATTTTTACGGAATTTTTTACGGAAACTATGATAATTTTCTGCTATCAATCGCTGTTTATCTATCTTCATCACTACTTCTTGCATATCCTACAGATTGCTTATAGGTAGCATGCCCTAAGATATCTTGGACTGTACGTGCTGATGAATTAGACTGAATTAAATACTAGTCTTTCTGGTGAAGAACGTAAGCATGCTATCATTTTTAGAGCAAAAGGAGACTATAGTTATAAAATTGTAAATAAAGGTTTTAATGACTATGTTGCCATCGGAAAGGAAAAGTTATGAAGTATAGTTCAGCAGCTAAGAAGCTTATACCCAAACTTAGGAAACTATGGGATAACGATGATTATGTTAAAGGGATAATTACGTTTGCAAAATCAGATAAAAATATTATTAAAATTTCTCATTTTATTGATATGTCACATCATATGGGTAAAAAAATAACTGCGGATGATATTTCGTACCTGCTCGAAGTACTGGAAAATGAGTCGTAATAAACATGATAGCACCCTCTTTACTGGACAACAGTAAGGAGGGTACATATCAATATCACGGGTCTTTTTCTTTTTTTAAGAAAAAGGATAGCAATTACTTATTTTGATTTTGACTTGGGAGAGAAGGTTGTGTTTCTTGTTTCTTGCTGGATGTATCTAGTGTACCTGTTAGGGTAACTGTTACTTGCATCTGCTTGCCATCTCTTTCGATTGTAAGATCGACTGTATCACCAGGTTTCTTATCTTTTAGAATTGCGGATAAGTTTGGAAATGTGGCAATCTCTGTACCATCTGCTGCGACGATCTTGTCATATGCCTTTAGACCTGCAGCTTGTGCACCGCTACCATCAATGACATCTGTGATATAAACACCTGCTGTGTAGTTACCTTGTGGTGCTGTTAATGTTTGTAGGTATACACCTAATGTCGCACGGTCTGTAACCTTACCGTTTTGGATTAATTGGTTTGCAACATCCATAGCATCATTGATTGGGATGGCGAAGCCAAGTCCCTCAATGGTAGCTCCGGATGAAGTTGTACCTGAGTCTTTGGATTGTACTATACCAATGAGGTTACCATTGCCATCATATAATCCACCACCTGAGTTACCGGAGTTGATTGTTGCGTTTGTCTGGATGAGTCTCATGGATTCGTTGTTTACGACTAACTCTCTTGATGTTGCAGAGATGATACCATCTGTTACGGTTCCTCCAAGTGTTCCTAGAGGGTTACCAATTGCGACAGCTGTATCACCAACGGATATTGTTGAGGAATCTCCGATTGTGGCAGGTGTTAGAGCATCTGCGTCAACCTTTAGTACAGCGATATCACTCTTTTCATCCGTACCAACCAAAGTGGCGTCATATTGTGTACCATCTTGGGTTGTTACGGTAATCTTTTGTGCACCTTCAATGACGTGATTGTTTGTGATGATATATCCATCTTTACTGATGATGACACCAGATCCTGCTGTGTTTGTTGTGTATGTGCCACCAAACATTCCGTAGGATTGTGTTGTTACTTCGGTTTGAATTTCAACTGCAGATGGTGCTGCTTTTGCGGCTGCCTCGGAGACTGTTAGACCTTGTCCGTTATCTGCACTAGCAACCGAAGTTGTCTTACTTGTGCCTTCTTGGCTTGTTTGATATACAACTACCTTTCCACCATTAGAGTGGGAAGTGTAGAACCAAGCGCCTCCAATTCCGCAAAGAGCTGCGAGAGCACCTTTGCCAATCGTAGCGAAGATGCGTGTTGTGATTGGTTTCTTTTTTGGTGTAGTTGTTGGAGTTGGTTGTACTTTTATTTCAGGTTCTTCTTTGCCCTGTGTTGTTTTGGCTTCAATAGGTTCAGTTGAATTTACAGGTTCAACTGTTTCTTCAATCTTTTCGTTTTCATTCATGTTTTCTGACATGTTTTGTACCTCCTTTGTTTTGACAATTATATTCTAGAAGTCTTATGTGAAATCAATGTGAATGATACTGGAAATTCATGTGCAAATTTCACATATTTACGATAGCACTTCCCAAAGAGATTACAATTAAAATATATGCAAAGATAACCTGATCCCTTTAAGAAAAAGACAAAATCTTAACGACTTTGTCTGAGTGTCATGCCAAATACACCGCCGATGATACCACCAATAATGTGTGTCATTTGGGAGATGTTATCTGCACTAAATAATCCTTGATAGATCTGTGTTCCAATATATAATACTGCAACGATGATGAATGTCAGTGGGATGCCTTGTTTTGAACCAGTGACTGCGGATAGTAGGATAAACGCAAATACAACACCACTGGCTCCTAACAACATTACATTAGGTGCAATCAAGATATGTGCAATACCAGTCACAAGTGCAACCACAAGTATAATCTCTAATAGTCTTCGACTGCCATACTTTTCTTCTAGCATTGGACCTACCAATAAGAATAACAACATATTATTCATATAATGAGATAGGTCTGTGTGTCCTAGCACATGTGTAAACAAACGCAGATAGAAGAGTGGATTCAAGAATGAACCACCATATACAGAGAAGAACGTATCGTTTGTTACACCATTGGTAATTTGATTTAGTATCAAGGCTATTAAACTGATGGACGCAAACGATAAGATGACTGGCGAATTCCAAGTTATTTTCTTCATAGTGACCTCCTGATGAAATGTTATCATTATAACAGGTGAACGTTAGTGAAAAAAAGCGTATAATTACAAAGAATGTAAAGGAGTACATCATGGCAAATCAAAAGACCACTATCAAGCAGGGTAAGATTGCACCTGTAACAAATCCGGAATTAAAGAAAGCAATCGAACAATTAAAACTTGGAAGTACCCCTGAAAAGCAAGAAGCTTTATCAAAAGCATTAAAGGTCGCAAGACTATTAGCACCTTGTAACTTTGATGTTGAACTCAAGCCAGACACAAACGGAGTTTTACCTACGGTAAATCCATCACAGATCAAGTTCTTCTTGATTAATACAAAAGATGGCAAAGCTTTCTTCCCGGCATTTACGGATGTTGAGGAGTCTATGAAGTTTAAGGTTGCTGGTGAAAAGGATCCAACACCTAAGAATATCGTACGAACAATCCAAGATTACGACGTTTTATTATCAGATCCAAAGTCAATCGTACAGGGTGTTATTATCAATCCAGGTACTGATAATATTGTTATTCCAAAGCAGTTAGTCGCTTTATTGGCTGGCAGAAAGAAACCACAGCCAGTACAGCCAACAGCTCCAATGAATGTGACTTATTCTGAACCAAGTGTTTATCCAACGCGTATGGTAAATGCTGTATATGACTATTGCGAAACAAACGCGTTGGTAAGTAGAGTTTGGTTGAAGGCTAAGCTTTACGGTTCTGCGATGTCTTTCTTCTTGGTTGTTGAGGCTGAAAAACAAGACCAAAACATCCTAAAGGAAATCCACGATGCGGCTGTTGTACAGGCTAAGGACATCCCAGTAGAAGTTATGTTTATCACAGATACATTACGCAAGAATGTGATTAAAGAGGCGGTCGCTTTATACGATCGAAATATCAGTTTCTAATGGATATCAGAAGAATAGAGAACCAACAGCTAGATGAGGCTATCAAGTTTGTGCAGGATGTCATCCTGCATGAAAAAGATGCATCATGGAGTCAACAAGCTGCGAAAAGTATCAGTGACTTTATGGCAGAAAGATTACATAAGTTTACAGTATATGGACTCTATACAACTTCACTGCAGAGTGTGATTGCATACGAAGAAGAAAAGATGCATATCATTCTACTACTGACAAAGTTAGATTCTAGAAGACAAGGTTATGCAAGTGCACTATTAAACCATGTTCAACAGCTGGCTAATGATAATCATTTTGCTAAGTTGACTGCGAATGTTGTCAACTCTGCTAAAGATTTTTATCATAACTATGGATTTGGAGATACAGGAGAATCCACGCAAGCTGGTGGAATGGAATTTACACCAATGGAGTTTCTGTTAGGGCAACAATGGTTGGGCAAGACAGTCCACATTCATGTGGATCATGAGTATGGTAGTTTTCATCCGCATATTGCGGATATGACATATCCTGTTAATGCTGGTTATGTAGAGGAAATCTTCCAACAGACAGGAGAGTTTCAAGATGCCTATATCGTTGGTGTACAAGAACCACTAGAGACATTTACAGGTGTTGTGAGTGGAATCATCTATCACCAAGAGGATAGTAGTGCATACTTTATTGTTTCTCGTGTTGGTGCCAAGATTGATCACGATGAAGTAATACAAGCTGTTGGTTTTGAACAACAGTTCTATAGGACGAGAATTGTATGGAAAACCGCATAAGGCAGATTATTCACCATATTGTATTAGAACTGATTGGTATCGTACTCGTCTCAATTGGTGGTGCAGGTATTATGAAGATTGCATTAGGGACTGGTCCCTATGATGCACTATCCATGAGTATTAGTTCAATTACTGCTATTCGTATAGGTACTATTGGACTAATCAACAATTTCATTTGTGTAGCTCTGCAGATGATCTTGTTGAAAAGAGAGTACAAACCAATCTATCTATTACAGATACCTGTATCCTTCTTGATAGGTTGGATTATCAATTTGTTCTACTATACAATCTTTGCAAGCATGAATCCTTCGTTGTATGTTGTAAGGTTGTTGCTACTATTTGTATTTATCATCATCTGTGCATATGGTGATGCAATGGTAACCGCAAGTGGATTTGTAGGACTTGCATTAGAGAGCGCATGCATGATCTTCGCAAAGCGACTTAATATTGAATTTGGTAAGATACGTCAATACGCAGACGTGATATTCATTGCGATTATCTGTGTGTTGTGGTTGTTGTTCCGTGCTGAGTTTGCGATGCGTGAAGGTACGATCATTCTAGCAATCACCTTTGGACCTCTACTAGGCTTTTTCACCAAACATCTCAATACAGTTTTTCAAAAATGGATCTATGATCGCTAAACAATCAAATTAGTTAGATAGAAAATGTAGATGTAGTGTACGTACTTCAAATCTATAGTTTCTATCTTTTTATATAGTTTAGAATTGTTACTTGCGATTATCTTTCTGAATGTATCAATAACAAGTATAATAGACAAAAAGAAGGTGAGTGCTATGGATTTATTTACGGACGCAAATCAAGATATTAGAAAACAAGAAGAACCACTCGCATCTCGTATGCGACCAACAACATTGGAAGAGGTGGTTGGACAAGAACATATCATCTCTAAAGATAAGTTATTATATCGTGCAATCAAAGCGGATAAACTAGGCTCACTGATTTTCTACGGTCCTCCTGGGACCGGTAAGACAACTCTAGCCAGAGTGATTGCCAATAGTACTGCCGCCAACTTTGAACAGGTAAATGCGACGATTGCGGGTAAGAAGGATTTGGAACAGGTTGTAGAACATGCCATGGATGCCATGGCAATGTACCAAAAGAAAACAATATTATTTATTGATGAGATTCATCGATTTAACAAAGGTCAACAAGATTACTTATTGCCATATGTTGAAGATGGTACGGTCATCTTGATTGGTGCGACAACGGAAAATCCATACTTTGAAGTGAATCAAGCGCTGATATCTCGCTCACGTATCTTTGAGTTAAAGTCTTTGAGTAAGGATAGTATCAAGCAGCTTTTACAACGAGCAGTGGATGATGCGATCAAGGGCATTGGTAAAGATAACGTCATCATTGATGAGGAGGCCATCGACTTTCTAGCTGATGTATGTGATGGGGATGCTCGTGCTGCCTTGAATGCATTGGAGCTTGCAGATTTAACAACAGATCGCAGTGATGATGGCTATATCCATATTACCTTAGCAGTCGCTGAAGAATGCATTCAAAAGAAGGCCATGCGCTATGATAAAGATGGTGATAATCACTACGATACAATCTCTGCATTTATTAAATCTATGCGTGGTTCTGATGCGGATGCGACATTATATTATCTTGCACGCATGTTAAAGGCGGGTGAGGATGTACGTTTTATTTCACGTCGCATTATGATTGCGGCTGCTGAGGAATGTGGTAACGCTGATCCAAGAGCTTTGCAGGTTGCGGTTGATGCTAGCCTTGCGGTAGAAAGAGTGGGTATGCCTGAGGGTGCTATCATACTAGCTAACGCCGCTACTTATGTCGCAAATGCGCCGAAATCCAATGCCTCATCAAATGGTATCTTCTTGGCAATGGATTTGGTGGATAAAACGGGGAATTTACCGATTCCACCATATCTAAGGGATGCTCATTATCCAGGTTCAGAGAAATTAGGACGTGGAATCGGTTATCAGTATGCACACGATTACCCACATCATTATGTCAAACAACAGTACTTACCAGATGCCATAAAGAATGAGAAACTCTATCAGTTCTCTGATATTGCCTATGAAGCAAAACTTCAACAATATCTCAAATTCATAGGCAAAGAAGACATCGGAAAAGAGCCAAAGAAATAAACTATCTTGCAAAAGATAGTTTTTTTGATGCATAATATTAGCACTCTTAGCAATTAAGTGCTAAAATGTTAACCATATCGACAAAGGAGGCAGTATATGGCAATTATAGTTCCTATCTATAACACGGTATTATTACCGGAAACAACGATATATCTAACAACTGATAGTTATAAAAACGCGACAGGAGAAGAACCATCCGTTGGTGAGCGTGTAATATTTGCGATTGAAAGAAAGGCACTTTCACCAGATGATTTTAGACCGGAGAATTTCTATCCACTTGGTGTATCAGGTACGATCACGGAAGTGAATACAAATGGCTTTGTGGTGATTAAGACAGAAGCTCGTATTAACATTGAAGACTTGGTGGTACATTCAGATAAATCTCTTGAGGTATTATCCGTGATACGTAAGCCAGCGACCAATGACCTTGATCCAAGTGATGAAAAGCGTCGTGTTGAACAGCTGAAGAGTGCATTGATAAAGGCAACAGAGAATTATCAATGGGCACTTGGTGCTAGAAACTTTATCAACCAACTCAGAGGTATGGAAGATATCATCTCAGCGATGGCACAATGGTTAAACATCTCCGATGAAGAAAAGTATGCGTTTCTTGAAGAAAATTCTCGTGCGAATCTTTTGAATATGATCGAGAAATATATCTATGAATATACAGAGATGACAGATGTGACCAATGAAGCATCTGCAGCCCAAGAAAACGACAACAAAAAAGCCTATCGTGAGATGGCAATCAAGAAACAAATTGAATATCTGCAAAAAGAATTGGATGACATGCATCCAGAGAATGTGACGGATATTCGTAAGATGGAGATGAAGATTCAATCTTCAGGTATGAATGAAACCGCAAGACGTGAAGCAGATAAAGTTCTCAGTCGTCTCAAACAAGAGGGTAGTAATTCTCCAGAGTATGGAAATCTATACAACTATCTAGACTTTATGACCAGTTTAAACTGGAAGAAAGAACGTACAAAGAAGATTGACTTTGCGGGATCTGAAAAGGTTTTAGATGAAGACCACTATGGTCTAAAGAAAGTCAAAGAGCGCATCTTACAACAGATTGCTGTTATGGACTTAAACAAGCGTCAATCTGGATCCATTCTCTTATTCGTAGGTGCTCCAGGTACTGGTAAGACCAGTATTGGTAAGTCCATTGCGGAAGCACTCAAACGTAAGTATGTACGTGTCGCATTAGGTGGTGTACGTGATGAGGCAGATATCAGAGGACATCGTCGTACGTATATCGGCGCAATGCCAGGTAGAATTATGGATGGTATCCAAAAGGCGGGTACATCCAATCCAGTCATGGTATTAGATGAGATTGATAAGCTTAGCTCATCCTACAATGGAGATCCTGCAAGTGCATTACTTGAAGTACTAGACCCTGAACAAAACAACACATTCACAGATCACTATATGAATGTGCCATATGATTTATCAGATGTTCTATTTATCTGTACAGCAAATACATTAGATTCGATTCCTGAACCATTGTTAAATCGTATGGAGGTCATCGATTTCCAAGGCTATACAGCCAGTGAAAAATTCCAGATTGCCAAACAGCATTTGATTCCAAAGGCTATTCAAAAGATGGGTATTCCGGAAGATCAAATTGAACTAACGGATGATGCAATCCGCTCCATTATTTCAGACTATACAATGGAAGGTGGAGTCCGCGGATTGAAGAAGAGAATTGATACAATCTTCCGTGCTGTTGCGGTCAAGTTTGCAAGAGGGCAACAAGACAAGATGGTCATACAAGCTGATGAGTTACCAACATTGTTAGACCTAAAACCAATTCATCATGAAAAACTGACAGAACAAAAGAATCCTGGTATCGTTACCGGACTTGCATGGACTGCTAGTGGTGGTGAGATACTATTTATTGAAACACTACTAACTAAGGGAAGCGGACAGCTAATTGTAACAGGACAATTGGGTGATGTTATGAAAGAGTCTGTTCGCATTGCCTTATCGCTTGTAAAAGCGAAGTTCCCTGAGGCGGATAAGATTCTAAAGACACATGATGTGCATATCCACGTACCACAAGGTGCAGTTAAGAAGGATGGTCCTTCTGCTGGTATCACACTAACAACAGCTCTTGCATCACTGATCACTAAGAAGAAAGTATCACCACTGATTGCGATGACTGGTGAGGTATCCTTGCGTGGTGGTGTTATGCCAATTGGTGGATTGCCAGAGAAACTGATGGCAGCAGCTAGAGCAGGTGTAAAGACAGTCTACATACCTAAAGAAAACGAAGACGATCTAAAAGACGTTGCGGAAGAAGTGAAACAAAAGTTGAAGATTGTTCCGGTGGATAAGATTGATGATGTCCTAAAGGCAACTGGTGTATTAGCAAAAACAACAACCAAGAAAACAAGTAAATAACTTAGATGCAATTACAATGTAATTGCATTTTTTAAAAATGTTACAAATCATCAATATTTGTATCACTTATTTTGCCTAATCCTAAGAAGTAAGAAATAATCTATACAAACAGGAGAATATATGAAATATAGAATAGTTACAGATTCATCATCCAACATCTTTCATGTGGATGGAGCAGATTATAAAACAGTACCATTAAAAGTTATCATGAATGAGGGAGAGTTCTTCGATGATGAAAGAACGAACGTCGATCGTTTCTTGAATGTCATGAAACATACCAAGGGAAAGTCATCCACATCATGTCCTAATGCATATGAGTGGATGAGCGCATTCGATGGTGCAGACACCATCTTTGCGATCACAGTGACAGGTGGTTTATCGGGATGTTATTCTGCTGCGATGCAGGGTAGAAACATGTTTTTAGAGGAACATCCTGAGGCCAATATCTATGTGATTGACTCACTATCCGTAGGACCAGAAATTCAATTGTTAATTGAGAAGCTAAAAGAGTTGATTCAACAAGAGAAAGACTTTGCGACAATCTGCGAAGAAATCAGTGCTTATCAAAAACGTACGCACTTATTATTCAGTATTGAATCACTGGATAACCTTGCTCGTAATGGACGTGTTAGTCCAGCAATCGCAAAACTATCAGGTTTTCTAGGAATCCGTTGTGTTGGTGAAGCGGACAGTGAAGGAAAACTTTCTATCCTACATAAGTGTCGTGGTGAAAAGAAAGCGACAATGAAAATTGTCGAAGAGATGGTTGCACATCATTACAATGGTAAAAAGATACGCATTGCCCATTGTAATAATGAAACAATGGCGAATGACATCAAGACGATGGTGTTAAAGTTATATCCACAAGCGGATGTACAGAGTATTCCATGTACAGTACTGTGTTCTTATTATGTATCTGAACATGGCATCATCATTGGTTATGAAGAGTAAAGGAGTAGTCGTGAAGTGAACCCCAAAAGTTGGACAACAACTTAGGAGGTTCACTTCAAAATGCTCCTTTTTAAATAAAAAGGTGATGTGCTTGCATCACCTCTAAACATAAATTGATTATAGACTCTTTAAGTAGTTTGCAATTTCTTCATCTTGACAATTCGGATAGAAATATTCAGCAAAGTGTTTACCGGCAATCGTCTCACGTAAGAAGTCTTGGTCAATTTGCTTTAAGATTTCGATTAATGGTCTATGTGTGATTTCCTTAACACCATCAAGAATTTTCTTGTTGCGTTGTTCTGGTTCTCTACGTTCCTTTGGATAACCACCACCGAATTGTTCAGAGAATAATTTGGCAAAAGTATCATGTAGGTTGATTTCGGCACCCCAACCGAACCCTTGTGCAAATGGCATTGCGATACAGTTACCATCATTTACCTGACCGAATAAATATGCATCAAGCCCATTTGTAATATGTCCACATAAAACATTAGGGAAGGAATTACATGCAAGCATAGCACCTTGACCTGTTCCGCATCCTGTAACAACAAAATCTACTGCTTTTGTTGTTAGAAGAATACTAGCAAGTAAACCATTCTTTACATAGGTTAATTGAACATCGTCTTCTGCACTGTACATACCGTAGTTATATACTGTATGGCCTTTTTTTGTAGCTTCCTCATTGAGTACATCATAGATTAATTGGTTTTTTGCTGCCTGTGAGTTTTCGTTGATTAATGCAATTTTCATTTTTTTCTACCTTTCTTTACTGTGGTTGCTTTCCAATATATGCAAGGATTCCACCATCTACATACAAGATGTGTCCATTTACAAAGTTACTTGCATCGGATGCTAAGAATACTGCAGGACCCATTAAGTCAGCAGCTTCTCCCCATCTTTCAGCTGGAGTTTTAGCTAAGATAAAGCTATCAAATGGGTGACGACTTCCATCTGCTTGTTTTTCTCTTAATGGGGCGGTCTGTGGTGTTGCGATATAACCAGGTCCAATACCATTGCATTGAATATTATATGCACCGTATTCTGAACAGATGTTTCTTGTTAACATCTTTAAGCCACCCTTAGCAGCTGCGTATGCACTAACTGTTTCTCTTCCCAATTCAGACATCATAGAGCAGATGTTGATAATCTTGCCATGACCTTTTTTTATCATAGAAGGGATAACTGCTTTGGAAACGATGAATGGTGCATTTAAATCTACATCAATAACTTGTCTAAAGTCACTGGCGGTCATTTCAAGCATTGGAATTCGCTTGATAATACCTGCATTATTAACGAGGATATCAATGATACCAACTTCTTCTTCAATTTGTTTCACAACTTTGTTTACTGCTTCTTCATCTGTTACATCACATACGTAACCATGTGCATCAATGCCAATTTCCTTATAAGAAGCAAGGCCCTTATCCACTAATTCCTGTTTAATATCGTTGAATACAATTGTAGCACCTGCTTTCGCAAATGCACTAGCAACTGCAAAGCCAATCCCATAGCTAGCGCCTGTAACAAATGCTACTTTTCCCTTTAATGAAAATGAATCTAAATCAAACATATTTTCTTTTATCTCCTTTATCTTTTATCGTTGTACACGACCTGAGCCGTCACCGTTTGCGAGTGTTAGTACTTCGTCAACTGTTACACGATTGTAATCACCTTCGATACTATGCTTTAAGCAACTTGCTGCAACAGCAAATTCAATAATTTCCTGTGTTTTTTCAAAATGACGTAATCCATAGATGAGTCCAGCTCCGAAGGAATCGCCACCTCCAACGCGGTCTACAATATGGATTGCATATTCCTTTGAAAAATATGCTTGTCCACCTTGGTATAGCATTGCAGACCATTTGTTATCGCTGGCAGAAATACTCTTTCTGAGTGTGATTGCGACAGTATGACAATGGAAACGTTCACTAATTTCCTTAGCAACTTCGATATATCCTTCACGGTTTAATTCGCCTGTGAGGACATTGGTTTTACTTGCATGAATGTTAAATACCTTTTCGGCATCTTCTTCATTTGCAATACATACATCTACGTATGGCATGATTTCAGACATTGTTTTATTTGCTTGCTCGCTGGTCCATAATTTTTTGCGGAAGTTAAGGTCACATGAGATTTGTAATCCTTGTTTCTTTGCTTCTTTACAAGCTTCTAATGTAATTTGGGCAACCTGTGGATTTAATGCAGGTGTAATACCTGTAAAATGGAACCAATCTGCATCTAAGAAGATTTCCTTCCAATCAAAGTCAGTAGGGGAGGCCTCTGAGATAGAAGAACCTGCGCGATCATAAATAACTTTACTTGGGCGCTGGCTCGCACCTTTTTCAAGATAATAGATACCAACACGATTACCGCCACGAACAATCATTGTTGTATCAACACCATATTTTCTTAGGTCGTTGACCGCACATTGACCAATATCGTGTGTAGGCAGTTTTGTTACAAACGAAACATCTTCATTGAAGTTGGCTAGGCTAACTGCTACATTTGCAGCGCATCCACCAAATGTAGCTTCATAATCTGTTGCTTGAGTGAAACGATAGAAACCATGTGTTGCGAGTCTTAGCATGATTTCACCAAATGTAATTATCTTCATGTTATACCTCCATCTGTACGTCTGGATTGATTAAGTGAACTGCAAATCCACCAATTTCTAAGTCAAGATAAACAAAATTGATTTTGTTTGTTTTTTTATTTCTTGTGATGGTTTCCTCTATAGCATATATATTTTCTTTTGCTAATTGATAGAGTGCTCGCTCAGGATAGCGGGTAAATATACCGATATGCCCATTTGTTCCTCGGCTTGGTTTGTGCATGATTTCAAAGCCTTTACCCGCAAAATTTGATTTAGGTTTTTTATAGTAAGTGAAGTGGAATAACTTGCAGAATTGTTGTGCAATTTCCAGAGAATGCTCTTCACTATTTGCATTGATACCGAGATGAATTAACTGGTAATCAAGCAATGATTTAATAGCATGAGAGGACAATACTTCAATGCTGTTCCAATCCTCAGCATGAATCAAATCATTTGGTAACATGAAGCTACCACCGATTGCGAGTACATTAGGTAAGTTTAGATAATCGTGCATGTTTACAGCGTTGATGCCACCTGTAGGAATAAATTTAATATCTGCATATGGACCATAGAAATCTTTAAGTTTCTTTGCACCACCACTGCTTTCTGCAGGGAAGAACTTCAATACTTTTAAGTCATATGTAAGAGCTTGTTCAATTTCGCTGGCTGTTGATACACCAGGCAATATAAGGATGCTATGCTCTTTACACCATGAAACGACGCTTGGATTAAAGCCGGGTGTCACAATAAAACTTGCACCAGCCTCAATTGCTTCTACAGCTTGTTGAACTGTAGTGACGGTTCCAGCACCTACTAGCATATTAGGAATGTTTGTGCTGATGCTACGAATTGCTTCTGTTGCATATTCGCTACGATAAGTAATCTCAGCAACATCGATTCCACCCTTATATAAAGCTTGTGTCAGCGGTATTGTATGTTCAGGGTTTGTAATCTTTACAACAGGAACAATACCAATTTTAGATATTCTATCCAATATTTCGTCCATAATATAACCTCCATAATCAATGTGATAATAGTTTAGTAAACTGGTTTTGTCAATATTTTTTAGTAAACTGGTTTATTTTTATGCGAATTTATTAAAATTTGATAAAATTTTATAAAATTTCGTTGACATACGATATTTTATCACCATATAATCAACGTAGCTAGTAAACTGGTTTTGCAGAAGGAGGATCCTGGTGACAAGAAAGATTAATATTGAAACAATTCAGAATATTGATGCTTATTCAAAGGAACCAAATTTATCCGTAGATGAATTAAAAAAGGCAATGGATATATGCATCGCACAAGTAGATTTAAATATGGATTACTTCAAAGATAAATTTCCATACTCCTGTGCGAAAGGTGGAATTTATCCGATTATCGAGAATATTGAGTGGACAGATGGATTTTGGACAGGAATGCTGTGGTTGGCATATGAGTATACGGGAGAGGAAAAGTATCGCCAATTAGCGGAGAAAAATATCGAAAGCTTCTACCATCGAGTTAAGAATCGTATTGAACTTGATCATCATGACTTAGGTTTCTTATATTCCTTATCGTGTGTAAGTGGCTATAAGTTAACAGGTAATTCACTCGCCAAGAAAGCTGCAGTACTTGCGGCGGACAAGTTGTTGGAGCGTTGGCAAGAGAAAGGACAATTCCTACAAGCATGGGGTCCTAAAGATAGTCCAGATCATTATCGATTTATTATTGATTGTCTGATGAACATTCCGTTATTGTATTGGACAACAGAAGTAACGGGTGATGAGAAGTATGCAAAGATTGCTACAAGTCATTATCAAACAAGTATCTGTAATGTAATTCGTGACGATGCTTCGGCATTCCATACATTCTACATGGATTACAACACAGGTGGTCCATCACATGGAGCAACACGCCAAGGATATAGTGATAGCTCATCATGGGCACGTGGACAGTCTTGGGGTATCTACGGTATTGCATTAAATACACGTTATACAAATAACTTAGAGAATATCTCTCTCTTTAAGGGCATGACAAACTATTTCTTAAATCGTTTACCAAAAGATGATATCTGCTATTGGGATCTTATCTTCGGCGATGGGAGTGAGCAGTCTAAGGATTCTTCAGCAGCGGCGATTGCTATCTGCGGTATCTTGGAGATGGAGAAATTTCTCACTTTAGAAGATCAAAGAGTATATCGTGGTAGCGCTAACCGTATGATGCGTTCACTGATTCAAAACTATGAAACAAAAGCAACAAAGCCGGGTCAACCAATTTTATATCATGGTGTTTATTCGTGGCACTCTGGGAAGGGTGTTGATGAAGGAAACATCTGGGGTGACTACTATTTTATGGAAGCAATATTACGTCAATTAAAAAATTGGGATCCATATTGGTAAGGAGGAAAAATGAGCACACCAAATATCGTAATGGCTAGAATTGATGAAAGACTTGTACACGGTCAAGGCGCATTGTGGGTAAAATCATTAGGTGTAAACACCGTGATTGTTGCAAACGATGAAGTTAGTGAAGACCATATCTCACAATCGTTGATGAAGACGGCACTCTCAAGCTCAATTGCAGCGAGATTCTTCTCAGTACAGAAAGTAATCGATGTGATTCATAAAGCTAGCCCGCAACAAACAATTTTCTTAGTTGTAAAGGATTGTCAAGACGCTCTTCGCTTAGTAGAAGGTGGTGTTCCAGTTAAGGAATACAATATTGGAAATATCCATAACGCAGAGGGTAAAGAAAAGATTACACGTTCCATCTTTTTAGGTGAAGAGGACAAAGTTGCTCTACGTAAGATGGTGAATGATTATAACATTACATTTAATACAGTAACAACGCCAGGTGGTAACGATGGCTGTGCACCTGTCGATATTAAAAAATACCTATAAGAAAGAAGAAAGGGGAATTATATGGTAAACATTTCAGTAATCCAAGCCATTTTAATTGGTCTTTGGACAGCCTTCTGCTACTCCGGTATGTTATTTGGCATTTTTACAAACCGCTGTTTAGTATTGAGCTTTGGGGTAGGTGTCATTTTAGGAGACTTACCAACTGCATTATCTGTTGGTGCAATCAGTGAACTTGCATTCATGGGCTTCGGTGTGGGTGCAGGTGGGACTGTTCCACCAAATCCAATCGGTCCTGGTATCATTGGTACACTCATGGCGATTACAATGCCAAATGTAACGCCTGAAACAGCATTATCTTTATCAGTTCCATTTGCAGTTGCAATTCAGTTCTTACAGACAGCAATTTACACTGTACGTGCAGGTGGACCACAAGGTGCTATTAATGCGCTAAAGAGACAAGATTTTGCTGGGTTTAGATTACAAGCAAACTTGACAGTGGTATTGTTCGCGGTTGTGGGTTTCTTACTTGGATTTACAGGCTCTGTAGCGATGGAATGGTTGAGTTACGTTGTAGGTCTCATTCCTGAGTGGTTATTAAAGGGCTTATCTGTTGCGGGTGGTATGTTACCGGCAATCGGATTTGCAATGATTATGAGCGTTATGCTAAAGAAAGAATTAATTCCATTTGCAATCATGGGATATATCTTAGCTTCTTACTTAAAGATGCCTGTAATGGGTATTGCATTAGTAGCTGCTGCATTTGCCATCAAGTATTTCAATGATGCAAGTAAAAATCAGCCAGTAGCTGCTGCAACTGGAAATGGGGATGAACACGATGACTGGATCTAATAAATTAACAAAAGCCGATTATACAAAAACAACGTTACGTGCATATTTCTTACAAAATGGTTTCAACTATACAAACTATCAGGGACTTGGTTATGCTCTTGTTATGTATCCTGCATTCAAGAAGCTATACGGTGATGATAAAGAGAGATTCGCAAAAGAATTAGAGAATAACTCTGAATTCTATAACACAAATCCAAACTTCTTACCATTTATTACATCTATTCATTTAGCAATGGCTGATAAGGGATATGATTATGAATCAATCCGTGGTATTAAGATGGCATTAATGGGACCATTAGCAGGTATTGGTGACTCATTATCACAATTCTGTATTGCGCCTTTATTCTCAACGATTTTCGCTTCATTAGCACTACAAGGTGTACCGGTAGCTCCATTGTTATTCTTGCTTGCTGAGAATATTACACTGGTACTCATTAAACTTGGCGTGGGTAGTTATGGACGTAAACTTGGTACGGATTTGATTGATAAGCTATCATCTCAGATGAGTACAATTTCAGAAGCAGCAAGTATGATAGGTGTAACAGTTATTGCTGGTCTTGCGGCTACATTTGTTAAGATGAATGTAAATATCACTTTAGCTGCTGGTGCGGTTGAAGAAGGTGTAAAACAGTCTACAGTTAATATTCAAGGAATGTTAGATAAGGTTGCACCTGCGTTACTACCAGTACTATATACATATTTAATGTATTATCTAATTAAGAAGAAAAAATTAAACACTTATATCTTAGTTCTAATTACAGTTGTATTAGGAATTGTTCTTAGCTACTTCAAGATTTTGGCTTAGTTTGAAAAGGGAGCGATAGGCTCCCTACTTTTATATGGAGGATTGAATGATGATAGATATAAAACACATTAAAAAGATGTGCCAGAAAGTTATTGATTATAAAGATATTGATCATATCGTCATTCCTGTCCAAGAACAGAAGACAATCATTGCAAAAGCGGATCTTTTGTTAGATCAAACTTTTGTATTTGATAAACCTTGGGATATGGAAAGGTGTAGTATTCCATATAAGTTGGATATATTAAATTGGGAAACTATATGCCATGATGATGAAGAGTGGTGTTTCATGCTAAATCGGATGGAATACTTAGATACGTTAATCAATGCATATATAATTAGCAAAGACACTAGATATATACAAAAGGCAAAGTATTATATTATACATTGGATTAATTCTCATGTACGCATAGTAAGTCAACCTAGCACAAGAACCCTAGATACAGCTATCCGTATGATGAGTATGTTTGAGGCTGTACCATATCTATTACATTATTCTGTTTTGAAAGATGAAGAGCTTGAGCTGATATTTACAAGTATATATCATCAAGCGTTGTACTTAAAAGAAAACTACCAACCCAAATATACACTCAGTAATTGGGGAAGTATTCAAGTAGGTATCCTATGCATCATATTAGATATATACCCAAATCAGGGCCATCTATACTCTTGGGTAGAACAAGAAATACAGCAACAGCTTCAGATTCAAATTTATGAAGATGGACTACAGTGGGAACAATCCACAATGTATCATGTGGAAGTGCTAAATATTTTGTTGAAAGTAATTTATTATAAACGAGTATTCAATCAAATTTGTAATCAATATATCATTGATACGGCAGAGAAGATGTCAGAAGCACTGTATCAACTATCAATGCCTAATAATGAAATTGAATGCTTTGGGGATACAGATAGGGTTACAATTTCTGCCGTTATGGAAAGAGCATCATATCTTTTTAGTAATGGTATATTGAAGTACTTTGGTAATGCAGAATTTGATGCGGAAAATATGTATTACTTTGGTGCATGTGCAAATCAAGAGTATAAAAACCTACCATTACTTCAACCAGCTTTGCAATCATTTGATGGATATGCATCTGGGGTATTTACGACAAGAAGTTGTTGGGGATCATCAGCAAACTTTACGATGTTTACAAATGGTTCTTTAGGTAGCGGTCATGGACATTCAGATAATTTACACGTTTCGTTATGCATGAATGGAAAGCCTGTATTAATCGATAGTGGTAGATATACATATCGTGAAGATCATGAAGAGCGAATTAGGCTAAAATCGGTGGCAGCACATAACAGTCTTGTAATTGATGACCACCCAAGTTGTATTCCAAGTGGTAGTTGGACATATAGTGATTTTACAATTCCTACGAAAACATATGTAAAGCATGATGGCAAGATACACTATTATGAAGGAAGTGTCATATCCAAGAATCCTTTACAGATATGGACAAGAAAACTCGTCACTATCGACAGTGGTATTTGGTTTATCTGTGATGAAGTGAAGTGTGATGGTACGCATCAAATTAAACAGTATTTTCACTTTGATCCAATGTACCATGAAATACCAAAGAATATTTGGACTTATGAGGGTGACATGCATGCGGAAGAGCAATTCTGTTCGTTTATTTATAATGAACAGATGGTTCATCAAGTTGGAGTTGTTTCTCATGACTTTACAGATACATTGAATGTAATTACATCGTTTCACCAACCAGAATATTTTGTTGAAGATATTGATGTGATTCAAGCTGGCGAAACGATTGTTAGTAAAGATATTGTAAATGCAAAACAATTTATTGTGAGTAGGACAGAGAATTATACGATTGCAGTCTTCCATCAGGAAATCTTTTCTGGCAGGAAGATTATGTACCTCAATGGGGTACCTTTCCACGCAAAAGTGATTGTAATTCACGAAAAAGATGGAAATAAAACACTATATGTGATGCGTACTTAAATTGGTATGCTAATATATACGCAAGAGGGATTTTATCATGAAAGGAAAATTGACGATTAAGGACATAGCTGAAAGAGCTAATACTTCTAAAACAACAGTTTCATTCTACTTAAATGGCAAAACTGATAAAATGTCTTTAGAAACAAAAAAGCGAATTGCAAAAGTAATTAAAGATACAAATTATGAACCGAGTATTGCAGCAAGAACTTTAAATGCGAAGCATACAAAACTCATAGGTGTTATTATTGGTGACATCACAAATACTTTTGCGAATCAGATTGTAAAGGGCATTGAAGATCATGCTAGAGAAAATCAATATCAACTAATCGTAGGTAGTAGTAATTACGATTATAGGATTGAACAGAGCTATGTTGATCGTATGTTATCGATGGGTGTAGATGGTTTTATTATTCAACCATCTAGCCGGTTTTCTGGTTTGATTGACAAGATCAAAGAAAAAGGACGTGAAGTTGTGTTTATTGATTCGCAAGTATCTATAGAAAATGAGAAGTGGGTCAAGACAAATAACTATGAAGCTGTATTAGAGGCTGTTGAATTACTTGTTAATAAGAAGCACTATGATGAGTTTGTAATGATCAGTGCAGATCCTAGTGTTCTAAGTACACGTATGGAAAGAACGAAAGGTTTTGAGGATGCACTTATTCTAAAAGGAATCCACAGCAAGACAAACATCGTACCTGCAGATATAGACGAAGAGGGACTTCGCAAAATCATTGAAAAGGAATTACGCTTTGGTGTAAAGACTTTGATTTTTGTGGCAAACTGTTTCCTACTACCACGTGTGTTTGTGGCTTTAAAAAACTACCGAAATTTAATGCCAGATACACTTGGCTTACTGGGGTATGATAATACAGAGTGGGCAAATTTATCTGCTCCAACAGTAACAACAATTGTTCAACCTGCTTATAAAGAAGGCTGCCAATCCGCAAAGATTTTAATTGATGCAATTGAAGAAAGATATGAAGAATGTCCAAATCAAATCTTGAAGTGTTATATCAATTGGAATGAATCAGTAATAATTGGAAAGTAAAGAACTCTCATCAAAATGAAGTGAGAGTTCTTTTTGAGACTATAGTCATGATAGAGTATCTGTTTCTAGAATGGATGCAATACCTTCTTCAACAGTACTCACTTGATAAGGGCATATTTCACGAATGGATGGTATTGCTGTTGTCATTGCGATAGGATAACCACAAGTTTGTAAGATTTGTTTATCATTATCATTATCTCCAAACATCACAGTATTTTCTGCAGGTATGCTTAAATGTGAAAGTAACTTTAAAAAGCCTGTACTCTTGTTAACTCCTTTTGGAGCACAATCCAACCAGCATTCGCCACCAATTTGGACAGTAATATCTTTATCAAACATATCTGCATAATATTGATAATGTTCATTTACACCGTCTTTAAAATAAGCGGATATTTTTGTATATGGTTCAGGAATGTTGAATAAATCATCAATAATAGTCACATGATTTTTAACAGTGTTTGCTAAATGCTCATAATAACTTTGATTCTTTGGAGTGATATAGCATGTCTTCTCACCAGAGATGAGTGCTTCAGCGTTATTATCGTGTTGGATTTTGGTAATGAGTCTTTTGGCGATATCGGTATCCATTATTTCTTTAGATATGCATTGATCGTGGTAAAATGTTAAACATCCATTTAAGCAAAGATAGATGATGTCATCTGCTACTGGAGAGAATAAACTTCTTAGATTTGTATATTCACGACCTGAAGCTGCCATAAACAGGATACCTTGTTCTCGTAGTTTGCGAATTTCTATAAAGATTTGTGGGTTCAATGTTTTTGCACTATTTAAAAGTAGTGTTCCATCAATATCGCTTGCAATTAATTTTATGTTTTTCATAGATATATAATACAACAGTACTTTGATTTATAATGGTGAATTTATTACGCTGATATGGTATTGCTTTTATGTGAATAGAAGAACATAATTAGATTAGTAGTGAAAAAATAGAGGATCATTCTCATGCATGATAAGAATATTTACTATTTTGCATGCTCAATAATTTATCCGTAAATAGAAAGGAGATGAAATGATATGAAGGGGGATAATATTTTATTGACTAGAATTGATAATCGTCTTGTACATGGACAGGTAGGAGTTACTTGGACACAAACATTAAATGCAAATTTGATTGTAGTTGCAGATGATGTTGTTGCAGAAGATGAATTACAGAAATCATTGATGACAGTAACTGCGAAATCGAGTAATGTTGGAATTCGCTTTTTCACGATTCAGAAAACTGCAGATGTGATTGATAAAGCATCTCCTGATCAACGTATTTTCTTAGTTGTACGCAATCCACAAAGTGCTCGTGCTTTGGTAGAGAAAGGTGTACATCTAAAAGATTTGAATGTCGGTAATATGCACTTTGCGCCAGGAAAGAGAGAACTTTCTAAGAAAGTATATGTTGATGATACAGATATGGATGATTTGAAATTTATAGTCTCAACAGGAACAAATGTATTTATACAGGATGTTCCAGGAACACAAAAAGAAATGATTAAATAATAGAGGAAATCAATATGGAAATTACATTTATACAGGGATTGTTACTATCAATCGCTGCAATGATCTTCGGCATCGATTTCTGGTTGGAATCGTTCTTTATCTTCCGACCACTAATCGTTTCTACAATTACAGGTTTGATTCTTGGAGATGTAAAACTGGGTTTAACAACAGGTGCCTTAACGGAATTAGCATTTGCTGGATTAACACCTGCAGGTGGAACACAGCCACCAAATCCAATTCTAGCGGGTGTTATGTGTACAGTGATTGCCTATACAACAAATGTTGATGGACAAGCTGCACTTGGACTATGCTTGCCATTCTCATTCTTGATGCAATATGTTGTATTATTCTGCTATTCTTCATTCTCATTCTTTATGGGAGTATGTGATAAAGCTGCAGAAAATGGCGATACAAAGAAGATTGCGCAGATGAATCTTCTGATGACAGGTATTGTTGCACTACTCTATGGTGTAGTTGTATTTGCATGTACATTCTTAGCGCAGGATGCGATGAGTGCATTAGTAAATCATATGCCTGAATTCTTGACACATGGCTTAACTGTTGCAGGTGGAATCTTACCGGCTATTGGTTTTGGTATGTTACTAAATGTTATGATGAAGCCAAAGTATATTCCATACTTTATTGCAGGTTTCTTAGCAGTATGCTTTATCGACATGAAGAATTTACTTCCAGTCGCATTAATGGGTGCAGCGTTTGCGTTATTTGATTTCTTTAATGCAAAGCAACGTCATGAAGAGATTAAAGAAGCAGTTAAAAATTTGAAGGTGGATGGAGGTGACGACCATGTCGGAATCTAAACGTGTACTAACAAAAAAGGACATTACAAATCTCGCGATTCGCTCATCATTATTACAAGCTGGTTTCAGCTATGAACGAATGCAGGCTGCAGGTTGGCTATATGCACAACTTCCTGCATTAGAGAAGATTTATAAGGATGATAAAGCAGGTCTATCTGCCGCAATGGTAGATAACATGGAGTTTATCAATACACATCCTAACTTAGTTGGATTTTTAATGGGGCTATTAGTTTCATTAGAAGAGCAGCATGAAAATCGTAATACCATCAAGGGTTTAAAACTTGCGCTCTTTGGTCCTATCGCTGGTATTGGTGATGCGATTTTCTGGTTTACACTATTACCAATTATCGCTGGTATCTCATGTTCCTTTGCTTCGCAGGGATTGATCTTAGGTCCAATTATCTTCTTTACATGTTATCTCATTATCTGGTTACTACGTATTGTTTGGACACACATGGGATATAACCTAGGTATCAAGTCATTTGAAAAGTTACAGGAGAATTCGTCTATCATTGCTAACTCTGCAACAATCTTAGGTATTACTGTTGTTGGTGCACTGATCGCAAGTTACGTGAATATTGAATTACTACCTGTTATTACAGTTAGTGGAGATATTTCAGTAGGAGTACAGGAAGCTTTCTTTGATACAATCTTCCCTAAACTTCTACCAATGGCATATACCTTACTCATGCTTTACTTCTTAAAGAAGAAGCAGGTATCACCAGTTATCTTGATTGTTGCAACAATTGCTATTTCAATTATCTGTTCCGCAATTGGACTCTTGTAGAACTACTAAGCCATGCAAACTTTTGGTACGACCACAGTGATGCATGGTTTTTTAATAAAGTATGTATGTGAGTCGATATTATTGATTGCTTACAGTGTTAAGTAAATATGGAAAGTAACCTCATAAAAACATATATTAAAGAAGAAGTTGCATTCATTTTTAAGGTAGTATCTAGTATCAGGAGGGGAAATGAAGAAAATAATTTTAGCAGCAGTTTTTGTTGCTATAGTGGTTATTCTGTATTTATTGAATCCATTACTTGCAATTCTGGCTGCTGTATTGGGAGTATTTGTTTTACTACAATTACAAATATCAAAGAGTATATTGAGATAGGGATGATAAAAATAGGCGAGGTACTACATTTAAAGAAAGAACCGGATAATGCATATGATATGGAATCCATCATAGTAGAAAATAAGAATGAAATTCCGATTGGTCATGTTGCAAACTCTGTTAATAGTGTTGCGAAAGGAACACACTATGCCGGGTATATCTATCGGAGTTTTAAAGATTCAATTCTATGTACAGTGAAATTTATCTATCATGATATGATCATCGCACAATTACAATCATCATATGAAGAAGGGAAAGACATGCAGAATTAAATGCATGTTTTCTTTACATTCTACATATTTTATTCAATTATTTTGAAAACATACTTGCATGTTTGATATTCAAATTGATAATATAGTAACTACAAGAGTTGTATATTGATGTAGGAGTAAGATATGAGTCTTACTCGGAGGATATATGAATCATAGAATATTGAATGTGGTGGCTGCCTCGGCTGTGCTTTTGAGTGGTTGTGCTGCTTATTTAAAACCCGCAATAAAACCAGGGATAAGACTGCAAAGGTAGCTGATGGTACATATGAGGGTAAAGCGGAAGGCTATGCAGTGGATGGTGAGATGAACCTCAGTGTTACATTTCAAGATAATAAAATTGTATCCATTCAGACAATCAATTCCGGTAGTACTCCTAGTATTTATCGAGGAATTGAGGAAAGACTATTTCCACGTATCATCAGTAGTCAATCTATTCATGTTGATGATATAACTGGTGCGACGATTTCTAGTATTGCCGCAAAATACATCATTCAAAATATCATCAATGAAAATGGTGGTAATGCGGATGAATGGAAAATGGAGATTCCTAAGTCGACAGATGTTGTTAAAAAGTATGGCTATGATGTAATTGTGGTTGGCCTAGGTGCTTCTGGTATTTCGTCATATTTAAGTGCTGCTAGTAATGGGGCAACTGTATTTGGTATGGATTCAGCTGCTAAGATTGGTGGTAATGGTGCGATGTCAGCTGGCGCTATGGCTGTCAATCCACGAACACAAGTTGCACTGAATGACGGTAATCCTTTTGTAAACGAAGAAGATATAATTGAAGATTGGCTTTCCTATACGGATGGTGATGCCAAAGAAGAAATCATTCGCAAAATTGTTCAAGAATCAGGTAAGACTTTAGATTGGCTAGAGAAGAATTATGATTTCCATTTTGGTGAAAAGATGTTTGCCTTCTACCATCCCAAATTATGGCCATTATGGACGACGTATACGGATAAATCAGGAACTGATAAAGATACGGCGTTTATTAACTCTATGAATCAGGCAGCTGCACTAAATGGTAAAAATGAATATATGATAGAGCTGACCGCAAAAGAGTTTCTAAAAGATACCGATGGAAAAGTGGTTGGTGTAAAAGCAGTTTCCTATGATGGTACAACCTATGAAATCTATGGAAAGTCAGTGATATTAGCGACTGGTGGTTTTCTTGGAAATGAAGAAATGTGCCAGAAATACACGGGAAGTGTATGGCAGGCACACCTATGGTATGACACAGTGTAATGGTGCAGGGATTCAAATAGCGCAAGCATTTGGTGACTCACTTATGAATCCTGATGCAGGGGTTGAAACACATATTGCCCAGATTGCCAATATTATCCGCTCTGATGATGTTAGTGCAGATGATAAAGCAATTCTTACTTCATTACTTTTAGATACTAGTGCAGTGATGGTAGATTCTTTAGGTAATCCATTTAATGAAAAAGCTGGAGCGAACTTAGCGTTTAATGCATGGTTAGCCGGAAAAGAATTTTATACCATTTATAGTGCTGAAGAAATTATAAAAATGAAGACAAGTGGTATGGCATCTTTTCATAAGCCAACGTTTTTATCACAAGGTGGTAATTATGAACCTAATACACCAATTCCAAATATTGAAAATATTCTAGCGATTGGTGAAAAGTATGATGATGTAATTACTGCTGAATCAATCTCTGAGTTAGGTGATAAGCTGGGGTTTAAATTATCAATCACTGATGTACATGGTAAAACAACAGGAAAGTTCTATGCTATCAAAGGTGCAGCGTATATCTACTCTATAACTGGTGGATTAAATGTTGATGAGAACTTCAATGTATTAACTGCAGAACATGAGCCTATTTCAAATGTCTATGCGGTTGGAAATGACTCCATGGGTGTATTATGCATCAGAGAATGCCAACTAAGCGATAGAGCCTTGAAGGGAACCCCAAAAGTTGGACAACAACTTAGGAGGTTCATTTTTATTATGAAATTTACATTTGAAGACAAGGTTCAAATCTATAAGGAACGAAAACTTGGAACCACATTTTCTAAGCTCCAGTTAAAATGGAAAAAGCAAAAATCTAAAATTAAATATCTTGTTAGGCTAGTTGATAAACATGGATTCGATATTCTACGTCATAGTTCTCACGATTATTCTATTCAATTTAAAGAAGCATCCATCTATAGAGTATTGACTCTTCATGAGTCAATTACGAGCGTATCAATAGACTTAGGGTTGTCTACCGATAGTCTTCTCTTTCGATGGATTAAAGAATATAAAGAAAATGGATATAATGTCGTTGTAAGGAAGCGAGGAC
>JALENJ010000039.1 GCA_022767445.1 Erysipelotrichaceae bacterium | reverse complement strand
AAGAGTTTACAGCTGCAGTAGAAGAATATATCGATTATTATAACAATAGAAGAATTCAGGCAAAAACAAAATGGATGACACCTGTGCAATACAGGATGGCATCCATGTGTTCAGCCTAGTTCAAATATGTGTCCAGGATTCTGGGTACATATCATAATTTCCTCATTAAGACTTTTTGAAATCTCGTTCTCACGATAATTACTGTATGAACTTTTCTTAAAATAGCTATATTCTAATCACTTCTACCGCTATCTGGATTATGCTTATCCTTTCGTTTTATTATTCCAACGAATTGGGTATAACATGGTTTATGGCACGAGTTTTCAGTAACTATCTAACTTTTGGCATCCAGTCCAATTATAGTTACTTTTTATTCAAAGCTTCGATAATTCGATCGGTATTGGCTGAATTATTTGTGTTATTATAGCGACGCTGAATTAAAGCTTCAATTGTAGCTTTGCATGACAGTAAATTTTCTTTTTCGAAAACAACAGCATTAACTGTGTAAGAGTCACCTGATGTAAAACTAAGTGTCAAATATGTTTGAAAAGAACTTAACACTGTCAACGCACCATATAATGCTACAAGTAATCCAACGACAAGGCTATCCTTCATCATGGTAAATCCTACAATAGCAAAAATTATTCCCCATACAAATGATTTAAAGTCCAATCGAAACGAATCGTCAACTGATACAACTTGGTCTACAGGGATTGTTTTATTTCTGCTTCCTAATGGAATTAATTTCAAAATAGTATTAGGATTTGAAACTTTGATAAAGTCACCCTCTAGCAGTACTGTTGCTTTCAAATAGAATGTCAAATAAGATACGATAAATGATTGTTTCATAATTTCTCCCCCTTAAATATTATCGTAGCTAAATTGTCCCCCCCGAAGAGTTTTGTCAAGAACATATTATAACTTTAAGGTTTAATTATTTTTGAAAGTTCCTCTTTATATTCTTTTCTTAGTGAATATTCACTTTTAGAAGATTCAGTTATCAGAAACCATATATAAATATACTTTGAGTTTTTATTTGTAAATTTTTCTATATAAAACATAACTCTTATAATTAGTTCGAATAAATAACTTTTAAAGATATATCCACATTAGTTGAATCTTATTTTAATCATATGTAGTTTGTTGCTCTACCAATACCTTCTCTTTTAATTTCGCCTTCTTCAATCAATTTTCTAAGTGATCCCTCAATTGAACTTATGCTGAGTGATGGACATAGCTCTATGATGTCCTGCTTGGTAAACCTTCCTAGTTTCTGTTGTATTGCCTTTCGTACAAGTTCAACCGCAGGAAGTTTATCTTCTACAATAGAGAATCTATCTTCAAACTCTTTATATGCGGCTAAAATTGTTCCCAATAAATACTTCAGAAATGGTAATACATCCTCGTTTTCTTCGTGCCAATTTACGCCAGATTTGCCAAGTGCTTCATAATACGCTTCTTTATTTTTAGCGATTAAAGCCTCTAGTGATATGTATTTCCCTACATAGAATCCACTTCTATATAACAAAAGTGTTGTAAGTAATCGACTCATTCTACCATTGCCATCATTAAAAGGATGAATGCATAAGAAATCATGAATGAAAATCGGAATTGCAATCAGCGGATCTACTTCTAGATTACCAATGACTTTATTATATTCATTACAGATGTTATCTAAAGCCTCAGATGTTTCAAAAGGAGAAAGTGGTGTAAATAGGACTTCTGTATGTCCATCTGGATGCGTTGTATTGATATAATTTTGCACGTTTTTTATTTTACCAGCGATTGAATTGTTCATATGACTGTACAGTATCTTATGCATCTGAAGAATATAATTTTTTGAAACGGGAATTACGTCAAAACTATCACGAATGATATTAAGCACATCCCAATAACCCACAATTTCTTGCTCATTTCTATTTCTGGGAGTTGTCTTTTCCTCAACCAACTTCTTTAATCTTGTACTTGTTGTGATGATTCCTTCGATTTCATTAGAAGCTTCAGTACTTTGAATCTTGGCAATGTCTATGAGTTTGTTTAATTCTGCCAATTTTTGTTTTAGATAGAATTCTTGTCTTCCCTGATATCTATAAATCGCAGCTACTAAACTAAGTACTTCCGAATCCCATTTTTCTTCTTTGATTTTTGAGTAATCAAAATTTCTCATTCAGTTTCCCCTTAATTATATACAAATCATAACCACCCGTAAAACGGGTGGTTTGAACTGAGGCTATAAGCCTCTTTTTCTTTGCTTGCGTCTCAAGGCGCCGGCTTGTTGTCCAAGCCACAGTGCAGTTTGTCTCTTCGCTACCACTTAAGTGGTTATCTTTTATTCTGTTTTCTTACTTCTTTATCTTCCCCAAACGGATCTTCATATTCTTTCACACTCAATTTATCTTGGGCTATATCCGCTCTCTCTTGCTCTTGTATGTACTTCTTCACCGTACTTTCATTGATCCCTACTGTGCTCACATAGTACCCTTCTGACCAAAAATGTCTGTTCCCATATTTGTATTTCAAATTTGCGTGTTTATCAAATATTTCGAGGGCGGACTTTCCTTTCAGGTATCCCATGATTTGTGATACTGAATACTTTGGCGCTATCTCCAACAAAAGATGAACATGATCTAACATCATATGTCCTTCGATGATTTCTATTCCTTTATACATGCATAGACGCTTTACGATATCTCTTATATCTGCTCTTACTCTTGCGTAGATTGCCTTTCTTCTATATTTCGGTGTGAAGACAATATGATACCTTGTATAATACTTAGTGTGTGCCAATGAGTTATACTTCTTGGCCATGTGTGGTCACCTTCCTTTTCTTTAGACTATAGCTTGGACTCTATAATCTTAGTAGGAAGGTGTCCTTTTTCATAGGGACACCTTTCTCTCCACCCGCATAGCAGGTGGTTTTTCGTTTCGCAATTCTTGCTCAACAGGGCCATGCGCCCATAATATAAAAACCTAAAAGATTCCAATTAGGAAACTTTTAGGCTTTATACAAGTATGTTTGATTACTCCTCTGTGCTTTTGATAAATATAAACTTCACAGAACCATTCATATTCTCATTGATGCCAGAGTAGTTTGTATATGATTTTGCGTCACTCATCATACCTTTTATTTTCTCAATTGTAGGTACCAATTCATTTTGTAGTTTATCTACAAGTGGTTGAATTGCTTGTTGTTGGTATGTATTTAGACCATCACTTAGCTGAATGGATCCATCGTTCAATGCTTTGATACCACTTACTAAAGTAGGAACTTGATTACCCAATTTAGATAGTCCTGTTGTAAGTTGGTTTGTACCATTGAGTAATGTATCACCACCATTTGCTAACTGGGATAGTCCTGGTAGTAATTGTGATGAGATACCAGTTGATAACTGTTGTGCACCTGTACTCAATTGGTTAAGTCCAGTTTGCGATTGTTGTGCAAAGGTATTGAGGCCTTGTGCTAATTGGTTCATACCATCTGGTAATATTGGATTAATCTGTGTATTCAAAGCATTCACAGATTGAATTGTAGAATCCATCTGTGTTGTGAATGTCGCAAATGCAGGTGCTAAGCTTTGTGCACCATTGTTGTTAAGAGCTGTATTCAGTGCAGTTACTTCCTGTTGTAGACCATCTGCCAATGTATTTAAGTTAGCAATCAATGTATTAAGTTGTGCATTTGGTGAAGCTGTTTGGGAGATTGTTGCAGTACCTGTAACAGTTACCGTCTCATTTGCCTTTGCTTGTAGAGATGTAATGACACTCTGTATGCTTGCATACTCACTTGATGTTGGATTTAAAGTTGTTAATACTGCTTGTAGTTGAGCAATCTCTGTTTGGTTCATCGCAGCCACATCAACAGTTCCTGTCACCTGTCCTGATCCTGTAATTGTACCTGACGACAACATAGATGAAATCTGTTGTAGAGAAGTGCTTAACTGCTTTAATGTTTGAGCTTGTGTATCCATTGCTTGCATAGTAGTTGCGATTGTTTGAATACCTTGGTTCATCGCTTGGATATTTGCTTGATTGCTAGATAATCCAGTAGCGAGTTGATTAATCGCATTTGTTGTTTGGGTAACACCTTGATTCAATTGGTTGATGGATTGAATCATTGTAGGTAAGTTTGTGGATAATGTTGTATTCATTTGGTTTAAGCCACTGCTTAACTGTTGGCTACCTGGAGCTAGCGATGAGGATGCACTGTTATAAGCAGATTGTAGTCCACTTTGCAATTGAGATACACCAGAAGATAATTGATTACTACCATCTACCAATTGTGAGATACCTAATGCGAGTTCTGGTGTCTTTTCATTTAGTTGGTTTAGTCCATCCTTTAATGCATGTCCACCATCGACCAATTGATTTGTAGCACTTTCCAGAGTATTCAATTTATCACCTAAGCCTGTGATTTCATCCATGCTTGCAGGTAAGTCCTCTGTGAATACTTGATTGGTTGCGATTACCGCAATTTGACTGCTCTGATAATTTTCAACATCGAATTCAACAGTTGCCTCTGTTGGTATTTGGATATCTTCATCCTTGATATCTAAGGCATCTGCGATACCAGGTAAACCATAGACAACTGCAGCCTGTTTATCGCCATCAGAGATGGTCTTACCATGATCAACATGTAGTTGTTCTAGTTGGTCTGCTTGAATGTACATGCCTGCTAACATCAAGAATGGTACAAAGTTATCCTTTGTATGATTCTCGAATGTGAACTGGACTTTTACATGTCCACTGCTACCCTTTAAATCTTTTTCACTCACCTGTTTTCCATCCAAGTAATACGTTACCTGATAGCCAACTGGTAGTTTTTTATCACTCTTTCCTTGATAGACGATGTTTTGATCATCACCTTGCCAGGTGAGTTTATTACCATCTTGGCTGTAACTTTCATCACCCTTCACATTCACAATGTCTGTTAGGTTCGAAATATCAGAGATACTGTTTAATCCTTTGATATTCTTTAGCTCATCACTGACTGTTATTGATTTTGTATTTCCGTTTTCATCTGTGGAGATATAGACTGTTTCATCTTTGGTTGTATTCTGATTGTAAGTCTCCTCCGCATATACCGCTGGAATCATCGTCATACTCATCGCTAGTGACATACCTGTCGCTAACGTCTTTCTTAATATGTTTTTCATTTTACTTTCCTTCTTTCATGCTTTTCTTCATACCAATTGTTGTATAGATAATTGGTTTATCGAATACCATCAACATCGATGGCAAGATGAATAATACTGTTAACATACTGACAATCGCTCCTCTAGCCATTAATGAACATAGAGCTGATATCATATCGATGTTAGAATATAGGCCAACACCAAATGTTGCCGCAAAGAATCCTAAAGCAGATACGATAATGGAGTTTGCACTTGTCGTTAAAGCAATTTGTACTGCCTCCAGCTTTGTATGACCATCGATTCGCTCTTTCTTATAACGGTTTGTCATCAAGATTGCATAATCGACTGTCGCTCCTAACTGTATCGTTCCAATGACTATCGAGGCGATAAATGGTAGTGATGTATTTGTGTAGTAAGGAATTCCAAGATTGATGAATATCGCAAATTCAATGACTGTCACCAACAACACTGGAATAAATGCACTCTTAAACACAAATAGAATAATGAAGAATATCACACCAATGGAGATGTAGTTAACAACCTTAAAGTCATTATCTGTGATGGAGATTAAATCTTTTGTACATGGTGCCTCACCTATCACCATTGCTTTATCATCGTACTTCTTAACAATGTTGTTGATGTTATCAATCTGTTGGTTAACCTCATCAGATGCTGTCTTATACTCCGACTGTACGATGATTAATTGATAACCATGACTTTCAAATGTATCTTCCAGTTTCTTTGGTAACATATCCTTAGGAATATTTGGACCTAGTAGACTATCTCTACCCAATACAAACTTGATGCCATCTAGATCCTCTAATTGACATAACATCTCTTTGTCTTCTTTGTAGGAAAGATCCGAACTCGCAAGTATCATGTGTGTTGCATTCATATCAAATTTATCTTTTAATTCTTTATTTGCTTGCATGGACTCCAAAGAATCTGGCAATGAATTGGTTAAGTCATAGTACACTGGTGTTCTTTGATATCCATAGACAGCAGGTAATAAGATAATCAAGAACACCACTACAAATGATTTGTAATGTTTTACAACAAAAGACGCAAATTTATCCATCTTTGGTAGTACAACTTTGTGTTTTGTCTTCTTGATGAGTCGATCAAATACCAAGATAATTGATGGCAATATCGTTACACAGGCAATCACACCAAACACAACGCCCTTTGCCATAACAATTCCTAAATCTTTACCCAGTGTAAAGCTCATAAAACATAGAGCTAAGAAACCAGCGACTGTTGTTGTGGAACTACCTACAACCGATGACAGCGTACTATTGATTGCCTGTGTCATCGCATCATCACGAGATAATCCATTTTCCTGTTGTTCCTCATAGCTATGCCACAGGAAGATGGAATAATCCAAAGTCACACCCAACTGTAAGACTGCAGCTAATGCCTTGGTAATATAACTTATCTCACCCAAGAAATAATTGGAGCCCAAGTTATATAGAATTGCCATCCCTATATTGATCATAAAGAACAGTGGTAGAATCCATGCGTCCATGAATATCGCAATGATGATACATGTCAAAATTACTGCTAAAAATACATAGATTGGAGCTTCACTTTCCGATAACTTTTGAATATCTAATACAACTGCTGACATACCACTGATATGTGCTTGATGATCAGATAGCTTACGAATCTGTTCAACTGCTTGAATCGTTGTATCACTCGATGTTCCATCCCTGAAGAATATCGCCATCAAAGATGAGTCTTCATTGCTAAAGTTTTTAGAGATATCACTGGGTAGTGCTTCGATAGGAATCGAACTATCCGCTATACTTCCATACCAGATGACATCTTCCACGCCATCTACCTTTTCAATCTCTTGCTGGAGTTGGCTTATGTCATTCATTGACATGCCATCCATGACTTCTATCGCAAAACCACCTTTACCAAAATTATCCTTCAGGATGTCTTGTCCCTTCATCGTTTCGATATCGCTTGGCAGATATGAGAGTATATCGTAATTAACTCTTGTATTGATATATCCCAATACCGAAGGAATCAAAAGTAGAAGTGAAATCACTAAAATCAGTATTCTGTGTTTTACAATTCCTTTCCCAAAATTCTTCATACATACCTTCTTTCAAAAATGACTTTTAGTCATTTTACTCAAATAATGTATTACTAAAATGACTATTAGTCAATCTTTTTATAAAAAATAAAAATATGTGTTAAAATACAACTATGGGAAAATTGGCTGACAACAAAGAAAAAAAAGAGCGCTCACTCTTAGATAGCGCCTATGAACTATTTTTAAACAAAGGATTTGAAAACACTGTCGTCTCCGATATTGTCATGAAAGCTGGAGTCGCAAAAGGTACTTTTTATCTTTACTTTAAAGACAAACATCAAATACGAGATGTACTGATTGCTAGAACAGCAGAGAAATTCTTCTTGGAAGCACTTCATGCTTTAGATCAAAAAATGGTCAAAGATTTCTCTGACCAACTTATCTTTATCGTTGATTACATCATCGATATTATGAAAAACAATCCCCTATTATTACGCTTTGTTGCAAAAAACCTCAGCTGGGGTATCTACCAAAAGGCAATCAACCACTCCAATACAGGAGATAAGACAGCCTATAGTCTCTTTCTTGAACTGGTAAACTCACATAAAGAGTTAAAGATTGAAGCACTCGATACCATGTTATTCTTGATTATCGAACTTGCAAGTTCGACATCCTATCGGACAATCCTAGATAATGACCCAATGACATACGAGGAATTAAAACCATATTTGAATCGCAGTATCCGTGCGATTGTCAAACTGCATACCATTTCCTAATCTAATAGATTTAGTTTCTGATCAAAGAGTGAATAGGAAATGGAACTCGATTGATATTTCACTTCACCGTCTGTATGAACCCATACAGGCTTTTTTGTTTGGATATGTACTGTTTTACCATCTTTGAGATATACACCCTGAAAACGATCATGTTGTCCCTTCATCGCATATGGAAAGATACGGAAGAAATCAATTCTACCCAAACCATCTGCGATACATAAATTCAACTTCTCATCACTAGGATTAGCCTTTGGGCAGAATTTGAAACCTCCGCCTTCATAGGGTTGATTCATTGTTGCGATAAACAATAACTTATCATAGCTATATTCTTTATCATCTACCTTGCAACTTACCTGAAAGTGATCATGCATGAAGATTAATCGAGCACCTACGAAAAGATAGATTAACTTACCGATATGAAGTGCATTAAAGATTTTCTTCCAGATGGATTTTTGTACATACACGCATATCGCCGCATCATAGCCAATACCAGAACTGATATTGAAGCGTCGTGAATATACTTCATTCGATACCAAATCACCAGCTTCATCATAGCGATTATGATATGTCAGTAAACCAACATCCAACTTACGAGCACTTTCTTGATTTAAGATGTTATGCAAGCATTCAATTGGTTGACGACTGATTCCAAGGGATTTTGCTAAGTCGTTACCAGAACCACATGGAATGAGACCAAGATACGTCATTTCAAAATTCACAATTCCATTAATCGCAAGATTCATGGAACCATCCCCACCAATCAAGATAATATCGACTCTTTCAGTCGTTGTAGTAAGCTCCTGTATAATTTCTTTAATTCCATGCGTTAAAGAAGATAGATGTACTTGGTACTCTACGTGTAAGCGATCTAACTCTTCTTTAACAATCTTCCAACAATGATTCGTTCTTCCCGAAGCACCAGCCGGATTAATTACTATATGATAATGACGCATTTTATTCCCCTTCATCAATAAAACGTAGTGTCTTTTGTTGGCCATCATGACTGAAAACCGCATTGTTAAAAATCTGATGGATGACATCAGCGTATTCCATAGGATCTTTCACAGATGGTGAATAATGTGTAAACCACAATTCTTTAGCTTCCATTTTTTTGGCAAGTATCGCTGTTTCCTGCATCGTACTGTGCTTATTTAACATTGCCTTCTCTATCTTTTCAGGATCACCATACATACCCTCTCCGATATATAGATCCGCATGACTTGCCAGATCCACCAAGCGATCAAGTGGTCTTGTGTCCGTTGCGTATACCATCTGAATACCACGACGTGGCTGTCCTAGTACTTGAGATGGATCATAGGTAATCCCATCTTTTTCTACAACGTTTCCTTTTTGTAGCTGACCCCAGATACGCATTGGAATATTCAACGCTTCTGCCTTTTGACGATCAAACTTAGGCATGCGATCCAATTGAAATATGTACGCAAAACATGGCACGCTATGCTTAGCGTTAATCGCTTTTATCTTTAGTCCATCTACGATAAAGTCATTTTCTTTCTCTGTCATTTCAATAAGATTGATTTCAAATGGAATATAACGTGCTACTTTATATACACCTTCCATGACATCTACCAGTCCCTTGGGACCATATATCGTAACAGGTTCTGTACGTTCCGACTTTGCCATAGTCAATAAGATACCTGGTAGTCCTGCAGTATGATCTGTATGATAATGCGTTAGTAAAATCGTATCAATAGACTTGCAGGAGATTGCTTGTTGGTGCAGGGCAATCTGTGTACCCTCACCACAATCCACCAACATTGCATGTCCCTGCCAACGCAAAAATAATGATGTTAACCATCGATTTGGTAGTGGAACTGTTCCACCAGTTCCAAGTAAACAAACATCGAGCATAAAACCTCTTTCTCTACTTCAATATGTTAACATAAAAACCCTGTAAATACAGGGCTTAAAGTTCTTTCATCAAAGCAGATAACTTCGGTACAAGTTGTTGCTTACGTGAAATAATATTTGGATCATATCCAGAATGACGATCAATCTGTGTCTCAATCATCTCTGGCACAAGATAAGCCATTGGTCCATAGAACACAAAGTATGAACCATTACCCATCACATCCGTAAATAACATCAACAACAAGTCAAGCTGACGTTCTTTCTGTTCCTTCTCCATGTTCTCCTTAAAAGAAGGAAGTAACTTCTGTACCTCTTCTGTATGGGAGTAGTTGGTTTGACCAATGGAAATCTTATATTGACCAATGTCATAGTTCTTAAGGTCACGGTTCAAGATTTCATGCGGTGTGGAATCCTTCAAGGCAACAGAGGCACCTAACATTGTACGTGCATATTCATCCACATTTTCAATACCGGCAAGCTTGGCTAACGCATTCACCGCATCGATATCTTCTTTTGTTGTTGTGGCAGACTTAAAGTTCAATGTATCAGATAGAATCGCACTCATCATAATACCAGCCATGGTTGGACTTGGTACAATTCCCTTTTCTTGGTACAACTTGAATACGATTGTACTTGTACAACCACAACGATGGTTACGATACTCAATTGGATGATCAGTTTGAATATCTCCGATATGGTGATGGTCTACAATCGCCACAATCTCAGCACGATCAATATGATTCATTGTTTGGTTAACAGCACTATGGTCGACCAAAGCCACTCTTAATCGCTTATAGTTACGTGTATGATAGCGAGAAACCCCACCTACAACATTACCACTCTCATCCAGTACAGGATAACTACGTACACGAGAATTATTCATCTTCGTCGCAACATCATCCACATACTCCGAATTCTTAAAGCAGATTAAATTCGTTGTCATAATCTGTGAAACAGAATAACTCTCATTGATTACCGTCGCTGTATGCATGGTTCTATCATTTGTCTCAATGATTGCACAGTCATATTCCTTCGCAAGCTGTCTAACATCTTCACTTGCCTTTTCACCACAGGTTAATACCAAGCACTTTACCCCAAGACGAATTAAATTCATCTGCTTTTCATGTCCAAAGGTCATGATAACAATTGTGTCAGCCAGAAAATCCTGAATCTGCTTAAAATCTTCCAATGTGACGATGTGTACTTCACCATTGGTCTTAAATTCATCTGGTCGAACGATGACTTTCCCACCAATCGTACGAGCAATATTATCCAAAGTCGCAGTTGCCATCAAATCCCGTAGATCTGTATCTTCATGAATACGATAACGGGACAAATCACTCGTGGAACAAATCCCACATAGCTTATCATTTTCATCTAAAACATAGAGAGAACGATTCTGTGTTCTCAACATGATATGCCATGCATGATGGACTGTTTCATCATAGCGAATCATCGTTGGCTTATCGATACTTATATCCGCAAGTCTAGCACGTGCATCTGTCATCAACAGCGGATTATCCAAATTAAACTTACGCAGGATAAACTTCGTCTCTTCATTCAAAGGACCTTGACGACAAGCAACCGCATGACTACCAGTTTTGTTCAACAGATTTGCGTACGCTATTGCAGAACATATCGCATCACTGTCAGGATGTTTATGACCTGTTACATAAATATTGTTATTACTCATACAGCTTCCAAGCCTCCAAACATTCTAATAACTCAATACTTCATTACCATCTTCTGTAATTAAAATTGTATATTCCCATTGCGCACTATCTTTGCCATCTCTAGTGCTAATTGTCCAATTGTCATATGGATCAATCACAACTGCAGCCTTACCCGCATTGATCATAGGCTCAATTGTGATAATCATACCTGGCACAAGAACCATACCTGTATTCTTCTTACCAACATGTGATACAAATGGATCCTCATGGAATTCAATACCCACACCATGTCCACCTAACTCACGTACCACAGAGTAACCCTTAGAAGTGGCATACTTCTGGATTGCATAGCCAATATCACCCACTGTATTCCAAGGTTGTGCAGCCTGTAAACCAATCTCAAGGCACTTCTTTGTTTCTTCTACAAGTTTACGTCTTTGTTCACTGACATTGCCTACGCAGAACATACGAGACGCATCACCATAATAGCCATCCACAATCGTCGTACAGTCAACGTTGATAATATCACCATCATGAATCTTTTGTATGTGCTTCGGGATACCATGACACACAACACTATTGATGGAAGTGCATACATGCTTAGGGAAACCCTCAAAGTGATAAGGTGCACAGATACCACCATGTTCCTCAGTAAACTTCGATACAATATCATCAATCTCTTGGGTAGACATACCTACATGAATATTCTTTTCAACTTCATCAAGAACTTGTTTATTCAAAAGTGAAGCTTTACGAATGCCTTCAATCATCGTAGGACGTTTAATATATTTTTCTTCTGGTAAGATAGCACCTCTTTTCTTTAGTTCTGCCATCTTTTCAACTATATGAGCAGGAATTGGTTCCTTCTCATCAATCTCTTGCCAAAGTTTTAAATCCATCTTTGCTACCTGTCTTTCTATTTCGTCGTACTGCCAAAACCACCAGTACGATTTTCTACAACAACATCATCTACCGTAATACCAAAATTCATGAAGATACCCTGTAGCATACCCTGTCCTGCTTCAATCTGTACTGTTTTATCTTCATTGGTATCATTGGTCAACTTACAGAATATATGTCCCTCGTTTAGAGCTTGATAATAATCACTGTCGATGATACCCACTGTATTATTCAACTGTAGACGATACTTAAAGCCCAAACCACTTCTTGGAAACAACATCAGTACATAATCCTGTTCCATACGAACACGTATTCCCGTAGGTATTAACACTGTCTTTTGTGGGGCAATCTCAATATCGATTGGCGCATAGAAGTCATATCCAGCAGAGCCCTTGGTTGCCCGCTTTGGTAAACGCAACTGCCCATAAATCTGTTTTACATCATCCTGATGATTTAAAAATGTCTTATCCCAATCCTGTTGAAATTGACTAAAACTTACTTTTTCAAACTGTGCAATTGCCTTCATGTATATACCCACCTGTTTCTACTTAGCTATTTTACCACATTTATGAAAAACCTTTACACTTTCGCCCATCTAAATTAGTCATGATTAACTTACGCAAATTCCATTCCGTTTCAAAGGCTCTTTAGAGTATAATAATGATTGTTAACGGAGGTCTTATGAAATTAAATATTGCGGTTTTCTTCGGCGGCGAATCAGTCGAACACGAAGTTAGTATTATCTCTGCCCATCAAGCAATCGAAGCACTCGATAAAAATAAGTATCATGTAATCCCCGTATATGTTTCAAAACAACGGAAACTATACGTTTCAAACCTACTCAACGATATGAGTAACTATAAGGATCTAGATCACCTCATCAGCCAATGTACACAGGTCACAATCAACCAAGAGGATAACAAAGTTGTGATACGTCCTATACAACCAAAGCTATTTGGACCAAAACAGCTCGGTACTATTGATGTTGCGATACCTGTTATGCACGGCACAAATGGCGAAGACGGCACAATCCAAGGTTATCTTGAAATGTTGAAAGTCCCATACGCAGGTTCCGATTTATATGGTGCTGCGATCGGCCAAGACAAAGTCCTACAGAAAAATGTACTCAATGATAATCAATTACCAATCACTAATTGGTTTTGGGTATATGGTACAGAAATTGATACCCACAAGGATGAAATCCTTGATAAAGTACACAAACTCATCTACCCAGTCATCCTAAAACCAGCCAGAACTGGTTCATCAGTAGGTATCTCCATTGCTCATAACGATGAAGAATACTTAACATGTTTTGACGAAGCCCGTCAATACGACGAAAAAGTCATCACAGAAAAAGTCGTAAAACCAATGCGAGAGATTAACTGCTCTGTTGTGGGTGATTCCACTTCATGCGTAGCTAGTGTACTAGAAGAAGTGAGCTCCGCATCACATGATGAATTATTGAGCTTTAAAGATAAGTACATGAATGGCTCTAAGAGTGCCAAAGGCACCAAAACATCCGGTTCTAAAGGTATGGCAAGCACATCACGCATCGTACCTGCACCCCTTAGCGAAGAACAGACCAAGCTCATTCAACGCTTAGCCAAAGATACATTCCGTGTACTAGGTACATCGGGTGTATGTCGTATCGATTTCTTGATGGATCAAGAAACCAAGAAAGTATATGTCAATGAGATCAATACAATCCCAGGTTCATTGTCTTTCTACCTATGGCAAGCAGCTGGAGTATCCTTTAGTGAACTGATGGATAAACTAATTGACCTTGCACTTGAGCGAGAAAGAAGAAGATCCAAGATGACCTTCTCCTATGAGACGAACCTACTCAGCAACTTCTCCGCATCCAGTGCCAAAGGTTCTAAAATGTAATAATACATATGAGTAACGTGCAAACAACGTTACTCATTTTTTCATAAAAAAGATGCTCAATTACGGGATCTCCAAAATCTTTGGGGGACTAAACTTTGGGGGACCGTGTTATTCTTAAATATACTGGGATGATTTTCAATTGGATTTCATCCCTTTTTTTGCTTATTTCACCTTAGTTGTTCAAATAATTTAGTGTATATGATATATGCCTAATAACGTTGGTGCTACAGGCTAAATCTTTATATGGTAACGGACTTCTTGTACCAAGTGATTGCTTTGTCTTTGGCGATAATACTAATACTGGTTTTTATCTATTTCATGTTCATTACACCATTTTGGAGCTGATATAATGCTTGTTTTACGTTCTATGCTAATCAATACCAACTTTGTACCTAGGACTGTCAATCGAAAAGATAAATTCCCTAAAAATTAATGGTTATTAACGGAGTTATATCATAATGACTCTGCTTTTTTGTAAATAATTGGTATGAATACTTTCTCCAAGGGTGTGATAGTGGTACTTCTTCTAAGACGTATAGTATATCCATCGCATTGACGTAGACCTTATGATCAAATGATTCAATAACTAATACCTCCATCTTAGGCTTGAGTGGAATCTTATTGTGTTCCTTGTCATAAGCTGCCCAATATTTATTCTTGAACTTG
>JALENJ010000038.1 GCA_022767445.1 Erysipelotrichaceae bacterium | reverse complement strand
AGAACAAACAACATCTACCAAAGCTAAAAACACACTCAAAGAGCAGATTGAATCAATTGAAGATGATACACCTCATTCACGTAGATCTAGATCTAAATACATGGGTGAGATGATTCAAATGGACGCTTCAAGCTACGAATGGATACCTGGTGTGATATGGCATCTACACTTAGCTGTAGACGATGCCAGTGGAACTGTTGTGGGTGCCTACTTTGATACTCAAGAAACTCTACGTGGCTATTACAACGTTTTCCATCAGATACTCGTTGACTATGGCATACCTGCTTTATTCTATACGGATAAGCGAACCGTATTTGAATACAAAAAGAAAACCAAGGCCTTTGATGACGAGGACACCTTCACTCAGTTCTCCTACGCATGCAATACACTTGGTGTTGATATTAAAACAACGAGCGTGTCGCTATCGCAAGAACATTAGCACCAGAACCACAAGTATTATTCATGGACGAACCTCTTTCCAATCTAGATGCTAAGCTACGATTGGAAATGCGCTATAAACTACAACGACTACATGTAGAGACTGGATCCACATTTGTTTATGTAACACACGATCAGATGGAAGCTATGACACTATCCACAAAGATATGTCTAATGAATAATGGCTTACTACAACAATACGATTATCCACTATCGCTCTACAACAAGCCAAATAACTTATTCTGTGCTGACTTCGTAGGAAATCCATCGATCAACTCCATAGAAGCGACTGGTAAACAAAACCAGGATGGTAACTTCACATTCCAGATTCTCAAGGATAAACAAGTCACCTTTATCCCAGAAAAACCATTGAACATGCAAGAATGGAGAACATCTCAAAACAATACTCTACAAGAAACAGTTGATAAAGAGAATAAAGATGAAATCTTTAAATACCATATTCAGAAAGTCAACGAAGAGTATGAGATGGATGATGACGTTGAAATTATCGATGAAGATTTTGTATTAGGCATACGTCCAGAGAAAATCACTGTCGATATCAACGGAAAATTAGATGCGTACGTTGATGGTTCAATGCCAACTGGTATGGAATCTACACTGAAGTTAAACATTAATAACTTTATCCTAACTTCCGTTGTATTTGGATCACAATCCTACGTCATTGGAGATACCGTACATATTTCTATTCTACCTTACGACATCCTTCTATATGATAGAAAGAGTGGTAAGTTAATCTCCTCTGGATCATTAGAGATCCAATAATATCAAGAAGGTCATATGACCTTCTTTTTTGATTATGACAACAATTTTAATAACAATCACACTACCTTCATATTTCCATCACATCTGATTGTTACTGTATAAGCACCACCAGAAAGAGGTGACAATATGAAACTAACAAATAAATTAAATCGATATATGATATTACCAATTCTAGCAACTAGCTTTATCCTTGCTGGATGTACAAAACAACAAAATACGCAAACATCCTCGACAGATACAGTAGCTAAGACAACAACCACAACACAACTAAACGATTCTTCCAACTCTCCATTGGATACAAGTACATTGTTTACACAAGATGATTTACAACAAACAGTGGATACAACAAATGCAACCAAGATTACACTAGAAAACAATACAGATGTAGATATTGAAGCTTCAGGAACCTATATCATCACAGGTTCTGTAACAGAATCTACCATTTTTATAAATACGAGTGGTGATATACATCTTGTATTTGACAACGTATCTATCACGAATACTAGTAAACCTGCTATCAATGTCAAGAATGCAAGAAACGTATACCTAACGACCACAAGCAATTCCACCAACAACCTCAGTACTTCCAGTGAAGATGAGGATATTGACGCTCTCATCTACGCAAATTCTAACTTAACACTAAATGGTAATGGTACATTCAACATCAACTCTGCATCTACTGCCATCTATTCCACTGGTGATCTAAAAGTTACGGGTGGTATATATAACATCAATACAGATAAACATGGACTAAAAGCAATCAAAAGTATTCGCATTGCGGATGGTACATTTACAATCAATGCTGGTAAAGATGGATTACATGCAGAAAACGAGGATGATCTAACAGCAGGATTTATCTATATCGCTGGTGGTAATTTCACCATCAACTCACAAGATGATGGAATTCAAGGTACAACTCTAACAGAAATTGATGGTGGTACATTTGATATCAACGCTGTGGAAGGTATCGAAGGAACATATGTACAGATTAACGGTGGAACAATCACTATCTACGCAACCGATGATGGTATCAACGCATCGGATCAATCTACCGCCTATGATGTCCAACTAGAAATCAATGGTGGTAATCTGGATATCACAATGGCACAGGGTGATACTGACGCTCTTGACTCTAATGGTTCGCTTACTATCAATGGAGGTACTATCAATATCACAGCACAATTCGCATTTGACTATGATACTACTGCAACACTGAACGGAGGCACTGTCACAGTCAATGGCGAACCAGTAACAACCATCACGAATTCTATGATGCATGGTGGCCCTGTTAACAATCAATCTAATGACATGCCACCACGTTAAATGATTGCATGCATGCAAAAAGACTGTATATACTAAGTAATCACTTAGTCATACAGTCTTTTCATCATCACTTATTCACCCTTCTCAAGAGCTAGTGTTCTTGTTGTTAAATCACATACCTCTGCTGGTCCATAGTATTGGATTGCCCCAGGATATGTAAAGCATGTCTCTGTAGCCCACTGTTGTCTGTGTGCTTCAAAGAACTTGAATGGCTTGCCATCTAACTCAACAAGAGCCTTTCTGATAACTGGCTTATCTTCACCATGTCTTCTTTCCATGTTCATCATCTTTGTGATAGGCATACCACCAGCTACCCATTCATCTGCTGGCTTAGAAAGATTTGATACTTTAGATAGATATCCATTGTATCCATATTGGATTAACATGAATGCATTGTAACCTAATGAATAGCAATAGTCAGCATCGAAGTTAGATGGGAATGCACATCTTCCCTCATATCCAAAGAAGTGGTGTAATGCATTGAACTTACCATTGTATGTTCCAGCTTTTCTTCTTTCCTCTAGCTTATCCTTAACGATTGCAGAGAATAACTTCTCAGATTCAATTAATGATACCTGTACGTTACCATGTGGATCTCTTTCTAAGAATAACTGTTGTTGGATTCCTTCTGGAAGGATAGCAAATACTGACATAGATTCCTTTGTTAGGCCCTTTTCAATAAATGCATACTTTTCTTTCCATGAAGCTAGAGCGTTAAACTCTTCTGCCTTACTTCCAGCTAATAACTCATTGATTTCCGCAATCAACTTAGAGAACTCAGGGACGAATTCAACAACACCTTCTGGGATGATTGCTACACCGAAGTTCATACCCTTGTTTGCTCGAGCCTCTACAGAATCAGCGATATAATCCGCAATCTGTGATAAGGACATCTTCTTTTCAGCAACTTCCTCAGAGATTAAGCATACGTTTGGTTGTGTCTGTAATGCACATTCTAGGGCAACGTGTGATGCGGAACGTCCCATTACCTTAACGAAATGCCAATACTTCTTAGCAGAGTTCGCGTCTCTTTCAATGTTACCAATGACTTCGCTATATGTCTTAGTGGCTGTATCAAAACCGAAAGAACATTCGATATCTTCATTCTTAAGGTCACCATCAATTGTCTTAGGACAACCGATCACTTGAACACCTGCATCATGCGCCGCAAAATACTCAGCTAATACAGCTGCGTTTGTATTAGAGTCATCACCACCGATAATTACAATGGCAGTAATTCCATGTTTCTTACATACTTGTGCTGCTACTGCAAACTGTTCTTCAGTTTCAAGCTTTGTTCTACCAGAACCAATGATATCGAATCCACCTGTATTACGATATTGATCAATGTATGCATCATCGAATATGAGGTAATCATCATCTAATAATCCACTTGGACCATTCTTAAATCCATAAAGTACATTCTCACTGTTTGTTGCCTTTAATGCATCGTATAGACCGCAAACAACGTTATGTCCACCAGGTGCTTGTCCACCAGATAAGATAACGCCAACAACCTGTTTCTTAGCTACAGATGTGTTTTCGCCTTGTTGGAAAGTAATTTCTTTCTTTCCATATGTATTCGGGAATAAAGCCTTGATCTTTTCTTGGTCAGCTACGCTCTGTGTTTCTTCACCCTCTAAAACTGAAATCTCAGAGATACCATTTCTGAGCATTTTAGGTAGTTTTGGAACATACGCATATCTAGCCTTTTGAAGTGGTGATAAATCTGTCATTTTTTAAACTCCTTTTTCTAATAAACTTCATAACTAGGATACCACAACTCACATGAAATAAACATAATAAAACCAGTCATATATACATAACCGGTTCATTTTAATTCCTAGTCACTTACATCAATCGCAATAAAATCATGTAAATAATTGTACCAACAGAGATACTAACAATCGTATTTCTCTTCCATAGATGAATCGCAATGACAGTAATGGACGCAAGTACTGTAGGTAAAATAGAAGATATGGAAGAATAATCCACATCTTTGAAACAATAGATCACCAATAATCCCATGGTGGCTGCTGGTAATACTTTCCCAAAGTATTCTACAATCTTAGGAACATCCTTATTCTTGCCAAATATTAGAAATGGTAAAAATCTCGTCAGTTGTACAGACAATGCCATAATCAACACCAATATAACAAACGGTGTATTATTCATATAGCTTCAACTGCCTTTCCACCAACAACGCCACAACAATTCCGACCATTGATGTGATGACCATCTGTCCACTACCAAATAGCAGTAATGATAATCCAGAGACAACCAATCCTGTTAGACCACTGATCATTCCTTGCTTTGTCTTCATCTGCTCAAGTAATAAGACAATAAACAGTGCAGTTAAGGCAAAGTCTAATCCTGCTAAGTCAAATGGGATGACACCTCCAGCAATCGCTCCAAATAGTGTCCCAGCATTCCAGTAAAGATAATCTAAACTGGTCACCGTAAAGTAGTACATTGATGGTATTTCATCTTCTTGATTTTCTGTTGATAAAACAGAAAACGTTTCATCTGTTAAGCCAAATATCAATGGATATTTAAGACTTCCACTATGACGATATCTCTTCAACATCGCAATACCATAAAACAGATGTCTAGCACTGATCATAACGCCCAACATCAGTGCACTGAGTGGATTCACCGCAACCCCAACCAATGGGATCGTCGCAAACTGTAAAGCTCCTGAATAAATAAACAAACTCATCAAGACTGGATACCATATTGGAAAACCACTAGTACGCATCAACAACCCAAACGCAAAGCCCAGAAATACATAGCCAGCCATGATCGGTATTGTCTTGATGAATGCATGTTTGAATGTATAACGATTTTCTATCACAAGATATATTCCATGGTTGTTTCTTTAACTCTCATACCTATCTTTTCATAGAACTTCTTAGCAGAATCATTTCCTTCCCAAACTGTGAGTGTGATCTCTGCACATCCAAGACGTTTGGCTTCCTCTTTTAAGAAATCAAATATCTGACTACCAATGCGTTGCCCTCTTGCATTTTCGTCAATGCATAAGTCATCAATATACATGATTTTCATCTTCACCAAGTTATTGGATTGATATGTATCTTTCAAGATACATATAGCATACCCTAACACTTCATCAGTTTCATCAACATAAACATAGATCGGTTGGTTTTCATCCTGCAGAATATTTTTAATATCCTTAGCGGTGTATTTCGCTGTATTATCAATAAAAATATCTGGTCGAATCTGTACATGCACTTTCAGTATCTGTTGTAATAGTTTTAAGATTTTTGGAATATCTTTTTCTTGTGCTTTGCGAATCATTTCTTCTACCTCCGCTTATACTGATATTAATAGTTATTGTATATTGTTTCGATATGAAGTAAAGATGATATGTCATTATTTTGTATTAAAAATGCATTATCCAAATGTAGATAATGCATTGAACAACTATATCTGTTGTTGTATGTATTTTACAACTTTCTTTAAGTGACTCTTCTTCCACTGTAATTCTTCTGCCTTCTTTGACAGTGGATAAATGATACGGAAATCGAGAGCTTCCTCTGGGACTCTGCCACTGCGTTTTTCATCCATGAAGTTCTCTTCCCACTTTGCCTCATCAGCGTTTTGATATTCATCTGGTTTTAAGTAGATCAGCTGACGTTTATAGGCAGATACCATCATCTTGGCTGCTAGTGGTTCAAGTAATCGATACTGGTCTTCTTGAACATCTGTAAAGATATCCGGTAATTTACCAAGTCGTATATGTTCTAGTTTGCGATTGATATGAATCCCACAAGCATCCCAGGAATACTGATCTTTTGTAAAGTACAACTTCACTAATAAACCTACTTCTGTATTGTATTGTGCACGTTGATAATCTGTATCAAAGATAAAGTTTCCTAACGAATAGAAAATCGTCTTATCTTTCACTGTTTCATAGTTCATTGGAACATGTGGGTGATGTGCAACAATGATATCGGCACCCATCTCTAAAAACTTATGGTAACGATCACGTGTATAGGAAGATGGCAATGATGTAAACTCTTCACCACCATGACTGACAATGATACACCAACGACATTTCTTTTTAATATCTTGGATATTCTTTTGTATGCGTTCCATATCATTCCACAAAAGACAACCAGGTGTACTCTCATCTGCCGGCTTACATCCTCTACGATACCCAACACTAAAGATGCCAATTCCACCGGCTGCATCAAGTATGAGTGGCTTAGAAGCTTGGTGGATATCCATACCTGCACCAATCACAGATACTTGATTTCCTTCTGCGATATGTATAGTATTTTCAATTCCTTGTCTACCTGCATCCATGATGTGATTATTACATAGGTTCCATATATCTGCATGCATGTTATTAAGTACTGATACTGCTTTTGGATTCATCGCATGTATCAATTGTTTTACACCTGATTGATCATCACTTGGTGCAACATCAATCAGGGGTCCTTCCACGTTTACGACAACATGATCACCACTATGTAAATACTTTAATACTCCATCTGTAATTAGATGCTTATCTTCCCATTTATGATCCATGTATTTATCAAAGCCAATATCACCCGTAAATACAATCGAAGTCTCTTTCTTCATAAAACCCTCGTATGATTAGTATTCTTTTACTGCTGTAGAAATATCCTCGTTACCGTCTGACATCTTAATAATCTTACCAAATGTATTACTAGCTTCCAATACTTCAGCTAATACCATCGCTACATTACCAATGGCGTTTGGTACAGATTTTTCTTCAACATGTAGATTCACTTTACCACTTGCTTTAATTTCCTGTAAATTACCAGGTTGGATAATCGTATAATCCAAATTTGTATTTCTGATGAGCCATTGATCCGCAAAGAATTTAGCAATGTTGTAATCCATAATATTCACCAATGCAGGATCAACCCACTTCTCTGGTTCATCCGCAAAGATAGAACTCAATAGAATAAATCTCTTGATTCCATTTATCTCACATGCTTGCATGAGTTTGACAGCCCCAAAAGCATCCACCTGTAAAAGATTCTTTCCTCTTGAGCCAGCCACAAAGTACACCGCATCAAAGCCACGAATTACATCCGCTAACTCCTTAGCACTTGCACATAGATCTACGTGTACTGCTTTTACGTTATCAATTTGTACCTTTTCTGGTACACGTGCTCCAGCAACAACTTCACATCCCTTCTTTGATAGTTGTAGAATTAACTCATGTGCAACACGTCCCGTCGCACCAGCGATAAATACTTTCATTGTTCATTCCTTTCTTTACTGTATTCTATCATAAGTGATAGTAAAAAAGCAGGCCACTGATATGTCCTACTTCGTAATTGAATATGTACCACTTCTTATTTTAAATAAGATACCAAAACCTAATAGTGACATGAATAACATCCCAATCATGAAACGTGTACAACTTTCATCACTTGTCTTAGGAGTGGATGGTGTTTTAGGCTTTATAACCTCTCTTTGATGATTAGTGATTGTAAATCCAGTGATGCATCACCTGTGATTTCCACATCATACCCATCAATCAACTCTTCATCAACTGTATAGTGAATCTCATGTTGGTCTCCTCGATTATACTTGTCATAACCTTGTAAGATATGTCCCTAAGCATTTGTTTCATCTAAGATCACTTCATCCACAAGATCACCAGCCGCATACAGACGTACCTTTACATAATCTTTCTTCTCACCAATCCATTGTTTGATAACAGGAATATTAATCTGTTCTACGTTCTTAACCATGATACCATTGATATGATCACCATAAATTTCTGTATCATATCCAGCAATAGGAGTTTCTGTTGCCGTATAGTTAATTTCATGACCATTGCTTGGATCATACTGGTCCATACTGGTAAAGACGTGTTGCCATGCGTTTGCTGAAGATAATAAAACTTGTTCCATTTGTACCCCATCTGCCAATAACTGTACTGTTACTTGACCAGTAGGAGTTCCAGGCCACATCTTTTCAACATCAAAATCGATCTTTGTTGTATTTGTGTTAGTGATTGTAAATCCTTGATCTTGATCACCATCATAATAAACTGAATAATCCGTCAATGATTCTTCAACCACACTGTATACAATCGTATGACCTGCAGAATCTAGGACAGGTATGTCCTGCATTGTGGCTTGCCAGTGATCAGTCGATACAAGTTGTACGCTCTTTCCAGTATCCACGCCATTTGCGTATAAATGTACTGTAATCTGCGTATGATTGACTGGACCTATCCACTTCTTTTGTATCGTGATATTTCGGTGTGGAATATCATTGGTAACCTGAATTGTTTGATTGGCATCTTCAGTTTCACTTTTGACAGTAAAGAAGATCTTATCATTTGATTTTTGATAACCAACAGGTGCTTTGGCTTCTAGTAAATAATATGTTTTACCTACAACCAGGTTGGAAAGAGTCGCTTCACCATTGGCATCAGTTTCAATCTGATTCTCGATCAATAAGTCACTACCATCACTAGCAGCACCTTCCTCATACAATACAAACTGTGCACCAGCTAAGAATCCTGTTGTATCGTTGACATCAACTTTCTTAAGTTTGACATCACGTTTCTTAAATACAACTCTCACCTCTGCTTTCAGTGCTTCTTCAAAGGATAAGCCATTATTCAAACCAATCGCAAATGAGTTATAGGCTAAATCATCCTCACGGATATATCCATCTGCTGGCATGTAGTTATGCATGACGATGGATGTATGTTCACCAATCGCTAGTTTCTTTCCCGGTTTCATCACTGCTTTGATCATCGTTACCTTTGAATAATCCGTAACTGATGAAAGCCACGTCGCGTTTTTATTTTCATCAATGGTTGGTTTGACAGAATCTAAACTATAGTAGATATCAAATTTCTCATTGTCCTCTACAGATAGTAATGGTATGGGAAACTTGGAACCACGACTTACATATTGACCTGAAAAATTCGGTACGATTGCGGTATCGTTGGCATACGGAAGTATGTCAATCAACTGCAGTGTTGTGATTTCTTGCGTACTATCATTATTCAACTGCAAGCGATAATCGATGTGATCACCGATAGATGCACGTCTACCAACATTAGATGCGTACTTACTATCAGGTTCTGATGATAACTTTGTCTCTTTGTATGTCGATAGAACTTGAGGTGGATAAATTGTAAAGCTTGCGTCATTGAATTTTGTAAATCTTGTTGGTAATGCTGGATGATTCTTGGCATCTGTATTGATATCTGACCATACACCGGATGGAATTCCATTTTCATCCACACCTGATTCGTTGTTGTCAAAGGATAACGCAGCGTATATTGGGTAATTTCCTGCCTTTAATCGTGTCGTTACCTCAAAGTGTAAATTCAAACTATTGGAAGCGGATACCTTTTGGAATGCATTAATAGGCGCAATATTCACTGTTTTAGGTTTTGCGATAACCAAATTTAAACCATCACGATAACCGTGAATCATCTCGATAGACTCAAAAGTATTCGTATCATCAATCGGTTCTAATCCATCCGGCACAAGATAATAGACATTGAGATTTTCAGGATTTGTTGAGCCTCAAAATTACCCTCACGCACGTGATAGAACTAAACGTTTGTCTGCAAAGTATCCTTAACAAAGAAGCTGGAACCATTCGTTAGATTTACACCTGAACTTGCATAGATCTCTTCTAATTGCATCAGGAAATTATCTTTCATGTTCGCCCATCTTATTGTGTCTTCTTGTGTTAGAGTTGTATCCCCATCATATTTTAGATAGGTAGTAGTGATATCTGTAAATGCACTCTTCACTGTTCCATCAATCTTTGGATAATCACCATCCGAAAGCTTTTGAAATAATTATTGATACGTTGTCTCTTTGATATCCGCAATTACTTCCGTACTGATTGAACGATAGTACTGTTGTATCTCATCTTCCCCAGACAATAAAATTCCACCATTTGGATACTCAAACACAACAGAAACATATTCTTCACTCGCCGGTATACTCATCCATGCTTGATTATCAAAAGTTAATGTATAGTTATCCGCAAGTTTGCGGTTTCCACTCATTGTAGGATAGCTGGCAATACTTGCGTTATTTATTAGTAGTACCTTTGTGCCATCCGCTTTACGACCATAGACCTTTGTACCAGAAAGTTTTGTCTCCAGCCAGACAATCTCTGTGCTGTTTAATCCAGTCAAAAGAATTCTATACTCTGCAGGTCTTAGGTAATCAACATCCACATCGATCCTTGAAGAGCGAATTAAAAGCTGTCTTTGCGAAGGATTTGAGGAGCTATTATCCAATCTCCATTCAGAAACGTTATTATGCGTATAACGAATACGTTGATGATTATAGGCAGTTGGATCACTTGTCAACATCATTTCATTTGAATATTGGTTTAGACCCGTATATGTCTGTGCATGTAATGTATAATCATCCAAAATCGTCTTTACATAACGAGAAGTCATCCAAACGATATTTCCTGCTAATGAAGTATTCCATTCAACATAGAAACTACGTCTTAATTACCTGTGTTTGGTCCAAGATCATTTTGTACGACACCACCAACAACAGGTTGAATACTCCATTGTGCCGAAAATGACTTAGATCGATTCATGGCATCATGACTAGACATATCAATACCAGAGAAATCCAAATCAATACTCAATAACGGTTTTTCATATCTTCTTAAATCATCTCTCGTAATATCTTTATAGTATTGTCCTACTGTAGGATCTAAAGTCCAACCACTACCAGCCACAGGTGTCGTACCCGCAGGAATCGAGACATATACCCTACGATCACGTGGATCACTAAAATCTAAATACCCAATATTCAAACTATATGGTTCAAATACCATATGACTACCAGGTTTAATTGTGTATGTTGAATCAATTGTTAAATCACCTGTAGAGGAATACAACTTTACTGGATTTTCCGAACTGGACATCAATGTATCAATGACCGCTTTACCACCAACTGTAATACTGCTTTCTGGTGTTAACTCATTGCCATCTTTATCAAAGAACTTCTGCTTAATCCGATGTTGGCTTAGATTCACAGTTTGTCCTTGTAAAAGATTCAGCTTTACAGGAGTTCCACCGTTATACCCACCAGCAAGCTGTTGATAGGTCGTAATAATTTGATATTCCGTAGCAGTTTCTACAATATCCAAACTCTTAAAACGATCAAAGACATCCGTTGGACGAGGTTTTTGAAACTCATCCTTTGGAAGATAGATGACTGTATAGGAGCCCTCATCAAGCACAGTCACATTCCCTGATACCGCAATATTGTTATAGATAGAGAATATCTCCCCACCATAGTAATCAGTCTGTGATGTAGCTAGTTGAATCGATGCATCAAAGTTTGCTGTACTAGGTCCAGCAAACACCTGTAAAGGCATCTGTGTTAGCAATAATAAGTTGTTCAAATAACAATAAAAAATTTTTGAATATATCCATTATGTCGCCTGTGTGGTTTCATCTTAAAGTAACTCTCCCCCATCCTCTTTCGTGTAAATATTTGAAGTAACTTATTGTTTTAAACAACTTTTATTCTAGTAAATAAAATTGTAATTTACTACTGTTTTACACGCTCTTAAAGAATACTTTAGAATTGCGAATCACTCAGTCATATAAAGGATATCTTTTGTATCTGACATCTACAATATGCGCATAAAAAAGAGAAGATATTATTCTTCTATTTTTAACTATTTCTTGATTTGTGCAACGGTTTTATCGTACACCTGTGCCACTGTATATTTCTTTAAGTCATTTTCAAAATCGATTTGTATCTGCGTTAAGCTATCTGTCATTCCTTGATGAATATGACCTCCAATTGGACAGACTTGACTGGTATTGCCATGGAAGCGAAATAGCTCTACATCACTGTTTGTCTCCACAGCTCTATAGATATCTAAGAAAGTGATTTGTTCTAGTGGTCTTGTGATTGTGATTCCACCAGGTCCTCGTTTGATATCAATGATACCTGCTTTACTCAATTGAGACATGATATTACGTATAATCACTGGATTCGTTCCTACACTACCCGCAAGAAACTCACTGGTAACCTTTTGACTATCATTGAAATATGTGACTGCAGATAATATATGAATCGCAATCGTAAATTTTGTCGATACTTGCATTTGTTTACCTCTTTTGTTGTTATTGTATATCTTATGTATCATTTACACAAGATAATTCATGCATGCATACCTATTTTAATAATTCTGCATATAATTCTCTATCATAGTCTTTGAATACATTGAATACTACTTTTTGTACTGTGCTACTTGGATGTTCATTCAACCATTCCGTTACTGTATCTACTGCAATTTTTGCGGCAGTATTCTGTGGGAATCTAAATACGCCTGTTGAGATACAACAGAAAGAAACAGACTCACATCCATACTCATCTGCCTTCTTTAGACACTGGCGATAACAAGACTCCAGTGCATTGATATGTTCCTTGGATAACATACGTCTAATATTAGGTCCTACCGTATGTAATACATACTTGGCTGGTAGATTATATCCTGGTGTAATCTTACACTTGCCAACTTCTTCCGCATGTCCTTGAAGTTCCATTTGACGATTACACTCCAAACGCATCTGAATACCAGCCATTGTATGTTCAATATTATCAATACATCCATGATTTGGCATAAAACATCCTAGCATCTGATCATTACATGCATTCGTAATCGCATCTACATGCAAGCGTGTTATATCACCTTGCCAAAGATATAATCTAGAATCTTTACTAGCTGGTTTTAAATCCGCAAGTTCTATAATTCCCTTTTTCTTCGTTTCGTCTTGTAAGAAGGCATCCTGTACAGAAAGAAACTCATCACCTGCAGCCATTGGTGGTCTAACATTCATAAGTGATGTGCCCCAAGAAAGTTAGATTTTTTAGCTCAGTAGCCATATAAGCTACTACGCTATTTTTATGCAGCCAAGAGTCTAAGCCTGTATTTCACTAGACTTAGCCATCCTAGTTTTTCTTTAATCCTTTGTTCATTGTAATACTTTATGTATCGTTCGATTTCTGACTTTAGCTCACCATAACTATAGTAAATAACACCATAATAGATTTCTTGTTTATGCAATCCAAAGAAGTTCTCCATAACGGATTTATCATGACAGTTTCCCATACGAGACATACTTTGGAAGATTCTTTCTTCCTTGAGCCGTTGAGAGTATGCTTTCATTTAGTAAGCCCAGCCTTGATCCGAATGGAAAGTTCTTCTATATTTGCAATCAGATGTTATTGCAATTGCCTGTTCCAATGCATCCAAAACATTTTTTGCTGAAGGGTGCTTGTCAATTCTATAGCTTACAATTTCACCATTACACATATCCATAAATGGATCTAGATAAAGCTTATGCATTGTCATGTGACCTTTAGAATTAATCTCATAATACTTAAACTCTGTTGTATCTGTTGTAATCTTCTGATGTGGTATATATGTATTAAATCGTCTCCTTATGCGATTAGGAGCAACCGTTCCAACTTTACCTTTATACGAATTGTATTTGCGGCTTTTCGAATGAAAGAAGTAACCTATAAGCCAAGCTTTTGTATTATACGTTGTACTTTCTTTTTATTTACACAGATACCTTGATTCCTTAATTCTCCAGCTACTCGACGATAGCCATAATCCTTGTGAGTATCTCTGATTTTAAGAATCTTCTCCTCGATTTCTTTGTCAGGATTTTCTCTATCGAATCTTTTTTGCCAATACATGTATGTTGTTTTAGGCATACCTATATAAAAGAGAAGGTCTTTTAGTTTGAATTCTCCCCGGAGGCTTTTGATGACGAGTGCCGTTCTCTCATTTTTTCTCGTCCTCTAAACGCAGCCTCCTCAGTTCTTTTAAAAAGGCATTCTCAATTTTTAACTTAAGCAGCTCATCTTCTAATTCTCTAACATGTTCTACACTTGTATCAACTATGCTTTCTTCCACTTCCTGAACTGTCGTATCTATCTTAGGTTTATCCAATGTTTTCTTTCGACCTTTCTTGCGAGATTTCAAAGCATCCGGACCGGCAGCACGAAAGCGATTAACCTAGTCAGCAATCATACTTGAATTGCTTAAGCCTTCTTGAATCGCCAAGTCTTGATATGAAATTTCACTTGATAGATATAACTCTACAACAGAAATCTTCTTTTCGAAAGAGTATTCTGTTCGTTTGCAAGAACGCTTTAATCCTTCATCACCGAACGCATTGTACGCATCAATCCATTTTCGTAGCTGTGAATTAGAACCAAGTCCATATTTTTTAGAAAGATATGGTAATCCACCTTTGCCATCCAAATATTCTAAAACAATTTTCTTCTTGAATTCAATACTATGTTTTGCCATAAAAACACCGACCTCCTAGTCATTAGATTTCGGTCTAACTTTCGGGGGTCGGTACAAAAAATAGTCCCTTTTATACCTATATTTCAGCTTATTACTTACCGGTCATATCAGTTCTTTTCTTAAGTAAAATACTTGCAAGCAAAGCAGCTACGGCAAAAGTAAGTATGGTGATTTGTAGAGAAAGTCCCAAATCTCCTGTCTTTGGAACTACAGGTTTTTCTATCTCATTTATTATCGTATTTCCTTCATACACTACCTTATATGTAGTACCTGATAAGACTATCTTTCCTCCCTTTTCCCCTTCTTCAACAAATGTATACTTGTTTTCTTCGCCTTCAAAACTGTCCTTTACAAGCAAGTTTTCAAAACTTGCCTTCCAGCCGTTTTCCTTATTTAACTCTACAAAACTGTCAGTCTTTTGACCGTTTTTTACTAAGTATACTTTTATTGCAGGTGCTTGGGCAGGGTCTGTTCCCTTCCATTCCTTGCTTACTTCAATATTCTTTTTTGGAAGTTCTTCCTTTTCATTTATTATCTTATTTCCTTCGTACACTACCTTGTAAGTAGTACCTGATAAGACTATCTTTCCTTCCTTTTCCCCTTCTTCAACAAATGTATACTTGTTTTCTTCACCTTCAAGACTATCTTTTACAAGCAGGTTTTCAAAGCTTGCCTTCCAGCCGTTTTCCTTATTTAACTCTACAAAACTGTCAGTCTTTTGACCGTTTTTTACTAAGTATACTTTTATTGCAGGTGCTTGGTCAGGGTCTGTTCCCTTCCATTCCTTGCCTATTTCTATGGTCTTTTTCTTAAGCTTATTTTCTATATTAATAGAATATTTTCCAAGAGCGATTTCCTCTATTTTTGAAACTTCAACGTCATATAAGGATGAATCAAGTTCCTTAACATATACTAAATCTTCTATATTTTTGCCGTTTACAGTGGCAGGCAAACCTTTAACTACATATTTATAATCGTTTAATTCGTTTAGTTTAAAAGATTCTATAAGCCAATCCGTATCGCCGTCTTTAGCTCTCAATTCTACAACTATTTCTCTGCCTTCCAAACCCTTTTCCCAGGTTTTTGCTACTTCTATGTCCTTCAAAGGGTTATCCTCTCCCGGTACTCTACCAAATACTATATTACCGTTTGAGCCGATTCCTCCACCCTTCGATGCCGAGTTACCCATTATTAAAAGCTTCGATAGGCTTTTTACAACTTCCTTACTGTCTAAAACAACGGATTTTACAGCCAAGGCCTCAGTTGAATTTTTAATACTTATAGGTTCTTGTCCTTCAGTATATCTATTGCCATCTTCATCCCTATAAAATAGAGCCCTGCTTCCACCTAAGAATCTGTCAGGCATAGTAACTGAATAACCGTGTCCCGAAACCTTATCCGAACTCCAAAAGTCATCTCCCGCACTGCCGGCGGTATTATCAAAAAAGGCTACCCCTTCTTCTGCATAGAACGAAGCACTCCCTGTAGGGCAGAACCAAAATCCACCTCCGCTCTCACCCGGAAGCATTATGCCGTCCGATATGGTTCCTTTCCATCCGTTAGCCCTATTTTCAGCTATATAAGCGTTCTCTACCTTCATGGTATAAGGTATTGTTGTAAGGTAAACACCGCCGCCTTGGTCTCCCGCTACGTTGTTTAATATTTGCCCGCCGGACAGGTATCCTTGGTTTGATGATATGTTTACTCCACCGCCGCAATTTTGCGCAAAGTTATTTGAAACCAAGCCACCTTCCATGGTGAATTTACCCATATAATAGTTTGACCAGGTTTCTATAGGCAATTTAGCTATTTCTTTTTCTAAACCTATACCGTCTACAGCCCAATCTGATACAAATATTCCTCCACCTTGATAGGCTCTGTTTTCCTTAATTTCAACGCTACTTCCCGCCGGTATATGTATATCCACGTTACCGTTGCCGGAAATAGCTCCTCCTCCGACACCGTGGTTATTTGTAAAAAGTCCTCCATTTAATACAAGGCTGGACTTAGCTTGCGGCTTAAGACCGGATTCAGAAGTTGCTGATCTCTCATAATCATAAGGACTTCCACTTCCTACAAGGATAGCTCCTCCCCAACCCTTGTTTCCGCTTATCTCTCCACCGTTTACTGTAAGTGATGTGCTCGGTCTTACAAGTATAGCTCCGGCTCCCGGAGAATCGGACCACAAAAGTCCGGCATAAGGTTCATAATTTCCAGCTTGGTTTCCGCTTATACTTCCACCATTCATCACCATAGTAGCTGAGTTATCAAGTAAAATTGCACCGGCTGAGAAAGCTGTACTGCTTCCGCTATAATCATTTGATTCTATGCTTCCACCATTTAAAGTTAGGCTTGCCTTTGCTCCGCTTACTATAATTGGAGCCTTATAGGAACCACCTCTTGCCTTAGCATTTTTATAGGTTCCTCCATTTATTACAAGCTTACCCTTACTATATATAAGTCCGGCTACAAGCTCACCATAGGATGAGTCTTCTATGTTACCTCCATCCATGGTTATTGCTTCTTCCAAGGTAAGTCCTGCATTCTCGTCAATAGTTATAAATTCTTTTTTATAACCGGAAGCCTTCTTAAATACTACCGGACCTTGGGACTTAAAGCTGATATTCTTACCTGATATATTTATCGCCTCTGTAAAAATATAGTCCCCCGGAGCTAAAATCAATTCCTCTCCTTCAATTGCCGTTTCAACTGCCGCCTTCAATTTTTCAAAGTTGTTAATCGGCTCTTCCGCCGCCCTTACTCCGTCATTTCTTATGAGAAAAAACAGAATTAGAACAAGCATATATACAACACAAACGTAACAAGGTTTCTTTTTTGAAAATCTCACTTGTTTCCTCCTTTCAATGATTGTTAATCATACTCTAAATTTATCATGTTAGTCGTTTTTTTCAATTGAAATTGTTTAAAACATTCAATTTTAATCCATATAATTTTATATAAATATCCCTGTAAGCACAGTCCCCAATATTATAAAAGGAACCGTCATTATGAGTATATTATCCGTTCCCAAACCACTTTTTTGAACCATACTTACAGCTGATGCCAAAATAAGCCCACACGCAACCGGACCCATCCCCGATATCGCTATCTTTATCGCCTTAATTTTTTTCATTTCCTCCCATATGGGATAAATAAAAAATATTAATAGAATTCCATGCAAAAAAATTACTAAGCCAGCAGCCAAACCGCCTAAAATCTGCCCGTGTGTACACAAACTCGCCGAAGCAAGAGATCCGGCATAAGCGAAAAAGCTGAACATGAGCCCCGGAACCCCTTGAACCAATCCATATCCTGTTAAAAATCCTGATTTGTCATATAGTGATTTACTTCTACCAAATCACTATACATAAGAGGAACTACAACTTGCCCTCCTCCTATAACTAAATATATCTGTAAAAACTTTAAAATATATCTAAAACTATGTGACTTATAAAACTTTTCAAAATAGGGATGCTTACCGCCAAAATCAAAAATATAAAAAGATATTTCCAAGGGGGGGGATTTATCCTAATCCTATTGTATATATCCTTTTTATTTGAAAACGATATTGATAGTATTCCACCAAGTAGCAACAACAAAGGAGGAATCCAAGGTTCTTTATAAAAGTAACTTACAAAAGTAGCTGCTAATAATAAAAATATACTAAAGCTGTCAATCGAAAAGATAAATTTCCTAAAAATTAATGGTTATTAGCGGAGTTATAATGACTCTGTTTTTTTGTAAATAATTGGTACGAATACTTTCTCCAAGGGTGTGATAGTGGTACTTCCTCTAAGACGTATAGTATATCCATCGCATTGACGTAGACCTTATGATCAAATGATTCAATAACTAATACCTCCATCTTAGGCTTGAGTGGAATCTTATTGTGTTCCTTGTCATAAGCTGCCCAATATTTATTCTTGAACTTG
>JALENJ010000030.1 GCA_022767445.1 Erysipelotrichaceae bacterium | reverse complement strand
ATGATATCATCATGAAAAAACTCCAACACGATCATATACATATTGATGATGTTTGCGATTACCATCGCTATCCAATCGCAGATAACGATTCACCAAAACTATCGGCAGATCGATTGGAATATACATTAGGTTCTTTGTTGGATTATCGTATGCAAGAAAAGAAGATATTACAGATGTACTATGATGATCTAGTAGTTGGAATCAATGAGTATGGTGAGATGGAATTGATGTTTCAAAGTGCAGATATTGCTTATCGCTTTGCCAAAGATGCTTTGCGTTGTGGGATGATATTCTCACAGGATTTTGATCGCTATGCAATGGAGAAATTGGCAAGCATCATACGCAAAGCGTTTCAAGAAAATATACTAAGTGAAAAAGATTTATACTTACCAGAAAAGCAAGTCGTGAATAAAATTGAAGATAGTATCTTGAAAGATGAGTGGATTGCCTATACAAACTTAATGGATGTAAAGGTAAGCCAAGATGGAGATATTGAAGTCGATAGTAAGAAACGATATATTAATCCATACATATGCAAGCATGGTAGAGTTAGCACATGTTATGAACAGTTTAAAACAGATGTGGATCAATATTTATCAATTGATTATCACTATAAAATGAAGGGGATATATATAAATGGATAAGGAAATTGTAGTTGCTAGTTCAAATCAGGGAAAAATTAAAGAGTTTAAAGAGATGTTGGAACCTAAAGGTTTCATTGTGAAGAGTTTGGCAGATTTTCCAGATATTGGAGATATTGCAGAAACAGGAACAACCTTTGCGGAAAACGCAATTATCAAAGCACAAGCTATCACGGATAAGTATGGTATTATGGCAATCTCTGATGATTCAGGTCTTGAGATTGATGCCTTTGATAAGCAACCAGGCATTCAAAGTGCTCGATGGCTTGGACATGACACACCATATACCTATAAAAATCGCGTTGTACTAGATCGTATGAAGGATGAAGCAAATCGTACATGTCGTTATGTTTGTGCGATTGCGGTAACACGTAAGGATTATCCAGCAATCGTATTTGAAGATACGGTTGAGTGCTTAATCGCTCATGAGCCTGCTGGTGAAAATGGGTTTGGCTATGATCCGATTGTGTACTATGAGCCACTTAAGAAGACGATGGCACAACTAACCAAAGATGAAAAGAATGCAATCTCACATCGTGGTAAGGCAGTTAGAAAATTTGAGGCTTGGTTAGAGAATGAGGATCAATAAGTCTTTAGCTTCAATAGCTGGGATATGTTTATTTATATCCTTGTTATTAACATCGATTGACTTGGTATGCTTTAATCGTGCATTTTTTCGTTGGCAATATCTGTTGAATCATACAGCAGAAGAAATTCATATCTCAAATGAAGGTTTGATGAATGCGACCAATACACTGTTGGATTATCTACAAGATAAACGTGATGATATTGTCGTCGTTGAGGAAGTCAATGGTAAGCCACGTGAGATATTCGATGAAAGAGAAACATTGCACATGGTGGATGTTAAAAATCTATATTTAAACGCTATGTTTGTTAGAAACACGATGTTTGTCGCTGCTGTTGTTATCTTATTGGCTATTACGTTACGCACAAGAAGCCAAGTGTATAGTTTGTTAACAGTTGCGTTTAGAAATGGATTATTGTGTTTAGCAGCGATATTATCCTTCGTAGGGATATATGCGATTGTTGACTTCAATAGTTTTTGGATGAATTTCCATTATGTATTCTTCGACAATGACTTATTTCTTTTAGATCCAAACATATCAATTATGATTAATATGTTTCCATCCAATTTCTTCTTTGCGATTGTAATGGCAATCATTATTTCATTTGCATGCATGGTCATTGGACTTAGAATATTATTATCGTTATATAGAAATCGATTAGAAAAGAGGGCACTATGATTAACGTCGTATTATATGAACCTGAAATCCCACAGAATACTGGTAATATCATGCGTACATGCATGGCGATGAATTGTAAATTACATCTGATTGAACCAATGGGTTTTAAGATTACTGATAAATCACTCAAACGTGCAGGTATGGATTACGTAAAGGAATTGGATTATCGTATCTATCCTGATTGGAAAACATTCTTTTCGTCTCATCAGGGTTCTTATTATTACATCACTCGTTATGGTGAAAAAAATCCATCACAGTTTGATTATACAAAGGATGATGGACAAGATATCTATCTTGTATTTGGTAAAGAGAGTACAGGTATTGATAAGCATATTCTCAAAGATAACTACGATCGTTGTGCACGTATTCCAATGGTGAAAGATGCACGTAGTTTGAATCTTTCAAACTGTGTTGCCATATGCGTATATGAAGTTTTAAGTCAACTTAGATTCCCTGATTTATCTGCTACAGAAGTCATTAAAGGACAAGATTTCTTAAAGAATTATGAGTAGGGGCATATATTTGGACATTCTGATTTTTCATAGCTATACTGTTAAAGAAAGATGGTGATAACATGCTAGAAACATTTGGTGATTTCGTATCGCTAGCTGTGATATTGTTGATGCTTGTTTTAGCGTTGTATTGCTTTCTTGTTTTAACAACAAAGGGTCTTCATCAGAAAATGGAGAATCGACATCAAAGATTTCGTCAATTCTTAAGTACATTTTCAGATGGTGATACTGACAGTGAAAGTAAGGAGTTTAAATGATTCAAGAATTAATTAGTTCAAGTAAAGTTCCACTCGCTAACGGTCCATTCTCATCGGCACTTCGGTCTGGTGATTTTATTTACCTATCAGGACAGTTACCAATTGATCCGGATTCTGGCAATCTTGTGGAAGGTGATATCAAAGTCCAAACAGAACGTGTATTGAACAACATCAATAACGTATTAGAAGAGATTGGACTCAACATGTCTTATGTACTAAAGACTACCGTATATCTAAAAAAGATTGATGACTTACAAGCTGTCAATGAGGAATATGTCAAACACTTTAAAAATCCTTTCCCAACAAGAAGTGTTGTTTCTGTTAGTGATTTACCAATGGGCGCGCTTGTTCAAATAGAAGCTTTTGCGATAGATACACGTGCTCTTGAATTATTATGTGCACAAGATAGTTGTGTCAGTTGCAATGATATTTATTGTGAAACAAAGTTAGATATTCAATAAGACCAGTAGGTCTTTTTCATCTTAAATGTTATGATATTTAACGTACATGTCGGAGAATAAAGATATGGTTATCAAAAAACTAAATATTACTTTTACCAAGAAGGATATTCAGTATCTTCTTGTGATTGCGCTTTCTGCACTCATCTATGCGTTTGGCATGGAATCTTTCGTTAAATCAGGAAACTTATTCCCGGGTGGATTTGCGGGTATTTCTCGTTTGATTTCCTTAAGTGCTGCGCGATATATTGGCATTGATATTCCATTTGGTGTTATTTACTGGTTGCTGAACTTTACTGTTGTCTTATTTATATGGGGCAGAATTGGTCATAAGTTTGTATTATATTCTATCTTATGGTTCTCATTGAGTTCATTATTTACGATTATTATCAACGTTCCAATCGTTACAAATGATATGTTGTTAATAGCGGTATTTGGTGGATTGTTAAATGGTCTTGCGATTGGACTAGCACTGCGTTCAAATGCGAGTAGTGGTGGAACGGACTTTATTGCGATTGATTTATCTGCAAGATTAAAACGTCCAACTTGGAATTATATGCTTGGTGTCAATGCGATTGTGCTTGTGATTGCAGGTTTATTATTTGGTTGGGATAAGGCATTATATTCCATTATCTTCCAGTATGTATCTACACAGGTTGTTAATACAATGCACCAACGTTATAAGGTAACACGTCTTCAAGTTACGACGGATCATGCAGATGAGGTTTGTGAAGCTGTATTTAAGACATGCAGACATGGTATTACAAGATTCCCTGTAGAGGGAGCTTATAAGCATCAACCACATACAATGTTGCAGATAACCATCAACAACTATCAGTTAAATGAGGTAATTGAAATTATCCGCAAGACGGACAGTCATGCATTTATTTCACTTACTGCTGTTGAAAGAGTCATCGGTAACTATTATCAAAAACCGTTAGATTAATATTGCGATTATTAAAAAAAAGAGAACACAGTTCTCTTTTTTAGATACTTTATTTGATGATTTCCATACCGATTGCTTTTTGTACTTGATCAAGTTTTGCACTGGCAATCAAACAGGCTTTTTGTGCACCTTGTGTTAATACTTCTTCAATCAAGTTGCTTTCTACAATTTCTTTGTAGCGTGTTTGAATTTGTTCTAATTGGTTGCATACAGCATCTGCAACAGCTTTCTTAAATACACCATATCCTTGATCTTTGAACTCTTCTTCGATATCTGCGAATGAGCGATTGTTGGATAAGGAAGATAGTATCTGCATTAGGTTGGCAATACCTGGTTGGTTTTCTGGATCGTATTGAACTTTACCAATACTATCCGTTACAGCAGACATGACTTTTTTGCGTGCAACCTTTAAATCATCGAGTAGATAAATACAACCTTTGTTTGTCTCGTCGGACTTGGACATCTTCTTTGTTGGATCACTTAGTGACATAATGCGTGCACCAACTTTTGCGACGAGTGGTTCTGGTACTGTAAAGAGTTGGCCATAGCGGTTGTTCATTCTTTCTGCCACATCACGTGTTAATTCAACGTGTTGTTTCTGGTCTTCGCCAACTGGTACGTAGTCTGGACTATACAACAGAATATCTGCGGCCATAAGGGATGGGTAGGTATACAATCCTCCAGATAAGTTCTTTTCTCCCTTGGCTTGTTTATCCTTGAATTGTGTCATACGGTTGAGTTCTCCCATATATGTATGACAGCACATGATAAAGCCTAATTGTGCATGTTCCTTCACATCTGTTTGAAGGAAGATTGTAGCTTTGTTTGGATTAAGACCACAAGCTAGGTATAAGGCAACACAGTCTTTTAGATTTTTCTGTAGTTCTTGTGGGTCTTGAGGAACAGTAATACAGTGAAGGTTTGCGATGAATGCAAACATCTCATACTCATCTTGTGATGCGACGAAATGACGTAATGCGCCGATGTAGTTTCCTAGGTGTAATTGTCCTGTTGGTTTGATACCACTTAACATTCTTTTCATATCGATAACTCCTATAAATAAAAAGCCTCTTTCAATATGAAGGGACGCATGAGACTTATGCGCGGTACCACCCAACTTATCCAAAAAGGATCACTTGATATGAGATAACGGATCACCGGTATTTATCTTGTGGAACTCCAAACATATAAGCGAAATCATCAGTTTCCACCAGCCACTGATTCTCTATTGGATTTCAATTTATAATCGCATTCCAAATACAGTGATATTCTATCACAGTTTCCTGGAATTACACCAGTTTTACTTGATTGTAAAGAGGTATTTCCTATGGTATGCTAGCATAACGAAGAGAAAAGGAGAATACAATTATGCTTGAAATTACAAGTCTTATGAAGAAATATAAAGATGTATCTGCAGTAGATGATGTTAGTTTTGTGATACCTGATGGAAAAATTGGTATTTTGCTTGGGCCAAATGGTGCCGGTAAATCTACTACAATCAAGAGTATCTCTGGTTTATTGAGATACGAAGGGGAGATTAAAATCAATGGACTTCCAGCAAAATCAATTGATGCGAAAAAGATATTTGCTTATGTACCTGAACTACCATCAATGTTCCCAAGTTTGACTGTAAATGAGCATATTGAATATATACGTCGTGCATATCATTCCAATATCACAGATGAAGAAGTCCAGCAGTTTTTGAAACGCTTTGAGATGGATGATAAGGTGGATAAGCTTGGTGATGAACTATCAAAGGGTATGATGCAGAAGGTAAGTATTCTTTGTGCATTATGCATCAAACCTCAGGTTATTCTTTTTGATGAGCCGATGATAGGACTAGATCCTGCTGCGATCAAAGAGTTAAAGGCTATTATCATTGAGCTAAAAGAGAAGGGTGTTACTGTTTTGATTAGTACACATATGTTGGAGATGGTACAAGATCTATGGGACATTCTCTATATTATGAATCACGGTAAACTAATTGGAACCTTTGAAAATACTGGTGATAATTCCCAGGATATTCAAGAGATTTTCTTCTCCATCACGGATAAAAAACAGATGGATAATCAGGAGATAGGCGCATGAATGGGATCTTGTATATTACAAAACGTACGTTTATCAACAGTATAAAAAAGAGTATTCGTAAACCGACATTTTTGATCATATCATTGCTTATGATTGCTTACTTTGTATTCATCTTGACTGGCTTTGGAGCTTTCTTAGATATGATTGGAATTAAAAATGCTGGCCAATACGTAATGATATTTATCTTTGCTCAGTTATATTTTGGTGTGCCTTCACTAGTTCAACTATTTCAAAGAAAAGGGATTGTCTTCTTAAAAGCAGATGTTCAATTTATCTTCCAATCTCCCGTTTCGCCGAAGGAGATATTGATTTATGAAGGTATGCAAGGAACGATTGGCATTAGCATATTGTTGTTGGTGATGTCGATACTGGGTGGACGTTTCTTTTATGATTCAGTATTGTTATTTGCTTTATACTTCGTATGTTTTTTGATCTCTAATTTATTTATTGATACAAGTTTGTATGTATTATGTTTTGGTAATGAAACGATCCCAGAGAAGGTCTATCGTCTGATTGGACGTATCCTTTACTTGATGCTATTTGCTTTGGTGATTGGACTCCTCATTCAAGTTCTACAACATGGATATAGTATTGAATTGGTACAGGAGTACATACAGATGCCTATCATCAACTTGATTCCAATCTTTGGCTGGAAGATAGCTTTTATCCAGTTGATTTTCTATGGACCAACGTGGAGCAATGTTTTAGGTTCAATCCTTTGTATTCTATTGATGATTACACTTCCAATCTTGGCGAAGAAGTCAAAATGTGATGGCGCATATTATGAAGATGCGGAGAAGTTTGCGGATGATTATGAAGAAGCAGTCGCAACTGCCAAAAAAACTGGTAGAGCTCAGGTGGTTGGAAAACGAAAGAAGTATATTCAGGCTAATATCAATTACAAGGGATATTACGCAAAAGCGATTTTCTATCGGCAGCTATTAGAATATAAAAAGAATCGTACGTTTATATTTACGGGAAGAACTTTCATCTTCTTGTTGGCTGGTTTGGTTTTAAATTTTGTGACACGTCATAACATATGGATGCCACAGAATGAATTCTTAAGATTGTTCATCTTACCGATTGGTATTGTGTACTGTCTAACTTTTTTCTCATTTGGTCAATCGAAGTGGTTGCGTGAATTAGATTCTTATATTACATATCTAATTCCTGATACAAGAATAAACAAGACATGGAATGCAACGAAAATGGATCACATCAAAGCGTTGATTGACTGTTTCTTACTTGCAATGATTGGTGGTAGTGCATTAGGCTTATCATTATTACAGATTGTCTTAACAACATTGATTGGTGTTAGTACAAATGCATTACAGCTATATATTAAGATGATAGTTGAAACTATACTCAACCCACATTTAGGAGATTTTAAAGTATTTTCAACGCTGGTTTTTGAAGTTTTATTGGTTATGGTGATGGCAATCGCTATCGGATGTGGGGCAGTTGTTGGGATACTAACTTTAAATATGGAGATTGGTTTTATCATCAGTATCTTTGTTTCTGCTGTCTTTGCGATTGGATGTTTCTTCTTGTCTGCACTTGCTTTTGGCAAAATGGAAAAGGTTGAATAGTACAAATTAGTTATCTTTTATAAAATATTTTATTTTGTTGACCTGCGTGCTATAATCTTTAGACAGGAGGATGGTTATGATAGTTGTTTATACATCTCCAGGATGTGCTAGTTGTCGTAAAGTGAAACAATGGCTTAAAGATCGTAATCTTCCATTTATAGAGAAGAATATATTTAAAACATTGTTGAATGACAACGAAATCAAGCATCTTCTGATGAGAAGTGAAAATGGTAGTGATGATATTATTTCTAAACGCTCTAAGATCATTCAAGAGTCTAATTTAGATCTTGATGCGATGAAAATTGATGAATTAATCACATTTATCAAACGGAATCCAAGTGTCTTAAAGCGTCCAATTATACTGAGTGAAAATAACTTCCAAGTTGGCTATGATGAAGAGGAGATTGGTGTATTTGTTCCTGCGGAACTACGTCGCTTAGCTGATCATAGCTGTAATGAAAGTTGCCCAAATTACAAAGCTTGTCAAACATTACAAACTGTTGTGCACAAAGAAGCCAATTAGGCTTCTTTTGTTATATAATGGTGTATATGAAAAAAGTACTCGTAGGTTTATCAGGTGGTGTAGATAGTGCCATCGCCGCATATTTATTACAACAGCAGGGATATGATGTGACTTGCGCTTTTATGCGTAATTGGGACTCAGTAGCCAATGAAGATTTCAATGGAAATCCTACTCTCTATGATTCTGTATGTCCGCAAGAAGCGGATTACAAAGACGCAATGGATGTCGCAAATAAACTTGGATTAAAGTTATTGCGTATCGACTTTATCAAAGAATATTGGGATGATGTCTTTGAGACTTTCATCAACGAATACAAGTTAGGAAGAACACCGAATCCTGATATTTTATGTAATCGTTTTATTAAATTTGATAGCTTCATGAAGTTTGCGAAAGAACAAGGTTTTGATACGGTAGCTACTGGTCACTATGTCAAACTTGGATATGAAGATGGTCATCCTGTTTTATGCAAAGCAGATGATTTAAACAAGGATCAATCCTATTTCTTAACAGAGATTCGTCGTGAAGTGTTAGATCATGTTTTATTCCCATTAGGGAATATCTCTAAGCCAGAAGTTAGACAGATTGCTGAAAAGCTAGACTTATCCATCGCAAAGAAGAAAGATTCTACTGGTATCTGCTTTATTGGAGAACGTCACTTCCGTGAGTTCTTGAGTAATTATCTACCAATGAAATCTGGGGATATTATCGATGTAACGACTAAGAAGAAAGTGGGAGTACATCAAGGAGTTATGTATTACACAATTGGACAACGTAAGGGATTGGATATCGGTGGTATTGGTCCATTCTTTGTTGTTGGAAAAGACGTATACAAGAATGAATTGTATGTTGTAGATTCGAATCATCAAGACTTACTATATTCCACATCATGTCTTGTAAGTGGAGTCAATTGGTTGGCAGATCGTACATTACCACTCAAATGCCATGCCAAGTTCCGCTATCGTCAGGCAGATAATGATGTTGAGGTTCAACTAAATCAAGACGGTACCATCACTGTTGTATTCCCTGAAGGAATACGTAGTATCACACCAGGACAAGAAGCAGTCTTCTATGATGGAGATGTTATGTTTGCTGGTGGTAAGATTGAAAAAGTCTATAAAGATGGACAGGATTTGATGGAACTTGTTCAAACGTCAGTTCAAGCATAAAGGAGTATCATGGACCAGACACAGGTAACATTAACAGGTAAATTTACATTTATTCTCTTTCGTAACGAAGAGAATTTTTATACTGCTGCTAAGTTTACGCTGAATGAAACGAAGTCTCGTGTCATATCTGTAACTGGTATCATTCCTGAAATTGTTGTTGGCGAGGATTATCAATTAAAGGGAACATATGTAGAACATCCTCGTTATGGTGTTCAATTCAAAATCGATACTGTGATAAAGATGTTACCATCACAGAAAGATGGAATCATTAAGTATCTTTCTGGTCCTTTGTATCCAGGGATAGGTAAAAAGACTGCCACAAGAATTGTTGAACAACTTGGGGATGAGTGTCTAAACAAGATTAAAAAAGATGATAAAGTTCTTGATGAGATACTCGATTTATCAGATGAACAAAAAAATACAATACTCAAAGGTCTACAAGAAGATAATGGTCTAGAAGATCTAGCAAACTTTTTAAATATTCATGGCTTAGGTCAACAAAATCTAGCCAAGATTGTCCGCACGTATGGCAGCGAATCTTTACGAAAACTACAAGAAAATCCATATCGTTTAGTAGAAGAAATTGATGGTTTTGGTTTTATTACTGCGGACAAGATTGGTAAAAGCTTAGGTATCGATGATAATGATCATCGAAGATTACTAGCTTTATTAATTACTCTAGTTGCTGATTTATGTATGAAGAGTGGAGATAGCTATATCGATATCCTGACACTTGAAAATGCATTTTGTAAGGAGCTTAGAATCACTGGTGAGAATTCTGACTTTGATGAGATTTTAGAACAATCCATACTCAATCAAAAGCTAGTCAGAGAAGAAAATCGTGTATATCCAATTGCACAATATGAAGCAGAGGTAGGTATTTCATCTTTTCTTGCGGATTTTCCATACAAGTACTTAGATCCATACGATTCTGATTCATTGATGGAATATCTACAAAGTTTACAAAAACAACTTGGGATTACCTATGACCAAACACAGATTCATGCGATCAAAGAATTCTTTGAGAAATCTTTTATGATTATCACAGGCGGTCCAGGTACAGGTAAGACAACAATTGTCTATGCGATGATGAAGTTGTTTAAGTTGATGTATCCATCCTCGACAGTGATATGCGCAGCTCCTACAGGAAGAGCTGCGAAAAGACTTGCGGAGTTAAGTGGAGAAACAGCCTTTACAATTCATTCATTACTACAATGGAATTTGGAATCAAATACGTTTGGAAAGAATGAAGATGAACCAATATATGCGGATTTATTGATTGTGGATGAGTTTTCCATGGTAGATAATTGGTTATTCTATCATCTATTGCTGGCAAGCAAACACATTAAGAAAATCTGTGTGATTGGTGATCAAGATCAATTACCAAGTGTTGGACCGGGTAGCGTATTAAGAGATTTAATCGATACTAACGAGTTTTCTTGTATTGAATTAAAGCATATCTATCGTCAACAGAATGATAGTGATGTGATTAACTTGGCGCATGCAATCCATGAAGGAACCGTCAATATTGCGGATTGTCAACATGATGCTAAGTTCTATGCATGTCCACCACAGGATATTCGTAAGCATATCTTGATGATGGTGGAGGATGCTTTAAGTAAGGGTTATGACATTGATGATATTCAGATACTATCACCAATGTATGCTGGAGCTGCTGGTATTGATACATTGAATAATGTACTGCAAGAAGCTTTTAATCCTGCGGATAAAAGTAAAAAAGAGGTACGATCTGGATATAGTACTATGCGTGAGGGTGATAAAATTCTTCAGTTGAAGAATCAACCGGACGATGATGTTTACAACGGTGATATCGGTAGAATTATTGAGATCATAGATGCAAGTCAAGCAGAAGATCACAAGACGACAATTATCTGCGCCTTTGGCGATATCATCGTTGAATATAAACCAGAAAACTGGATTAACATTACACATGCATACTGCATCAGTGTACACAAATCACAAGGTAGTGAGTATCCAATTGTGATTATGCCAGTGATTCAAAGACATGCGGGCATGTTACAAAGAAAGCTTATATATACAGCAATTACAAGAGCACGTAAAGCTTTGATTGTTCTTGGTGAGTTAGATGCGTTTTTAAAAGGGGTACAAGTATTAGACAAGCACCCCCGCAATACAACTCTTACAACTCGAATCCAAACGATTATGAATGATGATTCTCGTTTTTAAAAAGTTTATCAGTAATTTGTTGAATTTGATTTTGGGCTTTATCTTTGTAGTCTTGTAATAATAGATTTCCACTATTGGAGATAAAGTTACCAAAGAGTTTTAGGATTAATGAGTATTGATCTGGTGATAGGTTTCTAGCCGCATTCATCAGATCTTTTGTTGATTTAAAGCCTTTGTGACTCAGTTCATTAAATGTTTGTACATCTGTTGATTCAAGTACCGAGAATACACTATCGATGGCGATTTTCGCTTCTTCTTCCGATACACTGGAAAGCCATGTATCAATTGCTTTATTGAGGAAAGCAGAGTTATTGGATAACTTGGCTTCCACAAAGTGATTTTGCATGACTTGCCATGTAGTTGCGTCATGTTGCATAACACCATTTGCATCACTTTGTATGACCTTAGGAGTGACGTTATTCATCAAAACACCAACGATGGATGAATCAGGGATGATTAAACGGATACGATCTTGTATTTTTTGGTAAGATGGTGTATCTACCATCTGTTGTAAGAATCCTGGTCCATCATTAGACCAGATTGTGGTAATTCGATCTTGAATTTGTTTTTTGCAATTACACGCAGCATATATCGCTAGATTGCCTCCCTTAGAGTGACCGCCAAGTTGGATTGGTTTATGACTGTTTTCAAAAAGCTGATCTAAGTAAGTTGCGGCAGCTTTTTGCCCATTTGTACCAGTCACATAGGATAGGTAGAAATCTTCCTTCCAACCTGTGAAGGTATTGTCCGTTCCACGGAATGCAATATACATAAATTCAGGGAAGTCAAAGGTAATCGCAGAGAACTGTACAACTGAATTCTTATCAATATAGTTGATATAATAACCAATTTTCATATCACAAAAGCGACTAGAATCACTGATTTTCTTTAGTAGGAAGGGCATCTTTTGTTTATAAATCTCTGCGTTTTCTTCTTGTAAGTCAGAATTTTTTGCAAAATAGGTCTCTGTAACAGTCTGAATAGGTAATAGTGTTGTATCGATATTTGGTATGTCATCAAACTCAACATAAGATAATAAACTTAGGATGATGTTATCAACTTCGTTGAATGCATCATAGGATAGCGTGATATCTTTTCGCCAGTTGATATAGTCATAGATATTTGTCATTGTTTTACCTCGCAACAATAGTATGCAATATAATTAAAAAAAGCTCAAATGAGCTTTTATCGAGATAGTAAAGATTCATCATCCACAAATTCTTCACCAGCTGCCTGTGAAAACTTATGCATCAAGTCTTCTACAGTCAATTTCTTTTTATCTTCGCCTTCAACTTCGAAGATGATTTTTCCATTGAACATCATGATCAATCGATTTCCTGTTTCAATCGCATCTTTCATGTTGTGTGTAACCATGAGTGCAGTTAAATTGTTGGTTTTTACAATTTGTTTGGTGAGCTGTAATACGTTTTTAGCAGTCTGTGGATCCAGCGCTGCTGTATGTTCATCTAATAGTAGTAGTTTTGGTTTTACAAGTGATGCCATCAAAAGGGTAAGGGCTTGTCTTTGTCCTCCGGAGAGTAAACCTACTTTTTGACTCATACGATCTTCTAGGCCAAGATTCAATGATTTAAGCTGCTCTTTGTAGAATTCTTTTTCTTGTTTTGTGACATTCCAAGAAAGAGTGCGGTGTTTACCACGTTTACTAGCAAGTGCTAAGTTTTCTTGGATTTGCATATCAGCAGCAGTACCTGTCATTGGATCTTGGAAGACTCTTCCTATCCACTTGGCACGTTTGAAATCAGGAAGTCCTGTAACATCGTATCCATCGATGAAGATAGAACCTTCATCAACAGGCCAAACACCCGCAATCGCATTTAACATGGTAGATTTACCTGCGCCATTACCACCGATGACAGTGATGAAGTCTCCGTCATTGATGGTTAGGTTAATGTGGTCTAGTGCGGTCTTTTGATTGATTGTGCCACGGTTGAATTCTTTGTGTAGATTGATAAGTTCTAACATTTTACCCATGATCTAGACCTCCGTAACATGCTGTTTTGCGGAAAGCTTACCAGCTTTCTTGAAAGAGTTTTGTGATTTATTACGAAGATGAGGTATCGCTAAGAATATCGTGACGATAATCGCAGTAAATAGACGTAATAAATTTGAATTGAGCTTTAGCCATAATACGATAACGACAACTAGGTAATAGATAATACCACCTGTTACAACAAAGGATAGACGTATCGCAAAGTTTTGTTTCTTTTTCAATAGAGTTTCACAGAGTACTTCGCCTATGATGACAGCAGCCAAACCGATGACGATTGCACCACGTCCCATATTGACATCCGCAAAGCCTTGGTATTGTGCCATAAGACCGCCGCTTAAAGCGACTAGGGCATTCGATAAGCCAAGACCAATGATCTTCATTGTATCAATGTTAATTCCTTGCGCTTTGGACATCTCTGGATTATTACCGGTTGCACGGATGGCAGAGCCATGTTGTGTACCAAAATACCAGTATAGTATTGCGATAATAATGATGGCTAGAATCAGTCCTACGCGTATACTTGATAGGATATCACGTGAGGAAAGTCCGAGTGTGTATTGATTGACTGCGATTGCTTTATTGGCAGAAAATCCCATAATCGCAAGATTGATAGAGAATAGTGCAAATTGGGTAAGGATACCAGCAAGGATTGCTGGTATACCAAGCTTGGTATGTAGTAAACCAGTCGTAAGTCCAGTAAGTAAACCGGCAACCATAGCTACGAGAATCGCAATCCAAGGATTGACATCTGCAAGTATCAACATGACAGTTACTGCACCACCTGTGGTAAATGAACCATCTACTGTCAAATCAGCGATGTTTAAGATTCTAAATGTAATGTATATCCCTAATGCCATAATACCCCAGATGATACCTTGGGCAATACCACTTGGCATAGCGTTGAATAGGTCGCTTAGTTGAAGCAGGAAGTGAATATGTAAAAGTGTCATAAATACCTCAAGTTAGTTATTGAATTTCTGTGTAATCACTAGGAATCGAGATGCCGAGTTTTTCAGCACGTTCTTTATCGAATTTCTTAACAGGATTCTCATAGTATTGAATTGGCATATCTGAAATGTTTTTCTTGCCAGTTAGAACTTCGGCAGCCATCTTACCAGTGAGTTGACCTAGTTCGTAGTAGTCAATACTCAATGTGGCGATACCGCATAAATTACACATATTTTCCTCACCAGCAATAATAGGAACACCAGCTGGTTCAGCAACGTTGTTGATAGCTTCAGCACATGATGCGGCTGTATTATCTGTTGGGATATAAATCGCATCTACTTCTTGACATACTGTTTGTGTAACTGCACTAACATCGTTGGAATCTGAGAATGTATATACTTTTACGTTATATCCTAGTTTTTCTAACTCTTTTTGTACGATATTGGATTGGTATACAGAGTTAGGCTCTGATGAGCAGTATAGGATACCAATGTTTTTAGCATTTGGTAATAGTTCTTTAAATAGTTCAGCTTGTTGTTCGAGTGGTGGTAAATCTGCTGTTCCTGAGATATTTCCACCGACAGTACCGTTAAAATCCTTTAAGCTAAGTGCTGTTCCATATTCAGTTACTGATGTACCTAGAATTGGAATTTGACTTGTTGCGGAAGAAGCAGCTTGTAGAGCAGGGGTAGCGTTTGCCATAATCAAATCGACACCTTCAGATACATAGCTATTTGCGATTGTAATACAGGTGGATGAATCACCAGCAGCTACCTGTACAGAAATGTTTACATCATCGCCAAGTTCTGCCTGTAGGGCATCTGTAAATCCCTGTGTTGCGACATCTAATGCAGGGTGTTGTACCAACTGTATGACACCGACATTGTACTTCGCTGATGTATCAGTAGAATTGTTGTTAGAACATCCTAATGCAAGGGTCATTGCACTTGCTAAAATCATTTGTTTCATTTTTGTTTTCATAATATATTACATCCTTTACATTTTGAGAAACATGTTTTCATTATACATGAGAAAATGAAAGAATCAATAGCAATAAAACGAAAAGTGATAAAATTGTGAAATGCAGAATAGTCTTTATTTTATGAGTGTTTAATGGTAAAATGCATACGTAAATCGATGACGAAGGGCAAGTAAATATCTTTCATGTCTTAGAGAGTAGATGGTTGGTGAAAATCTACCACGAATGATATTGAAGCTTCCTTTAACAGAGTGCCTAATCCGCAACGTGAATCTGCGTTAATGACAATTAAGGTGCATACATTATTGTATGAATCAGGATGGTACCGCGTGATGACGTTCCTGTTTTTGGGAACGTTTTTTATATGGAGGAGATAAAGATGGAAAATGAATTTAGATTAAGTGGTAATGAAGTTAGACAAAAATTCTTGGATTTCTTTGCATCCAAGGGATGTATGATTGAACCAGGTGCTAGTTTGATTCCACATAATGATCCAACGCTACTTTGGATCAATGCTGGTGTATCCGCATTGAAGAAGTATTTTGATGGATCAGAGAAGCCAGCATCCAACCGTATCTGTAATGCACAGAAATCAATTCGTACCAACGATATAGAAAATGTTGGTAGAACTGCTCGTCACCATACATTCTTTGAAATGTTAGGTAACTTCTCAATTGGTGACTACTTTAAAACAGAAGCGATTACTTGGGCTTGGGAGTTTTTAACCTCACCACAATGGATTGGATTTGATCCTAAACGTCTATATGTCACTGTATATCCAGATGATGAAGATGCGTATAACCTCTGGATAAAAGTTGGTATGATACCAAGTCACATCCGTCGTACAGAAGATAACTTCTGGGAGATTGGCAGAGGCCCAGGTGGACCGGATACAGAGTTGTATTATGACCGTGGTGAGAAATATGATCCAGAAGGAATTGGTGAAAAACTATTCTTTGATGATATCGAAAATGATCGTTATATCGAAGTTTGGAATATCGTATTCTCTCAATTTGATTGTCGACCAGGTGAGGTATCTCGCCATGAGTATAAGGAACTTCCACAGAAGAACATCGATACCGGTATGGGTCTTGAACGTTTGGTTTGCTTGATTCAAGATGGCGAGACAAACTTTGATACAGACTTATTCTTACCAATTATTCACGCAACTGAAAAGTTTGCAAAATACCCATACAGTCAAGCTGAATACAAGATGGCATACCGTGTGATTGCTGATCATATTCGTACAGTTACATTTGCGGTAGCAGATGGTGCAATGTTTTCAAATGAGGGTAGAGGTTATGTATTACGCCGTGTACTACGTCGTGCAGTGCGTTATGGCATCAAGCTTGGTATTGAGGGTTCCTTCATGTATAAGCTTGTTAAGGTAGTGGCTGACAACATGATTTCCTACTATCCATACTTACAAGAAAAGATTGGCTTGATTGAAAAACTTGTAAAACAAGAAGAAGAGTCCTTCCATAAGACACTTGCTAATGGTGAAGCACTATTACAGGATGCTCTAAAAGAGCATGCGGACACAAAGACATTACCAGGTGAGGTAATGTTTAAACTCTATGATACATATGGATATCCTAAGGAACTTACAACAGAGATTGCCGAAGAAGAGGGATATTCTGTTGATGAAGAAGGCTTCATCAAAGAGATGAACATGCAGAAAGAGCGTGCAAGACAAGCTCGTGGTAATATTCAATCTATGCATGGACAATCTGCTGATCTAATGGACTTTACACAAGAAAGTGTATTTACTGGTTATACAGATACGACATCCAAAGGAAAAGTGATTGGTTTATTCAAGGATGGAGTACGTGTTGATTCCATCAGTGATGAGGGTGATGTCATCTTAGATGAAACATGTTTCTACGCTGAAAGTGGTGGACAGTGCGCTGATACAGGTACACTTTGGAATGATACTTTCAAGGCAAATGTAACAGATGTACAAAAGGCTCCACACAAACAGCCACTACATCATATTGTTGTAGAAGAAGGAACAATCAAAGAGGGCGATGTTCTAAATGGTGCGTATGATTACGCAAAACGTCAAAGAACACGTGCAAACCATAGTTCCTTACACCTATTACAAGCAGCACTAAAGAAGGTATTAGGTGATCATGTATCACAAGCAGGTTCCTATAACTGTCCAGAGTATGGAAGATTTGACTTCACACACTTTGAAAAACCAACAGAAGAACAATTACGTCAAGTTGAAAAGCTCGTCAATGAACAGATCGCATTAGCAATTCCAGTAACGACTGAAGTGATGGATATTGAATCCGCTAAGAATTCAGGTGCAACAGCATTGTTTGATGAAAAGTATGGGGATACCGTACGTGTTGTTTCCATGGGAGAATTCTCCAAAGAGTTCTGTGGTGGAACACATGTCAATAACACTGCAGACTTATGTGTATTCAAGATTGTTTCTGAAGAATCCGTCGGATCTGGTGTAAGACGTATCACATCAGAAACAAAACTGGAAGCGTATAACGACTTCAAGGAAGCAGAGACATACTTATTAGAATGTGCAAAACTATTGAAACAACAATCTTGGACAGGTTTCAAAGAAAGATTACTTGCATTACAAGAAGAAAATGCACAACTACGCAAGGAAAATAATGCACAAAAACAAGCAGCTTTATTATCCTCTGCAGATAGCTTTTTAGAAAAAGCAGTGGAAATCAACGGATTAAACTGTGTTGTCTTATCACTAGAAGGATTTGATTCCAATAGTTTAAAGAGCTTTGCGGAAACAGTACGCAATAAGCTAAAAGATGGATTTGTATTCTTATCCAATACGGCTGAGGATCGCTTGACATTTGTATGCGCAAGCTCAAAAGCAGCGATTGAAAAGGGTAAGAAGGCTGGCGATATCGTCAAGAAAGCAGCCGAATTAACAGGTGGTAAAGGTGGCGGACGTCCGGATCTAGCCCAAGCTGGTGGTAAAGATATTACTAAGGTAGAAGCCGTATTATCACTTGTAAAAGAAACATTGAATGCGTAATGAATGAGATTGACATCGATTGATGTCAATCTTTTCATCATTTTGTCATGTGGAATTAGAGCTGTAACCTATACTTTTTGACGAAATTGACATAAAATATTCACATAGATGGAGGTAGTCAAAATGATGAAACAAAATGCTTTGACTGAGACGATGAGTTTTAATTCAGAGGAGATTCGTCGCGAAACAATCCACGAAGTTTTAAAACAAGTTGAATCTTCTTTAAATGAGAGAGGATATAATGCGATTAATCAGCTTGCAGGATATTTAATTTCTGATGATCCTGCCTATATTTCATCGCACAATAACGCAAGAAGTTTAATCCAATCTGTAGAACGTCATGAGATTATTGAAGAACTTGTACGTTTCTACTTAGAGGCAAACAAATAAATGACGCGATATTTAGGTCTTGATTTAGGCAGTGTAACATGTGGAGTTAGTTTTAGTGATACGGGCTTTATTGCCCGTACCATCGAAACGATTCGCTTTAAACCGGATGATTACAACACTGCACTTGACCGTGTATTAGATGTGGTAGATCAAATGAAGCCAGATATTATTGTCTTAGGTCTTCCACTACTGCTCAATGACGATGTAGGACCACGTGCGCAAATCTGTTTAGAATTTGGTGAAGTACTACAACAGGAATCAGGTATCCCTGTTAAGATGCAAGATGAACGCTTTACAACAGTAGAGGCAGAAAGCATCTTGTTAGAAGCAGATTTATCACGAAAGAAACGTAAGAAAAAGATTGATCAATTAGCTGCTGTACAAATTTTACAGACTTGGCTAGATCGAAATGTGAAGTAAGGCGCTATACGCCTTTTTTAAGGGAGAAATCAGTATGTTGGATGATAACAAGATGACAATCACAGATGATGACGGAAATGAACATGAAGTAGAGATTCTCTTGACGTTTGAGAATGCAGATAAAACGAAAAACTATGTTCTATTTACAATCCCAGACGATAGCGAAGGAAATGTATATGCATATTCCTTTGGTGAAGATGGTGAGATGGTTGAAGTTGAAGATGAAGAAGAATGGCAGATGTGCCAAGAAGTATTGGGTGCATTTTTAGAGGAAGAGGAATCATAATGACAAAGGGCAGAAGAAAAAAGAGAAGTCTTGTTCCACTGTTGATAGTATTGTTGTTGGCGGTTGCTTGTGTTGGTTCTTATATCTACTACAGTACATCGATCAAAGCAGTATCTAATGAATCATCTGAAGTGGAATTTATCGTCAATACAGGTGATACGACGAATGATATTTTAGCCAATCTTAAACAAGAAGGTTTAATTCGTGATGTGAATATTGCCAAAGTATATGTACGTTTCAATCAACTCAGTGATTTTAAGTCTGGTACATTTACTTTAAATCAAAATATGGATCTACACACGATTCTTACGACATTAAATAGTAGTGCAGCTGCCGCAAGTGATACGGTAAGTGTGACGGTAACAGAAGGAGATTGGGCAAAGCATATTGCACAAAAGATCTCAGAAGTTACGAATGTTTCTAGCGATGACTTATTAGCACTATGGAATAATCGTGAGTGGATTTCTAGTTTAAAGGATACATATCCATTTATTACTGATGAGATGTTCCAAGATAATGTACGTATCTATCTTGAAGGGTATATCGCCCCAAACACATATGAATTCTATAAAGATACAACTGCACAAGATGTAACATTAAAGATGTTAGATCAAACAAAAGTAGTATATGAGATGAATAAAGATGCGATTGAAAGAAGTCAATTATCCATTCATCAACTCTATACACTTGCTAGTATCGTTCAATATGAGGGTGGAGGCGATGAGACTACATTGCGTACAATCGCTGGTGTATTCTACAATCGTTTGAATCAAAATATGTTGTTACAATCAAGCGTCACGGTTTGTTATGCAATCGACTTTGACCGTCAAACAGACACATGGCAAGCATGTGAAGTGAATGCTGAATTCGATTCACCATATAACACATACCTACATGGCGGCTTACCTCCAGGACCAATTGAGAATCCTGGTGAGAAAGTATTTGAAGCGGTATTGAATCCGATTCCTTCTGATTACCTCTACTTTGTGGCAGACACAAAGACAGGCGAAGTATTCTTTGCAAAAACTTTAGAAGAACACAATCAGAATGTAAAAGATCACGTCGACTTAAATGATTAAAAGTACAGTCTGTTATTTGATTCGCAATCATGAATGGTTAATGTTATTGCGGAATAAGAAAGAAAACGATGTAAATCAAAATAAGTGGATTGGTGTTGGTGGCAAAATGATGAAAGATGAAACACCATATGCATGCATGAAACGCGAAGTGTTTGAAGAAACAGGTCTTACTGTAGATTGTGCACAGTATTGTGGTATTGTACATTTCCATACACCAAATTATGAAGATGAAGAAATCTACGTCTATCAAACAAGCGATTATCATGGTGATATGCACGCATGTGATGAGGGTACACTTTCCTACATCCCACAAGATCAAGTCATGTCATTAAGCCTTTGGCAAGGAGATCGTATCTTCTTACAAAGAATGATAGATAAACAAATCCCATTTGATATTACGTTACACTATGATGAAGATGGAACATTGATAGATACAAATGAAAGAGGCAGTAATTAAATGAGTAAACCGATTATTATTGGCATTGCGGGTGGCAGTGCATCTGGAAAGACATCCATATCTGAGACAATCAAAAGGACATTCGCAGATAAGAAATCTGTATTGATTATCCGTCAAGATGATTACTATAAAGATCAAGCAGATAAGTTGATGGAAGAAAGAGTCAAGACAAACTACGATCATCCATTCGCATTTGATAACGATCTTTTAATCCAGAATATCAACGATTTATCAGAAAACAAAGTCATTAAGAAACCAATCTATGACTTTGTATATCACACACGCAGTGATAAAACAGAGGAATGTTATCCATGTGATGTTCTAATACTGGAAGGTTTATTCGTTTTAGAAGAAGAGAAGATACGCAACCTATTAGATATCAAAGTATTCGTAGAAACAGATGCGGATATCCGTTTTATACGACGTCTGATTCGTGATGTCAACGAACGTGGACGTACACTAGAGTCTGTTGTGAACCAATATGTAGGTACTGTAAAGCAAATGCATGAGGCATTTGTAGAACCTTCAAAGAAATACGCAGATGTGATTATCCCAGAAGGTGGAAAAAATACAGTTGCGATAGATTTGCTTACAACAAAAATCAGTAGCGTCATTACGCACACAATGCTATAATTACCAAGCATAAGGAGTATAAAAATGGCTGAAGAAAATAAAACATACCTTACTGAAGAAGGTTTAAAGAAACTACAAGATGAATACAACAATTTAGTCCATGTTGTTCGTGAAGAAGTAAAACAAGAACTTGCGGAAGCACGTGCACAGGGTGACCTTTCTGAAAATGCTGACTACGATGCGGCTAGAGATGAACAAGCAAAAGTTGAAGCACGTATTACACAATTAGAGTACATGCTAAGAAACTATGAACTCATCGATACAAAGAAGGGTGGCAAAAAGTCTGCTGTTCATATCGGATCAAGCGTTACACTATTGTTCAACGATACAAAGGAAGAAGTTACTTATACAATCGTTGGTTCAACAGAATCTGATCCATTGAATGGACGTCTATCAAACGAAACACCACTAGCACAAGCAATCTTAGACCATAAAGTTGGCGATGTATGTGATGTGAAGGTAGCTAATCCATACACAGTTGAAATCGTTAAGATTAAATAGGGATATTCAAGATAAATACAAATACAGTAAGTGGAGGCAATTATGCGATTACTACTTACTGTTTTTATTTGTTTACTCATACTATCATCCGGTAAATTTGAGACGATACAGCTCAATGGATATCTAAGAGATCAGATTCAGATTACAGTTCATGGCGAAGTCAAGAAACAAGGACTTGTATATATCAAGCCATACGCAACAATCGATGATTTACTACACGAAGTCGGATTAACTGAAAACGCGGATATCTCAAGAATCAATCTAGCAACGATTCTTAAGGATAAAGATATACTCACGATTCCTAGTATCGATACTTCAAATACGATATCTAATACAATCTCAATCAATACAGCTGATGTAGAAGGGTTGATGCAGATACAAGGAATCGGAAAGAAGATTGCACAGGCTATCGTAGACTATCGCAAAGAGCACGGACTTTTTCAAAACATCGAAGATATTATGAAAGTAAAAGGGATAGGAAAGTCTAAATTCGAAAAGATTAAAGATGATATCTGTCTATGAAAGCTATCATAAAAAATCCTTTACTTGTCTTGTTTATGTTTTTGTTATGCATGCATATGGAAGGATATATACGTCCATTGTGTATATGCATTTGTTGTCTATATTGGTATCAACATCATTCGCTAAAAAGTAGTCTTACCATTTTTGTGATTTTGTTGTTGACGTATACGCACGGGATACCATTTGTCTATCAAGATACCTACAGAGTTGTCGATGTAAAATCCTCCTATGCAATTGTTGAAAATAACAAAGATAGAATTGTTGTGTATTGTAGTGAACCTTTATTATTGGATGCAAATGTTGAAATAAAGAGTACACCACATCCATTCATCGAAGAATCAAAGTTCTTTGGATTTTCGCAATCAACATGGGCAAAACAAAATCACTTTAGTGGATATACATATCAATCAGAGATTAAAGTCGTACACATAAATCGGACACTGCGTTACCTATTACAACAAAAGATAAACCAGATTGAAGATACAATTTCTCATGAGATTATCCAGCAGATATTACTCAATATCCATAATAAGACAATCGATATAACAGATATCTATGAACAATCAGGTTTTTCCTATATTTCAGCAATATGGGTATTGATGTATCTAATAAAATACTATTTAACGGAAAACAAACGTCATATATTACAGTTTGTATTATTGTTGTTTTTTAGTTATCTCTATCATTATCCGATCATCTTATTGTATGCATGTATCAATACTGTATTATCTTTTTTTCATTTATCATTTCGATTACGGATAATGATAGCTAGTATCATACTACTTTTGATTCGACCAGAAGCCGTATATTCATTATCTTTTCAAATCCCGTTTCTGTATCGGCTAAAATGTATTTTCCCTAAGAAATCACAAAATCTTGCAATGTTTAGTTTAATTGCGATTGTATGTAGTAGAGAATATCAGTTCATACAAATCTTATCGTTATGCATGTATGGTGTATTTCGCTATTTTATGGGTATTACATGGTTGTTAGCGATCTTTTGGTTATATACAGGTGTCTCTACATTAGCTGTGATTCAACTAATTTCTAAACCGATGATATTTCTTCGTCAATTTACAATCTTTGGTAGTATCTCATTATTTTCTATATTTTTGATATATCTGATTTGTAGAAATTGTAAATATCAAAAATATATCTTCATATTTTTATGTGTATTAGGATTCTGTTTTCATCCATTCTCCACTGTCACATTACTTAAGAGTAAGGGTACTAGTTTATTGTTAACGAATGGATTGTCTAAGGATGCAGTGTTAGTACAATGTGATCAAAATCCGAATATACGTGATATTGAAAGTTACCTGCATGCTTTATCGATATCGAAGGTGATGGTATTGGGTGATATCAACGAAACAGAATTTAATCAGATTGAGATTGTTTCTCAATCTCAACAAGAGAAAATTCAAAGTAAAATACCTGTGTATCAATTAAACTTACAAAACAGTAAACATCCAATTTGGATGTTTACATTTGAAGGGATGAATTTTCTCTTGTTAACATACTTAGATGAAAGTGATATTACATACTTGATCAATCGATATCAAGATCTTGATATCGACATCATGTTGTTGTCGAATCATGGTTCATCAAAGATGAATCCAGAAAGATTAATTGATTTTGTGCAGCCTAAAGTATGTATCTCTAATAATGACCTCTATGAAAGTAGTCATATGCCAAGCCGTCAGGTAATACAGTTTATGCAACAACGGCACATACTGTGGTTGGATACTGCTGATGTTGGTGATATGCGTTTCTTTTGTATTTTTCGTAAGCATTTTATTCTAACATCAACAGGGAAACTTGTTATAATGGATTAGCGTATGACAGTATATTTATTTAGTGGAAAAGATATGTATCGACAAGAGGAGAGATTACAATCTCTTCTGAAAGAATATTCGATTAAAAAAGATGATGTAAGTATTTTTGATGCCTCTAATGCTAAGACATTTCGCTTTGATGAAGCTTTGATGGCATGTGATACATTATCTCTTTTTGATGAGGGTGCTAAGAAAGCAGTAATTCTCAAAGAACCTTATTTCTTAAAAGCTTCATCAAAAACAGGAGGAAAGGAATCTTCTAAGCAAGAAGCGATCAAACAACAACGACTATCGCTACTTGAAAGTTATCTCAAAGATCCAAATCTAAATACGATACTAATATTTTACTGTCATAACTTTTCTGCAGATACTCGCAAGAAAGAATATAAGTTACTATCAACATATGATGCAAGAGTTGTCAAATTTGAACAGATGAAACCGTGGGAATTTGAAAAGTACGTAGATACAAAGCTCAAGGATTCAGGCTTTCGATTAAAGATGGATGCTAAAAATGAATTGCTTGAACGTACCGCCAATGATACTCTAAAGCTTCATAATGCACTTGTGAAGATGGACTTATATGGAAAGAAAGAACTTACATATCAAGATATCGTACACATTGTGCCAATCAATGCGGATTTAAATATCTATCGTATGAGTAATGCTTTTGTCGCAAAAGATCTAGCGAATACACTATTAGCGAAAGATGAGATGTTACAAGCACATTATGAATACATCGCAATGATTAGTATGTTGGCAAGTCGTTTACGTTCACTCTACAACATAAAGAAACTCTATGATTTGGGTTTATCCAATAGAGAAATTATGACACGCTTACACGCAGAAGAGTGGACGATAAAAAAGGGATTGGAGAGTTGTTATCATCTATCTTCTAAAACCCTATTGTTATATTTAAAAGAACTTGCGGATTTAGAACAAGGTATTAAATCAGGTAGAATAGAACCTAAAAATGGATTTGAACAATTCATTTTAAAATACGGGAGTTAATATGCAATCAATTAGAGAACTATATAAAATTGGACGTGGTCCTAGCAGTTCACATACACTCGCTCCTGAAAGAGCTTGTAAGTTATTCAATGAAGCCTTTGGTGCTTTCCCATATTACGAAGCAGAGTTATTTGGTTCCTTATCCCTAACAGGAAAGGGTCATCATACAGATGAGATTATCAAAGAAACACTTCTTGGGGAAGTTAAGGTCATCTTCTCACTAGAGTGGGATGAAGAGTTTCCAAACGGATTCTATATTCGTGCATACAACGATAAACATGAATTACAGCATAAATGGACGGTATTCTCCATCGGTGGTGGAAGTATTCGTATCTTAGAGAAGAAATTAGATTGGAATGATGAAGTATATAAAGAAAATACGCTACAAGAAATACGCCAGGTTCTAATCGGAAAACATGAAACTCTTTTAGATTATATTTACAGTTATGAGCCATGCTTAAAAGCACATCTCAATGATATTGTAGATGCTGAACTTGCATGTGTACAAAAAGGACTCGATACAACAGAAGGTGTTCTACCAGGTAAATTAAAGTTACAACGTATGGCACATAAGCTATATGAAGAGAGCCAAACCTGTTGTGGTGATGTAAATACCAATTTGATGTTGATGAGTTATGCATACGCTGCGGGCGAAGAAAATGCGGATACACATCAAGTTGTGACTGCACCAACTCTTGGTGCCTGTGGAGTTATTGCGGCTATGGTATATTACTGTATCCACAATCTAAAGATTGATCGAGATAAGTTGGTAGATGCATTAGCGATCGGTGGTATATTTGGTAATTTAATTAAACACAATGCCACAATTTCAGGCGCAGTTGGTGGATGCCAAGCAGAAGTAGGTTCTGCAGTATCGATGGCGAGTGCTGCGTTTGCGTATATCTTTGATGGAACATTAGATGATATTGAGTATGCTGCAGAGATTGGGATTGAACATCATCTTGGACTAACATGTGATCCTGTTATGGGCTATGTCATGATTCCTTGCATCGAAAGAAACTCACAAGGTATCTTACGTGCAATTGATGCAGCACATCTTGCAATCCATATGAATAAAGTACGTACAAAGCATATGGTAAGCTTTGATACAATCGTTGAAACAATGAAAGATACAGGTAACTGTATTCCTACCAGTTTAAAAGAAACATCCATTGGAGGATTAGCAAAATACTTTGATGAAAGCCAGTGTTAAAGGACAAAAAGTGATACATCCACTCAAACCTATCTTCAATAAAGACTCTGAAGTATTGATCTTAGGGTCATTTCCATCGGTGGTAAGTCGTAATCGGAATATGTACTATGCCAATCCAACAAATCGCTTTTGGAAAGTGATGGAAATGATGTTTTCTATGCAGATAGAAAACAGGGAACAATTTTGTCTTCAACAACATCTTGCATTATGGGATGTAATTCATTCATGTACGATTCATGGATCATCTGATAGTTCAATACAAGATGTTGTTGTAAATGATATTGCAAGCATTGTAAAGAATACAAAGATAAAAGCAATCTTTACAACTGGAACAAAGGCAACAAAACTATATGAAAAGTATATCCATTTGGATATACCGCACTATGCATTACCAAGTACATCGAGCGCGAATGCAAAAATGCATATCGAAGAATTGGTATTACATTATCAAAAGATTAAGGAGATTTTATGAGGAAAGTTGAACTACTAGCACCAGCAGGAAACATGGAGGCTTTAATAGCAGCAGTACAAGCTGGTTGCGATGCAGTTTATCTTGGCATGAACTTCTTTTCAGCGCGTGCATTTGCCGGAAACTTCAGCAAAGAAGAATTGATTGAAGCGGTGAAATATTGCCATATACGTGATGTGAAAGTCTATGTCACAATGAATACAATTCTCTATGAACCTGAAATAGAAGCAGCGAAAAAACAGGTGCAATTCTTATATGATCATGATGTAGATGCTCTATTGATCCAAGATTTTGGATTGTTTCACTATGTAAGAACATGTTATCCAGACTTTGAAGTACACTGTTCTACACAGATGCATGTTCATAATTTAGCTGGTATTGAATTTATGAAAACCCAAGGAGTAAAGCGAGTTGTACTTGCTAGAGAATCTTCCATTGAGCTAATTCAACAGGCTTGTAAGACTGGTATGGATATCGAAGTATTTGCGTATGGAGCGATCTGTATTAGCTATAGCGGTCAATGTCAGTTTAGTGTAGTCACAAAGCAGAGAAGCGCAAACCGTGGTATGTGCGCCCAGTGCTGTCGCATGAAGTATTTTGATGAAGATGGAAAGCACTTCAATGAAGGGGATTATATTCTCAGCCCTAAAGATTTAAATGTCATCGATAACCTACCAGTACTATTAGATGCTGGGGTAAGTAGTCTAAAGATAGAAGGACGAATGAAAAGACCAGAATATGTTTGGTTGATCACAAAGACCTTTCGTGAAGCAATCGATGCATATTATAACAACCAAAAATATACAGTTAGTCATGAGCGAGAAAAAGAATTGATGTCGATGTTCCATCGTGGATTTTCAAAAGGTCATCTGTTCCACGACGTTGTTGAGCAACGTATGAGTCAATATCGTCCAAATCATCAAGGCGTTGTGATAGGTAAGGTAATCGATTATTATCGTGGCAAAGTTAAGATTCAACTCAGTGATAATTTGCATCAACACGATGGATTACGCATTCTTTCAACTCCTGAAGATATTGGCTTAACTGCGGTTAAGATATACAACGATAAAAATCTATTGGTTAATCAAGCACATGCTGGACAGATTATAACATTAGAATGCAAGGAAGGTAGACCAAAGAAAGGTCAACCTGTACACAAGACTTCAGATACCCAACTGATTAAGCAAATTGATGCAATAATCGACCAAAACATTCGTACGATTCCACTTCAGCTTACGTATGTTGCACAAATAGGAAAACCTTTGGAGATTAGAATCACTGATGGTATTCATGATGTCATTCAAAAGAGCAATCAAATATTGGAACATGCGAAAAACGCTCCTTTGACGAAGCAGAAGTTAGCTGAAAATCTTAGTAAGACAGGTGAGTATCCATATCGTATTGAACAGATTGATGGCGAGTTAGAGAATGTGTTCTTGCCAATTCGCTTAATTAACGAAACGCGTCGTAGTGCACTAGATGCATTAACTACGTTACGTCAAAGACAACATCAGCGAATTGGTAGAAAAGAATATACTTATCAAACAAGTAACGTTTTTGATCAAAACTTTGAAGCAATTGTACAGTCTAAAGAAACAATTGATATAGATCAAAAACGATACTTGAATTGCATTGAGAGTCAAACAGTGATGCCGGTGATCAATGAAACACAGAAAGATAAAGTAGAGCTTTACAATACAATACTCTCACAAACAGGGGACTTGTATATGGGATTACATGATTGTATTGCTGGTATGACATACAATGTGGTCAATTCTTATGCGATTGCCTATCTATTATCGATTCCTGGTATCAAGGGTGTGATTCTTTCTTCTGAGATGAGTGATTTACAGATTGAGTTGACACTCAATGCATTTGAAGAAAGATATGGTTTTAAACCACCTGTATATAAGTTTGTATATGGCAAACGTAACTTGATGTATATTAAGGATGGCTTTATTAAAAATAAAAATATGAAATCTATGAGTGATTTACATGGCAATCGTTATGAATTGTTGTATAATGCTAACGTGGTTTCCATTCTAGAATCCTCTGTATATAAAACGGAGAATCCATATTGTATGGGTAAGTATCTGATTCTAGACGAAGATACGGAAAACATACAATCACTATTGGAGGAAAAATAGAAATGAAAAACTTTATGAATGAATTTAAGGCATTTGCACTTAGAGGCAATGTCATGGACATGGCGATTGGTGTTATCATCGGTGGTGCATTCCAAGCAATTATCACATCCTTTATCGACAACATCATCAATCCTATCATTGGTATCTTATTCCAGATTGATTTCTCAGAAGTTGTGATCCAGATTGGTTCTGTTAACTTGATGGTTGGTGCTTTTATCTCATCTGTTATTAACTTTGTATTACTTGCATTTGTACTATTCTTAATGGTAAAAGCAATGAACAAGTTAAAGGCTCCTGAAGAAAAGCCAGCTGCTGCACCTGTTAAGAGTGATGAAACTGTTCTACTGGAACAAATTCTTGAACAACTCAAGAAAAAATAATATGTAATGATAAGCCCACTTGTTGGGCTTTCTTTCTTAATATGGTGGTGAGACGTAAGTGATTTTGGTATAATATCTAGGAGATTTAAGGAGATTTTATGTTTCTAAAACGCATTGAAATGCAGGGATTTAAGTCCTTTGCAGATAGAACAATCATCCAGTTTGATCATCCGATTACAGGTATCGTTGGTCCGAATGGTTGTGGTAAATCAAATATAGCAGATTCCGTAAGATGGGTATTAGGCGAACAAAGCGCAAAGAGTATGCGTGGTGACAAGATGAACGATGTCATCTTCGCAGGTAGTGCAGATCGTAGAAGAGTGAACATGGCTGAAGTAACTCTTGTTTTTGATAATGCAAATCATATCTTAAATGATGAAAAAGATGAGATTGAAGTCACTCGTCGTCTTTTCCGTGATTCTGGTGAGGCAGAGTATCTAATCAACCGAAAGAATGTCCGTTTAAAGGATGTCGTTGATCTATTCTTGGATACAGGTCTTGGTAAAGATAGTTTAAGTATTATCTCTCAGGGTAATGTCTTATCTTTTGCGGAAGCGAAACCTCTAGAAAGACGCGGTATCTTTGAAGAAGCAGCCGGTGTTGCAAAATACAAAAAGCGTAAACTAGAATCATTGTCTAAATTAGAGCGTACCAAAGCAAACTTAGATCGTTCAAATGATATTTTATTCGAGCTTGAAAAACAGGTATCTCCATTAAAGAGGCAAGCTCGAAAAGCAGAGATATACAGAGAAAAAAAGAAACGACTTGAAGAGATTGAAATCTCTGTATTAGTACAGGATATCGATAGTATCAATGCGGATATCGAATCAGCGAAAAAGTCTCTATTTGATATTGAAACAAAGACAACAATGTTTACGACAGACATTCAAGTCAATGAAGCAAAACTCTCTGAAAGTAGAAAGAGAATCTCTACATTAGATCGTGAAATCAATGACTTACAAGATGCACTAATGCAGAAGTTTAATGAGATTTCTAACTTTGAAGCACGTCGTACAGAGTTAGATGAAAAACGTAAGTACATTGTTGAAACAGGAACAAACGAACAAAAAGCAAAAGAATTAACTGGTTTAATTGAAGAAGCTAAAGTTGAATACGAAGATCGCCAAAAGCGTTTAGATGATTTAAATCTAGAGATACGCTTACTTTCACAACAATTAAGTGCAGCTGCGGCTGATATTGTTGATAAGCGCAGTGAATATGATCAAGCAACAAATCGTCTACGTAACTTAGAAAATCGTAAGAATGTCATTGATCAATTGATGCGTAATCCTTTTAATAATCAACAGGGAACGCGCTCTATCATGGAACATCAAAATGCACTGAGTGGAATCTTAGGTGTCATTGGTCAGGTATTAACCGTAGAAAGTGGTTATGAGGAAGCTGTATCAATAGCACTTGGTGCAGCGATGAATCATATTGTGACTGTTAATGAACAAGCTGCTCGTGATGCGATTCGCTTCTTGAATCGCAACCAATCAGGCCGTGCTACATTCTTACCAATTACGGTTTGCCAACCAAGATGCGTATCCCAAGAGAATCAGATTATCTGTCAAAATACCGAAGGATATCTAGGTGTCGCAAGTGACTTTGTTACAAATGATCCTAAGTTTGATCCAGTGATTATGAGTCTTTTAAATAATGTACTGATTGTAAAAGATATGGAAGCTGGTAATGAGTTATCCTCTTTGACGAAACGTATGTATAAAATTGTAACCTTAGCTGGTGAAGTGATTCACCGTGGTGGTTCCATGACGGGTGGCAAGACTCGTCACGATACGAATATTATGACGATGAAGAAAGAAGCGGAACAGATTCATTTACAAATCGATAGTGAATCTGCACGTGTACAACTCGCCACTAAGGCACTTGAGAAGGCTAATGATGCTCGTGATAAGGCGGCACAGGGCTTAAGTGAAAAACGCTATGCGATTGCGGCACTTGAACCTATAGTAGATGCTAAGAAAGCCAAGTATGAAAAGCTCAAGAATGACTTAGCACTCATCAATCCTGATTCAATTACAGATACAGGAGATGAAATACATTCAGAACAGTTGATTGTACAGTTAAACCAAGCGTATCAACAGCGTGATACCATCACAAATGATATGAAGTCCAAGCGTGAAGAACGTTATACAATCAATCAAGAAGCAGAGCGTAAAGAACAACAGACACGCCAAATGCGTAAGGAATTAAGTGTGGCTGAAGCCAGTGCGAATGCAATCAAGATTGATCAAGGCAAGTTAGAAACACGTATGGATACTTGCTTACAAAGACTAGCAAGTGAGTATCAATTAACATATGAATTCGCCAAGACGAAAGTCAGTGATGAGATCATTGATGATGCCAAGGAAGAAGTTGCACAATTACGTGCGGATATCGAAAGACTTGGCAATATCAACATGAACGCTCCTGAAGAATATACAGAAGTAAATGAAAGATACGAAACACTGAAGAATCAGATTGCTGAATTAACAGAAAGTGTAGATAAGATACTAGCTGCCATTGATGAGATGGATACAGTGATGAAGCGTCAATTCAAGGAAACTTTTGATAAAGTCAACGCTGAATTCAATGATATCTTCCGTGCATTATACGGTGGTGGTAAAGCAGTACTTACACTACAAGATCCATCGGATATTCTAAATACGGGTATTGATATTGATGCACAACCTCCAGGCAAAGCAGTACAGAATAACATGTTATTCTCTGGTGGTGAAAAGAGCTTAATTGCTTTATGTGTATTGTTTGCAATCCTTAAGGTAAAACCTGTACCGATGGTTATCCTCGATGAGGTAGAAGCCGCATTAGATCCAGGTAACGTAGAACGCTTTGCGCAATACTTACATCACTATACACATCAAACACAGTTTATCGTTGTTACACACCGTCCAGGTACAATGGAAAACGCAGATGTACTATATGGCGTAACAATGCAAAACCAGGGTGTTTCTCAGATGTTAAAGGTAGAACTACGTGAAGCCTTGGATATGGCTGATGCGACAACAACGGAGGCACAAGCATGAGTTTCTTAGACCGATTAAAGGATGCTTTTTCAAAGAAAGATGATAAAGCAACATACTTATCAGGGTTTAAAAAATCGAAACAGACATTTGGTGATCAACTTAACCAAATGCAATATAAATATAAAGGTGTTGATGATGAGTTCCTTGAACAGTTAACAATCATTCTTTTAGAGAGTGATGTAGGAATTGAGACAGCAGATTTTATCTGCGAACAGATGAAGATCAAATGTGCTGAATATCCATCAATTACATTTAAGTGGGCAATGAACTTCTTACTAGAAACAATGCAAGAAATCTATGAAGAAGTACCAGATCAACCAATTGTATTCAATGAGAATGGCCCAACGGTATTCTTGTTAGAAGGTGTCAATGGTTCAGGTAAGACAACGACATCGGCTAAACTTGCAAGCATGTTTTTAAAACAAGGAAAGAAAGTAGCCTTTACAGCTGCAGATACCTTCCGTGCTGGAGCCATTGACCAATTAGCAAAGTGGGGAGATCGACTAGGAGTTCCATGTATCAAAGGAATTGAAAATGGTGATCCTAGCGCAGCTATCGTAGATGGATGTCGCTATGCGAAAGAAAACAATATCGATATTCTTCTTTGTGATACTGCCGGTAGACTACAAAACAAAGCCAACCTAATGAATGAATTAACCAAGATGAATCGTGTAGCCGCAAGAGAAATCGAAGGGGCTCCACACAATACATGGTTGGTATTAGATGCGACTACTGGACAAAATGGTCTATCACAAGCACAGATATTCGCTGATGCTACAAATCTAAGTGGAATCATTCTGACAAAGATGGATGGAACAGCGAAGGGTGGAATTGTCATTGCGATTAAACACAAACTACATATTCCAGTGTATTACTTAGGCTTGGGAGAACAACCAGAAGACCTAAGACCATTTGATTTAAATGCTTACCTATACAGCATCTCTGAAGGCTTAGAAGATGCAAAGTAAGTTATATTACAATGATTTACTAGATTTTTATGAGAAGCTACTCACCGAGAAACAACAGGAAATCTGTCATTTCTATTATCGTGATGATCTATCTCTACAAGAGATTAGCGAGATATTAAATATCTCACGTGCTGCAGTACACGATACAATCAAACGCTGTCGCGATGAGTTAGATTCTTATGAAGAAAAACTACATCATTATCAAGGATATACAAAAAGAATGATGTTATATGAAAAAATGAGATCAAGTAATCTAGAAGAAATTCAAGAATTCATTGACCAATGTATAGAAACCGAAAACGACTAGGAGGATAAAATGAGTAAAGTTATTTCAGTAAATTCAGGTTCATCATCACTAAAGTTCCAATTATTTGACATGCCAAATGAGACAGTTCTTACATCAGGCGTAGCTGAGCGTATTGGGCAAAAGATGGGTGCGTTCACAATCAAATATAATGGAGAGAAGAAGACAACAGAACTTCCATTACCAGACCATAAGGCTGCAGTTGATATTTTATTAAGAAATCTAACAGAGCTAGGTATTGTTAAGTCACTTGATGAAATCAAGGGTGCTGGTCACCGTATTGTCCAAGGTGGTTCATCCTTTGATCAATCCGTTGTGGTTGATGATCAAGTTGAGAAGTTAGTAGAAGACTATGGTGAACTTGCACCTTTACACAATCCAGCACACTTAGTATGTTACCGTGCTTTTAAGGAATCCTTACCAAACATTGGTCATGTATTCGTATTCGATACAGCATTCCATCAAACAATGCCAGAAGAATCCTATATGTTCCCAGTACCTTATGAATGGTATACAGATTACAAGATTCGTCGTTATGGTGCCCATGGTACAAGCCATCAATATGTAAACCGTCGTACTGCAGAATTGATGGGTAAAGACGTGAATACATTAAACATGATTACTTGCCACCTAGGAAATGGAGCCTCCATTACTGCAATTAAAAATGGTAAAGTTTTAAATACATCTATGGGTCTAACACCATTAGGTGGAATTATGATGGGCACACGTTGTGGTGATATTGATCCAACAGTTGTATTCTACATGATGAAGAAATTAGGTTGCACACCAGATGAAATGGATACATACTTAAATAAGAAATCTGGTATGCTTGGTATCTCAGGAATCAGCTCTGATGCACGTGATGTACAAGCAGCTTATGAAGAGGGTAATTCACGTGCGATCTTGACGGCTAAGCTATATACAAACCGTGTAATTAACGTTGTAGGTGGATATTACTTCCAATTAGGTCATGTGGACGCAATTTCATTTACAGCAGGTCTTGGCGAAAATGATTCAGACACAAGAGAACGCATTTTAAAGGCAATGGAGGAAGCTTTAGGCCTCAGCATTGATTACGAACTCAATGCACAAATCCATGGCAAAGAATGCTTAATCTCTACACCAGATTCTAAGGTTCAAGTTTGGGTTGTTCCAACAAATGAAGAAGTTGTCATTGCTCGTGATACAGTTAGATTATTAGGACTCTAATGGAATTGGATTATACAGGCATATTAAACGCAATACAGGATGCAAATGTCATAACAATATATCGACATACGCATCCTGATTGCGACGCATTAAGTTCACAAAACGCATTATATACATGGATTACAAAGAACTATCCAGATAAAGAAGTATATATGCTAGGCGATGAAACAACAGACCAAACCAAGTATCCACCATCACATAAGGTAGCATTAGATAAGATTCAACAGAGTACTGCAATTGTAGTTGATACTGCAAATAAGGAACGTGTTGATGATCAACGCTTTCTACAAGCCAATCATATCGTTAAAATCGATCATCATCCAAATAATGATCCATTTGGTGATGAGAATTATGTTGTAGAAACTGCAGCTGCTACTTGTGAAATTTTAACGAATTTTTTCGCAAATGTATTATCCAAAGAAATAGACTACGAAATCGCAGAGTATCTTTACAAAGGTCTATTAACAGATACATTATGCTTTAGAACAAGTAATACGACAAAACATACATTACAAATGGCTGCGATATTAGCTGGATATAACATCGACATACCAGCGATAAATCGTGAGTTGTTTGATATCAGCTATGCAAACTTTGAATTCAGTACATGGATTCGTCAGAATGTTCGACGTAAAGGAGAACATTTCGCATATGTTGTAATTCATCAAGATGTACTCGATAGATTTCATCTTACAGGTTCTTCAGCTAGAAATCGTATTGATGAACTAGGTCATGTCAAAGAGTTTACAATCTGGGCGTTATTTACCCAGAGACCAGATAGTGAGCTCTTTGATGGATCATTACGTTCTAAAACCGCTACAATCAATACAATAGCTAGTAAATATAATGGTGGCGGTCATAAAAATGCTTGTGGAGTCAAAGATCTCAATGAAACAAATTTACAATCATTAATCGATGACTTATATAAAATTAGCTAAAAGCATCTTATCGAAAATTGTCAATATTGAATGTATAGTATCTCTATAGTAAAATCTACACATACAGGAGGAAATAAAAATGTCAGACACAGTAAATAAAAAGAGTTTAGCTGAATTAGTCGCTGAATCTCATAACTTAACTAAAAAGGAAGCTGCGGAAATCGTAGACTTAGTATTTGATACAGTTTCAAATACATTAAAAGATGGTGGCCATGTTGAAATTTCAGGTTTTGGTAAATTTGAAGTAAAGACACGTGCTGCACGTACAGGTATCAATCCACAAACAAAGGAAACACTAACAATTCCTGAGACTAAAGTACCTGCATTTAAGGCTGCTAAGAATCTTAAAGATTTAGTGAAATAGTCATTGAACAGTATGGAAACATACTGTTTTTCTTTATATATTGCTTACTTCGCATAATGTATGTTATGCGATTTATAAAGATAACTATTTTTTCTTAGGAATATCGAGTGTTTCCTTTGCAAGAGGATTAAATTGATTATATGCATCAAATAATTGCTTATTTTGAACGTGCGTATATATCTCAGTCGTTCGTATATCACTATGACCGAGTATCTCCTGAATACTTCTTAAATCAGCACCTCCTTGTAACATATGAGTTGCGTAACTATGTCTCAACTTA
>JALENJ010000068.1 GCA_022767445.1 Erysipelotrichaceae bacterium | reverse complement strand
ATTGATATCTCCTCCTTATATTTTGAATTTCGGTTGTCAGCCTTATTCAATTATATACGGAGGCTTTTTTCATCGCTTAAGCTTTTCCCTTCTCATACGCTTAGCGTATGGTTTTTATAGGAAACTTCGTTTCCTATAATTAGAACAAAAGGGACATCGATAGGTGTCCCTTTCGTAATATGAATCTTATTTATGCCAACCAATGAAAGATGATAGGAATGAAGGTACTGTGTACTCACCAGCCCAGATTCCAAATACGCATCCAACAATACCGATGATCAACAATAGCATAATGCACTTTGTTGGTGACCAGTTCTTCTTCTTGATTAAGTAGTAGCACATTAATGTTAATCCTAAAGGAATTAATGCAGGTAAGATACCATCAAGTAATGCTTGAATATCAATATTAACATCTTTTAATTGTTCAACTTCTTTTTCGACTATATTGCCATTCTCGATAACAAGCTGTTTGACTTTTTCGGCTGTTTGTCCATTAGGAATCACCATACCAAGTTTTGTAGCACCGTAATTGCATGTCAATGCACCTACTACGAATACACCTAGCATAGAAGCAGCGTGTGTAAATTCACGGGCGTTAGCTGTTAATACTTCGATAGCCTTTGTACCCATGTCATATGACCAGTACATCAACCAGTAACGAAGAGCCATCTGTACACCGAATGTAATTAAGAAATAGATAATTGGTCCAGCTAGATTTCCATCAATTGCCATATTCGCTGTAATACCAGCTGTAATAGGAACTAATGTAAACCAGAACAATGCGTCACCAATACCACCTAAAGGGCCCATAGCTGCTACACGAACAGCACGGATTGAGTTGATATCAGCCTTCTGTTGTTCCATAGATAATACGATACCCATAACGAATGTTACTAAGAATGGGTGAGTATTAAAGAACTCTAGGTTGTGAGTCATAGATGTAGCTAAATCGGCTTTATCTGTATGAATCTCTTCTAGACCTGGTAAGATACTCCATAACCAACCAGCAGCCTGCATTCTTTCATAGTTGAAGGATGCCTGTAAGTTTAGAGAACGCCAAACCATCTTATTTAAAACTGCTTTTGTAAGTGGTTTAGCAGGAGCAGTGTCCTTATATGCTAAATTGAAATTAGATTCCATCTCCAGCACCTCCGTTATTAGATGTTAATTGTTTGATCTTAACATTTGTATTGTAGTCGTACATTGCGATTGCAAAGCCGATAAATGCTACAAGAATTAATGTTGCACCCTTTGTAGCCTCAATATTTCCAAGAACAGCGGCAGCTGCGAAACCTGCGAAGTAAATACCCCACATATCGTTTGCAAGCATGATCTTTAGCAATACTGCGAAACCTACATAACGCATCATTCCGCCGGCAGCACCTAGACCACCCATGAACCATGAAGCATCCTCAGAGAATTTCTTTAGTGCTTGTCCAGCAGCGTCTCCACCGAAGTAAGCAATAACTGCTAATAGTGCGAACAATCCACCTAATACACACATAGATAGAATGTTAACACGTGTGATTCCTGCTGGATCTGCATTTTCAGCAGCCTTATCAGCAGATGCCATAATGTATGACATAAATGTAAATGTAAATGTAACTACATACTGTCCAAATACAGAGAATACAACTGCTAGACCTAAGGCCTGGTCAATTGGTAATCCTGACTTAACAGCGAAAATCATAGCAACAATTGAACCTAATACAGCATTTGGTGGCTGAGCTCCGCCAACAGGCATGTTACCAACCATCATCAGTTCATATGTACCACCGATGACAAGTCCTGTTTGTACATCACCTAAAATCAAACCGATAATAGGGCATGCAATAATAGGACGGTAAAGCAACTCTGTTAGCGAGAATTGGTCAATTGCAAAGATGAATGTTGCTACAGCTAGTAATAACGCTTGAATAATATTCATTTGATTCAATCCTCCTTATAAAGTTTTTTGTAGTGAAACGGCTGTAAATTCTTTTTTACCCAAAGAGCTTATTTACATCTTCAGCATGTTCTTGCGGTACTCTGCGGATTTCAAGTTCAACACCGAGTTCCTGTAACTTCTTAAATGCCGCAACGTCCTTATCATCAACAGCAACGCTCGTTGCAACTTGACGCTTGCCTTCAGACATGTGCATGTTACCAATATTTACTTTCTTAATTGGTACACCACCTTCAACCAAGCGTAACACATCAGTCGGTGTTTCACATACGATAAAGATGTGTTGTGATGGGGAAGCCTTGTGGATAGTTGTAATTGTCTTTTCAATCGTCCAATAACGTGTTTGTGCGTATGATGGAGCAGCCATATCCATGAGTCCTTGACGGAAGCTGTTTCCAGCAACATCATCATTAGCGACTAGGATAAGATTTGCCCCAATGGAACCTGACCACTGTGTAGCAACCTGTCCATGAATCAAACGATTGTCGATTCTAGTTAATACAATATCTGGCATAATCCTCACTCCTTTCTCATTGAGTAACAACGCTTTTCCTTGGAAAGCGCTCCCATGTTTATATGTTACCATCATATATCACATAATATTTACATTTTTTATTAAAATAAGTACACTTTTCGGTAAGAAAAATATAAAGGTTGTTAATTTTTTGCAATCAACTAAGCAATATGTTCTGTTTTTATACATTAAAGTAATTATTTCTACATCATTTTAATATGTACCGAGAATATTTATACATGCTCGAGCGTGAATCAATACACAGATAGCTTCCTCATATTTATACTTTTCGGTACTCTTTTGAATATTTTCTGTTGCTTTGTAATTCAAAAGAAGATAAAAATATGATATTTTACAGTGGTAGGAGATTTCATCATGATTAATAAAACAACGAGTTCTAATTTTATTCGCTATGGTGCGATTGTTTCTCATGTACCTGAAGGTGATTTTGAGGTGAAGGAATTTACCATTGCGGATAAAGAAATAAAGACATTACTATCCTTTAATCAATCTGTATATTTAGAAGGGTCTGAAGGGATGGCACTGTTGAGTGTGTCACCTTCTCCAGCGGACGATACTTTAGAGAGTTTTGCTTTGCATCGATGTGTGCGAATTGAACCGAATATCTTCTTTAATTTAACTGCGATGAGCGAACACATCGTCTATCGTTTATATATTCCAAAACGTGCACGTAAAAAAACATTCCAGCTAGAGAAACCACAGGTATATCCTACAATTCAAGCTAGAATTCGTGTTTCTGAAATCATTGCGTATTATTATGTCGTTAAGCGTCCAGCGTATTCTTTCTCTGGTGAAACGCATAACTATTATGAGTTAACGTATGTTGATCAAGGTTCTTTAAATACAACTGTAGATGGTAAGGAGTATACCATTGGTATGAATGAATGCATGGTTTACTTACCTGGGCAATTCCATGATCAAAAGGTTTCTTCGGATAATCCTTGTTCGTATTTGACTGTGATATTTAAAGCTGAGGGTGTTGATCCAAACATGCTTGCAAATCGTGTGTTTAGCTGTACGCGTGATATGCAGGATGATATCAATCGTTTTGTAACGATTTCTGACCAGGAGAATCCATATAAGTCTGATGGCATGGTATCTTGTCTAGAACAGATAATCGTCTCCTTTCACATGTACGCAAACCCAACGAAATCGCAACGTCCTATCAAGCCTGTTAGTCAACATTTCGAGGATAGACTTGTAGAGGAGATATTGGAATATATCCACAAACATATCTTTGAGACATTACCAGTTGAGCAGATCTGTGAACGTTTTGCGATATCTCGCAGTACACTACAGAATATGTTCCGTGATAATTTACTTGTTCCACCGAAACAATATATCAATACCGCAAAGCTCAACCAAAGCAGACTCTTAATCCGTAAGGGTGAATACACCATAACAGAGATTGCCTCAATGTTGGGTTATAATTCGATTCACTATTTCTCTAAGAAATTCTCTCAGAGTTATGGTATTACACCTAGTGAATATGCACATCGCATCTATGATCAAGTAGATTAAATCATATAAAAGGGTCTCCAAACACTTTGGGGGACTAACCTAGAATGGTTCCTATATCTTTTGCATGAATCGTGGATGTTGTCGATATTAGATAGTAAGACCTACTTAAAGTTCTTGAGGATGTATACTTCTCTGGAATCTTTTTTAGTTTGATAATTACGATTGTTTTCGTAGTTTTCTTTCTGATGTGCTTTCTTAACAGAATTGATATATATGTTTATCTTATTGTTAATCCATTGGATAACATGACAAGAATCAACGATAGATATTGCATTTTTAAAGAATGAACAAGGTAGGTTTAGATATGCATTATACATATCACTTACAATATATTTAACCTTGTCTCTTTCATTTTTTGAGATGGAATTAAAGTAGTTTACGATAGTATTTTTATTCCTGTTTGGAAGTATATCTAGTATTTGGCTGTTTCTAAAGTCCATTATCACCAAGGCATAACGATTATTATGGTCAAAGTTTAAATAGACTTCATCTGTAGCGATGACATCTGTTAATGGCAACCTCCGTGGCGGTCATATTAATATCCTTCATTTCATTAATAATCATATAAGGCATTAGAGTGGTTGTCTGCTTTAAATGAATGAGAAGATTACCGATTCCATGCAGAACAGAGTGTCTTATCTTACGGGTACATATACCTTTAGAACGCATAGTATATCCACACTCAGGACATGTATGGGGAAGGGATGACTTCTTCTCCACAGTGATACATTTATAGTTATCCTGTTCAAAAGAATCGCTGACGATAATATCAGGGTCATAAAGACCAAAAAGTTGTAAAATATCTTTATCCATAAAACCTCCTATTAAAAAGATATTGACCATCTTTATGATATGAGATATGGAAAAGGGATGAAATCCAGTTGGAAATCATCCCTAATTTTTTATAGAAAGTACGGTCCCCCCCGGTGTAGTACTTGCGGACGAAAATATCAAAGATACAATATTATCTGGAATATTTGATTCTATTGTCCTAAATGATATTGCATATCGTGCAAATCTGAAAGATGCTCCTGTATTAAATACTGTTGTTCGTTTTATGGCAGATAATGTTGGACAATTAATCAATTCTAGTAAGATTGTAAATACTTTAAAAGCTGAACGTATTGATTCATCCGTTCATACAGTCAATCGATATATCGAATTACTCACGAATGTCTTCCTCTTTTTCCGGACAAAACAGTATGATTTGCGTGGGAAAGAGTACTTAAAAACAAACTCTAAGTATTTCATGGTAGATAATGGATTACGTCGCTATGCTGTTGGGCAACGGACAGGTAATTTCGGTAATCGCCTTGAAAATATCGTATTTATCGAATTATTACGTAGAGGATATTCTGTCGATGTAGGAAGAATTCAATCGAAGGAAATTGACTTTATCTGCCGTCGTGATGAAGTCTTATATATTCAAGTTACCTATCAAATACCAGAAAATTCGCATGAATCTGATAACTTATTATTGATTCCAGATAACTTCAAAAAGATCATTATCACCGGAAGATATTCAGACACAAAAGAGATTTCTGGAATTCCAATTATGTATATCGTAGATTGGTTACTACAAGACTAATATTCACCCTTGTATTCCCCCCCTCTCACTCTATAATGTGATTAACAATACATCTTCTATTTATCATTGTTTTAAAGAATTGTGAGGTAGACATATGCATAAAACTAGCACAAAGCTTTTCATCTCAGGTTTTTTACTCATCTTCTTTGCGTCTGTTTGTCTTAGTATTTATCTTCTTGTGAAGTTAAACGCAACGATCGCGATTGGAAAAGGACATTATCTTGCGATAGATCCTAGTACGAATATCTCATACAACATGGAAATTTATGAGGATCATTCCGTAAAGATTTTCCAAGATCAAGTTTACTTAGAAGGTAATTTGGAACATGAACAGGCACAATACACAGATGCTTACTATATTCAAACCAAGGATCGTAAGTGTTTTATGAGTGTGAATCGTGATACTGTATCGGTTCCTATAGAAATTAATGGGAATCTTGTTTCCTTAGTATTTAAATATGGTGGAAACACTCCTATGGAACAATAAAAGATATGTACCCTCTTTCTGATTAGGTTAGGAGAGTACATATCTTTTTGTTATAGATTTATGCACTTATGGTTATATCGCTTGATACTATCAAGTAATTTTTGATCAAGCGATAGGACATAAGTTTGTCCTTGGTTCAGTGTCAAGTAATATCTATCTTCTCCATTGGAGTAGTCTTTTGCGTTTGTGATTGACGTTCTTTGGATTTGCTGAATTTCTTTGGCACTGAATGTAGCTAAGTGTTTTCGCAGCTCTTTGTGGTAGACTGCATCGATTGTTAATTCATCGTTGACAATGATGTATTCATACTCTATCTGTAATCGTATACGTAGGTATAAGTAGAAGAGTATGAAGGTTACTGGCACTCCTATCCAATAGAGTGGTTTTAGGAAGCCTATCATCAGAAATATGATACATACAAGTATGTCGATGATTGTGTAGATGACATACTTGGTCTCTGGTTTGTTTCTGGATACGATTTGTTCGTAGTATGTATCATTCATCATATTAGCGTATGACTTGTTCTGTCTCTTTATCAAAGAGATGGGCTTTGTTCATGTCTAATGCAAATTTAGCGATATCACCCTTGGATAGTGTTGTGCTTGGATTTACTCTAGCTATCATTTGTGTTCCTTCTACATCGAAGTATAGGAAGATTTCAGCACCGAGTAATTCAAATACTTTAATCTGTGCTTCGACTATGTTGTCATAGGAATCTAGTTGATAGAGTTTAGAGTCGTAGATATTCTCTGGTCGAATACCAAGCACGATTGTCTTACCTATGTAGTTGCCTTTGCGTAATAGTTCTGCTTTTTGGCTTGGGATGACAAGATTCTTCTTGCCGACTTGTAGGTAGATTTGGTTGTTTTCTTCAACGACTTTTACGTCTAGGAAGTTCATCTGTGGAGAGCCGATAAAGCTTGCCACGAAGAGGTTGTTTGGATTTTCGTATAGGTTCTTTGGTGAATCTACCTGTTGGATGACGCCATCCTTCATTACGACAATGCGTGTACCTAGTGTCATCGCTTCGGTTTGATCGTGTGTGACATAGATGATGGTTGCCCCTAGTCTTTCATGTAGTTTGGCAATTTCAATACGCATCTGTACACGTAGTTTTGCGTCTAGGTTGGAGAGTGGCTCGTCCATCAGGAAGACTTTTGGATTACGTACGATTGCACGTCCCATTGCGACACGTTGTCTTTGTCCTCCGGATAGTGCTTTTGGTTTTCGATCAAGTAGTTGTTCTAGATTAAGTATTTTGGCTGCTTCTGTTACTAGGCGTTTGATTTCTGCTTTTGGAACTTTGTGTAGTTTTAAACCGAATGCCATGTTTTCATAGACTGTCATATGTGGATAGAGGGCATAGCTTTGGAATACCATCGCTATGTCTCTGTCTTTTGGTTCTACATCGTTGACTACTTTATCATCGATTTGTAAGGTACCTGAAGTGATTTCTTCAAGTCCTGCAATCATACGGAGGGTTGTTGATTTTCCGCATCCGGATGGTCCTACAAAGATGACAAATTCTTTGTCTTGGATATCTAGATTAAAGTCTTTTACCGCATGAAAGCCATTATCATATACTTTGTTTATGTTTTTTAGTGATAAGCTTGACATTTTATTACCTCTTTTCTTGCCATTGGACGCTGAGGTCTACCTCGAACATGCGTTTCCATGGCATCTTTACATCGATGATATGTATTTCATTAGAAATGGAAGATAGGTATTGTTGTTGGAATTGTTGTAAGTTGTCTTTTACAATTTCACTGACAATGCCTTTTTCTTCTTTGACATCAAAGTAGTTCATTCCTTCTGGTAGGTGTTTCTTTACATCTGTTCTTACTTTTGCACAATATCCTGCATCTTCTAGGTATCTTTCTGCTAGGAAGCTTAGCTGTCCTTGAGATTTACCGTAGTAGAAGTAGTGTACTGCCTGTGCAATTGCTGTACCGATGGTATTGGCAGATGTATTCCATCCGGCATAGCCGGCAACTTGTTGTAGAAGATAGTTGTTGTTGAGTAGTTGAATCAATGATAAGTCTGCACCGTTTGCGTATGCATTATCAGCGATGGTTACGACTTTATTTTCCGTAAGTCTCATTTTGATAAAGCGGATGAACTCTGCTAGGTTGCGATCTATCGTATAGCTTGTATTTGTGGATGGTTGGTATTCTGCCTCTTCCATCCCACTGGATGGTGCACTGATTGCTAGTATGATATCTGCTTGTTCAAAGCTGAAGGTTTCTTGGCAACCGGCAGATAGTATATGATAGGACACTGTTGAATCCAGTGGGAATCCTTCGTATAGTGGAATAATCTTTTTGGATTGTTCGCATGCATACTTTACATATACTTTTGGACATTGTTGTTTGATTTCGTTCAACATGCGTGCAAATAGTGTTAGCTCTACTTCATCTGCGCCTGGATATATCAGGACTTTATCAATCAATCCTAGCTCTTGAATTCTTTCTCGAATGACTTGGCGATCCATTGCGGCATAGCCGTATTCTTTGGAATCATCCTGTGGAATGACAAGTCCATCGATATAGCCTTCATTGAGTAAATCGATGACTTGGATATTCATCTGTCGGTTGATTTCCCTGCGGGAGACGAAGTCTTCGAGGTATTCCGTTGGGATTGCCTTGGTGAGTTCACTGATTTTTGTGCCTTGGAAGATTCCGCTTTGATGCATGTTTACGGCTTCTCCTAGATCATGGATTTGTTGTCCATATTGTTCGTAGTAGTCGGGTTCTTCATCCGCACTGGAATAGTTTGGACAGCGCATGATGCATTGGAATGCATAGATCTTCAGGCTTGGATTTTTTTGTTTGAGTTGTTTTACAACTTGTAGTTTGTTTACCAGTGTTTCTTCATTCTGGTGATGAATGCGTGATGGTACAAGTCCTCCATATAACAACATATCCATTGAGATTATTAAACCATATGCGTCCATGCATTCATCATTGAGGAATGATTGGATTTTGTTGTAATCTGCACCTTGTTTCTTGTATCCGAGTTGTTGTGGTTCGACGATATGTATCTCTTCATCCGCAAAGAGTTGCTTTGGGAAATGATAGTTACATGGTCTTTCATCCATTGGTAATAAGACAATTTTCTTTGACATAACATTAACCCTTTACAGCACCGCTTACGGCTTCGATATAGTTCTTTTGGCATAGGATGAAGACGAATAGTACAGGTAGGATTGAGATGATTGTACCTGCAGCTACATAGCCAAACTTATAGCTGAATGATCCATTTAGATATTGTAGCGCTGTTGCCAGTGGATATTTATTTGGATCTTGTAGGACGATGATAGGCCATAGGAATGCATTCCAGTTGCCGATAAAGTCGAAGATGATAATTGTGGATACACTTGGCATAATACTTGGTAACATAATCTTCCACCAGATTCTAAATTCGCTGGCTCCATCGATTCTAGCGGCTTCTATCAGTTCTTTTGGTACGCCGAGATATGCCTGTCTCATTAAGATGATACTAAAGGTCTTGACCGATCCTGGTAGGATAACACCTAGTAGTGTATTAAGTAATTTTAGCTTTGCGATGGTGAGGTAGTTGATAATCATACCTGCGGCTGCTGGAATAATCATGGTAGCCACCAGTAATCCAAAGATGACTTTCTTTCCTTTAAAGTTCATTGTAGCTAAAGGATAGGCACACATGGATGAAAGAATGACATCGATTAGGATTCCACCAACGGTGATAATTACTGTGTTATTTACATACTTTCCTAAATTCATATACTGGATAACACCAATATAGTTAGAGAAAGTAAAATCTGCTAATCTAAAGTGTAAATCGTAGATATTTGCTCCTGTACGCAAGGATGAAAGTAGTAGCCAGATGAATGGTCCTGCACATAGGATGGCAATCAGAATCAGTCCGATATATGTGAATGCTCCATTGACGATATCTTTTGTGCGTAGTTTTTTCTTATTCATTGTTGGACATACCTCCTTTCTTACCGTAGATGAATACGGCAATACTTAACATGCTTGTGATAATTGCTTGTAGTGCTCCGATGGATGCGGCGTAACCGAATTGGAAATCACCGAATGCCTTTACGTAGGAGTAGTAGTTGATTACCATCGTAGCGTTGTTTGGTCCGCCCTTGGTCAGTACGAATACAACATCGAATACACCAATTGCGGATATGACTGAGTTCAGTGTACATAGCCATATATATGGTTTTAATAGTGGAATCTTTACTTTAAGTATTGTTTGGAAGTTGGTTGCGCCGTCAATCTTTGCGGCTTCGATCAACTCAGATGGGATACTCTGTAAACCTGCTAGATACATCATCATGTAGTAACCTAGGCCTTGCCATAATGTGATGAACATCAAGCATGGCATTGCGGCATACTTATCACTTAGAAATCCTAGCGGTTGGCTGATCCAGCCAACATCCATCAACATTGTGTTGATGACACCATGTGGATCAAAGATGAATCCCCAGATAATCGATACAGCTACCATGGAAGTAACGACTGGAATATAGAACAGTGTTCTAAAGATACTGATACCTGGGATTTTCTTGTTTACGAATAAAGCTAATAAAATAGATAGTATCTGGATGATTGGAACAATAACAACAAACACGATTGAGTTTTTGATTGCGATCAGAAATTCTCTATCTTGGAAAGCGTTGATAAAGTTTTGCAAACCGATGAATTTTGTTTGCCCCAAGACGGAGTAGTTATAGAACATCAATATGAGAGAGCCGATAATCGGTACAATCGTAAATAATGTGATGATAACTAATGCTGGTGTCATGAAGGCATACGCCGTTTTTGTTTCTCTTCTTTTCTTGTGAGATACCATTGTTTTTGTAAGACTCATGCATATCCTCCTATTCATAAATATGTTTCCCCGAGCTTGATTGTGCCCGGGGAAACATCAATCGTTAGTTGTTTTCTTGCAAAATCTTATTCACATCTTCTTCAGCTTGTGCAAGGGAAGCTTTGATGTCTTCACCATTGATGATGACTGCTTCATATGCCTTGTTAACTGCTGTTTGGATGCTTTCTTGGTTAGCAACACCCAAGGAATAGTCTTGTGATGTTTCGCTAGCCTTGGCTGACATTGCGCTTGCTTGTCCTTCTAATGTGGATTCATCGGAAGTGAAGTAAGGATCTGCAGCTGCTTTCTTTGTAGATGGGAAAATAGATACTAGCTTGCAGAAAGCTAATTGGTTGTCGTCGTTTGTTACGTAGTTTGCAAACTTAATTGCAGCTTCTTGGTTCTTGCTAGCTGTAGGAACAACAAGATTCATTAATGGGTTTCTACTCAATCCATTTGTACCTGTTAGAGGTGTGGAGATCTTGATTTGTTCATAGATATCTGGTGCTTCATCCTTGATTCTTGACAGAGACGATCCAGAGGAGCTTACAATTGCAAGTTTACCTGATTCAAAAAGTTTCAAAGCTTCTGCCCATGATCCCCAGTTTGTCTTAGGTAATACACCCTTGTCTGTTAATTCTTTATATTGTTCAAGTAGAGCTACTGTCTTATCTGTATTGAATGCGGCAGACTTACCATCACTGCTTAATACATCGATATTTTCAGATACGAGTAAGTTAAAGAATTCTTCTGGTTGGAATAGGTATGCGCCTGTCTTGTTGTAGAATTCTTCAGCCATGCCTAAAGCTTCTTCGTATGTATGTGGTAATTCAATACCTGCTTGTTCAATCAATGCGTTGTTGCTGAACATGATATCTGGTGAAGCGTACCATGGGAATGCATATCTAGCATCGCCAATTCTTGCGGAATCCCATAAGCTTTCGATGTAGATATCCTTTTGTTCAGCTGTTGCGCCCTTGTTTAAGTCAACAAGTGCATCTTTACCTGCTAGATTTAATGCAAACTGTGTGTTTAAGTTTACAACATCTGGTGCTGTACCACCAGCAACGGCTGTTGCTAGTTTTGACTGCATGTCAGCATAAGGAATGTCAGTCCAGTTAACTTGTACATCTGGATTTTCTTTTTCGTAGTTGGCAATCAAATCATTGAAGTAATCCTCAAAGTTGGATTTCAAGTCAATTGTCCAGAATTCGATTGTCTGTTTGTTGCTGGATTCTTTCGCTGTGCTATTACCGCAACCAGCGAGTGTACTTGCTGCTACTGTAGCCGCAAATACTGCACTTAATAATTTCTTTTTCATTTTCTCCTCCTATTATTAAATGTTTGTTACTTATAGTTTTGATGTTGTTACTGTGTGTGACCACAAATTATAATTGAGTCTTTCAATCGCATGGTCATTGAAGTAATGAAATTCTAAATGTTGTTCTTCTAATTCGTCTATCGATGTAACCTCCCCTTTCAAATATGCTTGTAGTTGTCTTTGTACATCGATGATTCTCTGTTTTAAGCCACCAATACGTATGGTCTGTACTTCAAATCCTTGGTTGTGATTTTCTGTATGCCATTGTGTATAGAAGGCTTGATAGAATGTATCAATGTATGTTACTAACTTTGGAAGTTGTTTGTTTGTAATGTTTTCCAAAGTTTGCATATTTTTATCTTGGTATGCTTGGTATATTTCGTTACCTAGGTTTAACTTGCATGCAAGTACATCACATAAAGCGATAATGGTTGTAAAGTAGTTCTTTAGGTATTTATCTTGTGTCTTTAGCTTTATGAGATGTTGTTTTGTTTGATTGATTTCATCAATCATATTCACCTGTGCAACGGAGTCGAATACACCCTGCAATAAATCGTTATACAAGAAGTATTTGCTTGCATTGTTATGTGTATATCCATCTTTAATACAAGGATTTACATGATCAAGTTCTAGGAAATCCTGTATTGAAATGCCTGTGAGTATCTTGAAACATTCATCGCTCATTTGATCTTCGTATATCTGTTTTGCATTTTCAAAGAGTGTAGGTAATATCGCAAAGATGGATGTTTCTGCCCCATCATCTCCCCATGCCGCAAATGTGATCTCTGATACTTCATGTTCAATGCTTGCCTGTATCATTGCCTTGCATGCATGGATACTGTATTGATTGTGAGGTACAAATCCTGTCCACTTCCATGCACCTCCAACACACGATACATGGGATGATATTTGTTTGTGAATACGGATATTATCACTATAGTGCTTCGTATCCGTGGAATAATAATCCCAATAGGCTAGCGTCACATTTGGTGGAACTTGTATCTTGGCTATCTGTTCTTCACTGAGGTTGTAATAACCACCCCAAGCAACCAGACGGAAAAACATATCACTCCACATCTGTACCTGATAGCCGTATTGACTCGCGATTGCTAGAACATCTTTTAAATGTCTTTGCATGATTTCCAAACGATTTTGATAACCATTCTTCTCTAGGTACTTGCCAAGCCCAACCATGAAAGCTTCATCCATACCAATATTGACTTTCTTGGTTGTAAAAGCTTGACTGATCGTCTCAAACAAATGTTCTAAGAATGCATGTGTACGTGCATCACCTACCAGTAAGATATCGTCCACATCAATCATCTGTTGATATTCTTCATAGCGAACAATCTGATTGAGATGTGCAAGTGTCTGTATGTATGGTCTAAGCTCAATGCCATACTCTTTTGCATAGGCATCCAATCCTTGGATATCTTGAATGGTATATGCACCACGTTGATAGCCAACGTATGGTTCATGATTGATCTTCAGCGTATCCTCAAGATATAGACCCAAGAAGTCATATCCCATATATGAGAGATAACGAATAAACTGCTTAATTGTCTCTAGCTTAGGTACTGCATTTCTGGAACAATCCAGCATCACTCCCATATCTTTGATTTTCTTGTTGTATGTTTTCTTTGTATGATCAACAGATATTCTTAAGCGTGCACGATTGTTTTGTGGATTATCTTTCTGTGCATTTTCTGTGATAAACGTCTTGAAATCATAATAATTTTGCATGTTTTCCATAGTTTCATTATATTGAAAATATGTCGAAAGCGCTTTCTACTTTCTTATATATGATTGAAAGTACTTTCTAAACACGTATTTTATGATCATTTTCATGTAAGATAGAATTATGAATTTATTAGATAAAATTACATTACTACCCTTATACAAACATGTTGGTGATTCTGTTGAATTTGTATGGTCTGGTTCAGGTTGGCAATTTGAATTCTGTGGTGATTTGATTCAATTCGAAATCACATGCATGAATCAACAAAATGGTCCTAGTATCCTAGATATCTGTGTCGATGATCAGCTCTATCAAAAGATTGATTTATTCGATGGAACACATACATATACAATTTCCTTTCCAGATGATTCATATAAGCATGTAAAGTGTATTAAGCTAACAGAAATGCAATACGGAAGCTTCACTTTACATGCTATACATACACAACAGAAAATTGTACCAACACCACTGCCATCCTCTTCTATCCTTTGGATTGGAGACTCTCTATCAGCTGGTTTTGGTTTAACATCTCCTATAAAAGAGGGACTCTTTGATACACACTTTGAGGATTGTACACTCTCGTATCCGTATATTGTTTCCCAAGCATTGCAGGTTTTACCACTGTTAGTCGCATATAGTGGCAATGGTGTATTATCCCGTTGGATTCCACCGGAGATTGATACGAAGAAAGACGTTGATTTACTACCAAGCATCTTTCCCTATGACATGCAGGCAGAACCAAAATGGGTCATCATCAATCTAGGTACGAATGACTCTTCATTTACCAAGTTGATACAGCAACGTGAATATGATTATATACAGGCATATACAAGTTTTATCCAGCAGTTGAAAACAAAGTTTCCGAGTGCTAAATTTTTACTTGTGTATGGGATGATGGATAAAACTCTACTATCATCTGTACAAACAGTCGCAAAGAATACTTCATGCATGTTTCTAGAATTAGAACAAGCTACTGATGAAGCTAGCTTTTGTTATGCAGGTCATCCAGATAAGGATTTCCAAGCAAAAGTAGCTGATTCACTCATCCAATTTATTCGCTTATATGACGAGGCAAAATTATGATTCGTAATCTTCGAATAAACACCAAGACAAAACAGATTATTCAAGATATCTATCCGTCTCTATCTTCTCTTCAACAAAGTATTGCTGATTTCTTCTTAGAGAATACAGAGATGATGGATTTTTCTTCCAAGCGTATTAGTAAAATATTATATGTATCTGAACCTACGCTATCTCGCTTTGCACAAAAGTGTAATTTCAAGGGATATCGTGAGTTCATCTACGAATACAGCAATGATTTATTAAACGTAAATCCTACGGATGATCATCAAGCAATCCAAATCAAAGAGAATATTCAATCCGAATATTTTGAGATGATTCAAAACAACTGCAAGGATCTTGCAACACAGGATTTCGAGCATCTACAAATATTATTGGATAACGCAAAGCGCATCTTTGTGTTTGGCGAGGGATATGCGTCCATGCTTGCATATATATTTCAGTATCGACTATCGAAGTTTGGATATGATATTGAGACAATCTCCGCAATGGACCGTCTACGTTTGCGTTATGATTCTATCCACCAAGATGATTTGTTCATCTATATTCTTTTGCAAGATCATATCAACTTATCACAAGATGATTACAATAAGATCTTGGTACACAAACCATATTCATTATGTATTACATCTGCTACAGCGAAGATTCCTAAGGGTATCTTTACAGAGTTATATCAACTACCTGTAGTCACAAATGCTCTTTATAGTCCTAGTATTCCATATATAATGTTTATAGATTTACTAGCAAATTACATTCAATGTAAGACCCAGTAGAATACGGAGGTTATATGAAACGTACAAATACTGAAATATTAGATGCGATTAAAGGACAACTCATCGTATCTTGCCAAGCATTACCTGAGGAACCACTCCATAGCAGTTTTATCATGTCTAGAATGGCCTACGCCGCAAGTCTTGGTGGTGCCAAAGGCATACGTGCAAATACTGTTGAAGATATTCAAGAGATACAAAAGACTGTAGATTTACCTATCATCGGTATTATCAAAAAGGTATATCCTGACCAACCTCATGTATATATCACACCAACCATCGAAGAAGTGGATGCCCTTGTACAAACAGGCGTAGAAATTATCGCATTAGACGCTACACACAGAACACATCCAAACAATCGTACTCTAGATGAACTCTTCAAAGAAGTACGACAAAAATATCCTAATCAATTATTCATGGCAGACTGTTCCAGCATTGAAGAAGGATTACACGCTGCAGAAATTGGTTTTGATTTAATCGGTACAACTTTAGCAGGTTATACCGATTACACAAAAGGTTGTGCCCTACCTCCTTATCGCATGATAAAAACACTTGTCGAACAAAGTGGAAAACCTGTGATTGCGGAAGGTAATATTGCAACACCTGAGGAATGTCGTCATGCGATGGATATTGGTGTACACGCTGTTGTTGTAGGCTCTGCGATTACTCGTCCTTTAGAGATCACAAAGAAATTTAAGGCGGCTCTCGATGCATAAGATTATCGCAATTGATCTTGGTGGAACCCAAGTAAAACTTGGTGTATTCATCGATGGTAAACTGGATCATACTGAACAAATCGATACACTAGCACAAAACGGAGCCAAGGATGTTATCCAAAGGATTATCACTTGGTTACATACCTTTACACCTTTTGATGCGATTGGTATCAGTACTTGTGGACAAGTGAATACAGAAGATGGTTCCATACACTACGCTAATGAAAACATGCCAGGATATACAGGCATGCATGTCAAAGAGATATTCGAACAAGAATTTCATGTAAAAGTCTGCGTAGAGAATGATGTATATTGTGCAGCTAGAGGTGAACATACCTTTGGCGCAGCCAAAGGCTATCATGACTTTGCATGCATTACCTATGGTACAGGCATTGGTGGTGGTATCTACCTCAATGATCAACCATACTACGGCACCGGTCACAATAAAGGAATCATGTTAGGTGCTATGTTAACACATGTCAAACCCACTACAAATGCCTGGGATAACAGCTATGAACATTACGCATCTACTACAGCTTTAGTCAAACAAGCACAACATGTTTTACCAAGCATCCAAAACGGAAAAGATATCTTCACTAATATTGATAACCCAGATATCAAACAAGTCCTAGATGCTTGGATACAAGAAGTGGCACAGGGAATCTGTTCCATCATACATGTATACAACCTACCACTTATCCTATTAGGTGGTGGTATCTTTGATCAAGAGTATGTCTATCAAAAGTGTATGGAAGAAATCCAACATACACTGATTGATGGTTATCAAGGTGTACATATCAACAAAGCACAACTAGGTAATCTTGCGGGTATCTATGGTGCATACGCACTTGTTAATAACCTATAAGTAACCATTAAACGAGTCGTAGATATCAATCTACAACTCGTTTTTATTTTCCCTATAAATATTTACAGGTTTTAGTACCTATCTATATTCCTGCTAATAGATTCAACAGGTTAACGTAGGAAAAGAATGAAACAGGAAATACCAAACCAGAATAGAACAGCACCAAAGTATTCATTAGGTTCAAGAATACAGCTACTCTTTGGTATCGCTCTGTCAGTTTGATCGCAAGAATGTAGAGTACAATCATAATTCCCAAGTTTACTAAAACTACAAGAGCTAAGTTGCCCAAGGATATCACTGGTAGAATAAACTTACTTGGGAAGAACAATAGCGCTACAGCAATCGCTATTACAAAGATGAATGTTGACCATAACAAATACGTTACTGATCGATATAGATATATCTTCAAAACTGATGTTTTGGTTGTTTTGATATTTATATATTGGTTCGTACGAATTTCGTATTCTAACTCTTCATTTGCCAATAAGATGGTGTTTGTCATTACATAGTATAAGAAGAAATACAGTATGTTGATGGGAGTATTATTGTTGAAGATAACAATGATACCTGTAATAAATATGAGCGAATAAATCACCTCACATACATTATCAAATAAGTATCTTTTCTTATAGCGAATATATCGCTTCATTTCATTAAACATGGAATAGACTCCCTTGTTTCTTGGCAATCTTCAACGTATAGGAAAATAGTATCGTCCCTATCAACCAATAAATAACTCCATACATGATTAGCCACATAAAATCTAAATAAGATGGTGTCGTAATAAATTCTCGCAATGCATAATACGGAAATAGTCTACCGATATATCCAAGTGCACCATCTAATGGAGCTAAAATACCTGTAAAATATAACATGAAGTATGAAATTAAGGCGGTTATGCTGGATGTGCGATGAAACACAAAACAAAGACTAGATATACAAAAACCGAACCCATATACACTAACAATCGTAATAAAACATGCAAGCAGGTCAATCAGTAATATCAGAATATTTTCTGGGAAATGAATTTGGTTTAGCACAGCTAATACGATAAATATTGGAATCGCTTTTACCAAATCAATTAATATTTGTACGATAATCTTAAATATCAGCACATACAATACACTCTTATTACTTTGAACAACGCTTATCAGTGTTCTATCATACAAATCATCTTCAATAAAGAATGTAGGATGACTCACACTGTGGCTTGTAAAATACCATGTAAACAACAAGCATAGTAATAGAAATTTATCCTGTGTGCCTTGGAAGTATTGGATATAAGACGATACCATGATCAAGATACCAAAGTTTGCGAATATCAGGTTGAACTTAAACTGCACCATCTCTTGGAGTTGTCTTTTAAACTCTCTTTGTATTTCTTTAATCATTGTTTAGTACCTCAAAGAGGATTTCTTCTATACTTTCTTGAATCTCTTCATAGAAGACTACATCAAAATGACGTAAAATATCATTCTTGATTTGTATGTCTTTTGTCTCTAGAAGTATGCAATTATCTTCGCTTTGATATTTCATATTGGGATACCGTTCTTCAAGTAATGGTAATGCACGGTCACCAATTCCAATTCGATATTTTATCCAGTTGTGATTATCACCAAATACATCATAAAAACTACCTTTTTTCTTAATTTCGCCTTTACTCAATACACATATGCTTGTAGATACTTCTTTTACAAAGAATACATCGTGTGTAGTCATAAGAATGATAGTTCCTTTTTCTTGTGATAGTTCTTGTAGTAATTTAGCAAACTGTCTTTTCGCAACTACATCCAATCCATTAGTAGGCTCATCTAAACATAATACTTTTGGTTTACATAGTAATGCGATAATTAGCGAAAGTTTTTGTCTTGTACCTTGCGATAACTCCGACACCAATTTATCCATATGACTACGGAAATCTAATTTATCAATCAGATACTCTAAATCATTCTTTACTTGACTGCGCGAGATACCATTTAAGTGTAAGAAGTAATCGATGTTTTGATTTGCACTAAGATATTCATAGTATCCTCTGCCACTTTCTAAAACAAACTTAACATCTTGATGAATCAATGCAGAGTTATTCAGGTGTTCATACACTTCTACTGATCCCTCATCTTGTAGAAGTAGACCTGAGATTATCTTTATCAATGTTGATTTACCTGCTCCATTGATGCCAACAATAGAAACAATTTCTCCTGCATTTACATTTAATTGTGGTATATCTAAGACAAGTTTGTTATGAAAGCTCTTCTTTAGATTTTGTACTTTAATCTCATTCATCAATGATTACTCCCATCGTTTTAATTATTCATAATTATTTCTCAAACGTCAATCTTTACCTCACTCATCCCACAAAAAAGCCATACCGAAGTATGGCTCAAACATTGATTGTTTATAGATTAGATACCTTCATCTGAAGATACTTCTTCATGTTGTACGAACTCGTAACGCATTACTTGTGACTTACCTGTTTCAACTGTTGCGTTTGCTAGGGAGTCGATATCACTAGCGAAGCCTCTTGTTAGATTAGCTTCTACCAACATACCAAGGTTAGTACCTGAAAGTACTACAATCTTGTACTGGTCTTTGAGTTTCATTGATAATTCTACAGATACTTTGAATGGTGATCCACCAACTAAGTCGCTGAATACTAAGATGCCATCTTCGCAATCTTTTAGTTTTGCGAAAGCTTCTGTTAGATGTTTTTCAAGATCTTCTGTCGAATCTTCTTGTACGAAGTCTACTGCTTCGTAATGTTCTGGCTTACCACCAATGAGTTCTACAGAACTTGATAGTCCTGTTGCGAAATGTCCGTGTCCTGTTACTACAATACCGATCATGTTATCTCTCCTTATTTCTTATATGGATATAGTGTTACACCCTTAACAACGCGGTTTACTTCACCTGTTGGACATGGATCATCTGGTGTGAAGTGATTGCGGATTGACGCAAACAAGCCCATCATCTGTGCCACGATAATGAAGTCTAGACCTACAAAGATGTTGTCCTTTGCGGATGTATCAAAACTATAATAATAGTTTGCAAGAGATTTGGCTAGTTCACTTGGTGTATTACATACAACCATGATCTGATCGCCCTTGCGTTGTCCTGACATTTCCTTTAGTAAATCTAATTCATATTGTCTTTGGTATTCACCATCAGATAGATAGAGAACTGTAAGTGTTGTATCATCTACGATTGACTTTGGTCCATGACGGAATCCAAGCGGTGTATCGAACATTGTAACAATCTTACCTGTGTTTAATTCGAGCATCTTTAAGGCTGATTCTTGTGCGATACCCTTTAGGGTGTTTGTTCCTAAGTATACGATTCTACCGTAATCGAAGGAACCATCGAATCCCTGTACTTGTTTCCAATCTTCATCTACTAACTTTCTAGCTGCAGCGATTACTTCTTTTACAGACTTCACCGTTTCATCAAAGTTATCTAGGTTAAAGCATAATAGTGTAGCTAGGTACATATTTGTAAAGCTTGATGTCATCGCAAAGCTTTGGTCAAGTGTTTCTGGAGTTAGGTTGATTGCTAGGCAACGATCACCTTCTGCTTCAGCACGCTTGCTTAAAGCACCATCTTTATTACATGTGATAAATAGATGATATAGGTTGTCATTGACTGCTTCTACTGATTGGATTGCACCGATTGATTCTGGAGAATCACCAGAACGTCCATAGCTGATTAACAATGTTGGCTTATGTGCAGATACAAAGTTTTCAGGTGTAGCTGTTAAGTCTGTAGTAGCGTAGCTCTTTACTTTGTAGTTTAGCTTGCGGTTCAAATAGGAATATAGCGCATTTCCTACGAATTCGCTTGTTCCTGCACCTGTTAGGATTACATCATAATCATCTTGTGTAATGACTTTGTTGATGAATGCTTGGATTTCTGTTGCACGTGATTGTACCTGTGCAACTGTCTTTTCCCAAGTATCTGGCTGCTGATGAATTTCAGTAGCGGTATAAATTGCTGTTAGATTCTTTAATTCTTCATTTGTATAGTTGAATATCGTCATCTCGATTGTCTCCTTAGCAATACTTGCTTATCTATGTTGTATTATAGCAATCCACTCTTACGTTTTGTATAAACTGATTAAAAGTTATCAATTCATTACCGATTTGTGTAAACGTCCTACAACATAAATAAATTCATTAGTGCTATATTATATTCATAGAAAGTTTATACAAGAGGTAATAAATATATGTTTATTAAAAGTACTCGTGTTTGGATTGCTGGTGATTTTATTCCAGCAGTCATTGAAATTCAAGAAGACAAGATTCAAGGTATTTATCCAATCGATGCTCATGAAGCAGATGTAGATTACGGCAATAAGCGCATCGTTCCTGGTTTTATTGATATCCATTGCCATGGCGCATATGGTTACGATACAAACTACGCTTTAGAAGATGGTCTTAAAAAGTGGGCTAAGGGCATTCCAAGTGAAGGTGTTACAGGTTTCCTTTCCACCACAATTACAGAGTTAAATCCAGTATTAACAAAGGCGGTTAAGAATGTAGCGAAAGTAAAAGAGACATTTGTTGCTGGCAGAGATGGTGCAGATATCATCGGTATTCACTTTGAAGGTCCATACCTCGATATGAAGTACAAGGGAGCACAACCTCCAGAGGCTATCGTTCCTCCAACTGTAGAAGAATTCAAGCAATACCAAAAGGATGCTAACGGTTTAATCAAGGTTATCACTTTAGCACCTGAACATGATCCAGACTTAGCACTAACAAAATACTGTGCCGCAAATAACGTAGCAGTTTCCATTGGTCACTCTGGAGCCACATTCCAAGAAGGTCTAATGGCAGTCGCCAATGGCGCAAAGTCCATTACTCATACATATAATGGACAATCTCCATTTAACCACCGTGCAAATGGTGTAACGGGTCTTGCATTACGTATTCGTGATATGTTTAGTGAGATCATCTGTGATTGCAATCACTCTACACCAGAAGCTTTGAATATCTTCTTCAACGCAAAGGGTAAAGATCATGCAATCATGATCTCTGATGCCCTAATGGCAAAGGGATATGAACCAGGCTCTAAGTTTATGTTTGGTGGCCATGAGATTGAAATCTATCCAGATGGAAGTGCACACCTGACAGAATCCGGAAGTCTTGCAGGTTCTACAATGCGCATGAACCAAGGTCTATATAACCTCGTAGAGATTGCTGGTGTACCATTTGATTACGCAATTAACGCAGCTACAATCAACCCAGCTACACTATTAGGACTACAAGACCACATCGGTAAACTATGCACAGGATATGACGCAGATATCGTTGTATTGAACGATGATTACAGCGTAGAAGAAACATACTGCAAAGGTATTGCACAACTACACTAAGGAATCCTATGAGTTCAAATCAACAAAAGAAAAAAACATCTATCTTCGATGATGGAAGTTCACAAAGAAAAGGTGCAATCGCCGGTAGAAATATCTATATTGATGATAAAGGCCAGACGATTATGTATCTATCTTTCAATAAGACAGGATATTTACTAAAAGAAAAAGATGTAAAGAACTTTACGCTATATCATAATCGTCTAGCACTAGCGATTGCATTGTTTATGTTACTCATTACATTTGTAGGTGATTTGCGTATCGCACTCATTGCAGGATTAGCTTTACTTGGCGTACTCGAATACCGCTTCCGCCAAGTATGGCTACCAACACTACCACAATATCCAGACTTTGTACCAAGTAAGAAAAAGACATTCATCGAAGGACTTGTTTCTGCTAACAACAAACCTAGATGTATCTTACTAGCCGTATTATATGCTGCATTTGGTATCTTGTTAGTAGCTAATGGTATTGTATCCAGTAGCCCAACATACATCATCGTATTAGAAGTACTCATGATGCTTGCATGTTTATATATGAGTGCACGTTATATCATCGCAGTCACAAAAATGAAATAAATTAGGAATTAGATCTCCAATAGCTTGTAGGACCATACTTTCCATAAAAATAGGGATGATTTTCAACTGGATTTCATCCCTTTTCCATTTCTCATATCATAAAGATGGTCAATATCTTTTTAATAGGAGGTTTTATGGATAAATATATTTTACAATTTTTTGGTTTCTTAAGCATTGATATTTTTATCAAAATATACACGAAATATTTTAAATTTACGTGTAGATTTTGTTATTTTTAAAATAATATACTATACTATTGATGAAGATAAACTATATAGAAAGTAGGTGGTAATTTGAGCAAACATGATATCGCAAATAAGACTTTTAATACTTTTGGCGAAATAGTTAAAAAATCTGATTTTATTTCTGCAGGTCTAAAAGAACAAGATATTTATACGCTTTTTAAGCAGGGATACATCGAGCGAATTAAGCACGGCTATTACAAGCTGTCTATTGGAGATGAACCAAATGAGGAAACCCTGCTTTCTAAATTGATGACACAAGGTATTGTATCTGTTGAGTCAGCACTATTTTATTATGGCTACAGTGACTTTACGCCTCGCAAATGGACGATTTCTGTCCCGCAGTCTTATTCCAGAACAATTAAATCCATACAAAAAGAAGTTCCGGTTAAAGCATATTATGTACAAAATAATCTGTACCATCTAGGCGAAACGACCGGCTCATTCAACGGTGTTACACTTCCAATATATGACCGTGAACGTACGATATGCGACTGCTTTAAATACCGTACTAAGCTAGATAACGAGATATTTATTAAGGCTGTTAATGCGTATGTTGCAGATGAAAAGAAGAATCTTTATAATCTTTCAAAATACGCGAAGAAAATGAATATTTATAATAAAATGATGAATGTAATGGAGGTGATACTTAATGCCTGATATCGCCGCATCTGTACTAGCACGTCTTAAAAACAAAGCGGACAAAAGCGGTAAGAGCTATCAACTTTGCCTGCAGCTTTTCTGCCAAGAAGAGTTTCTACGTCGACTTGAAAAATCCAAGTATGCGGATAACTTTATTTTGAAAGGTGGCCTATTTATTCTATTACACATTTTGATAGTCGCATCACAGTTGATGTTGATTTCCTACTTTGCAAGATACCAAATACACCAGAACAGCTCAGAATGGTACTCAACGAAATCATAGCCGTAGATACAAGCAATAATTTTATTACGTTTGAAATTACACACTTAGCTCCCATAACAATAACCAAAAAATATGCTGGTGTTAATGCTTCGCTTGTTGCAAGGATTAAAAACACAAAAACTCCTTTTAGTATTGACTTTGGTGTCGGCGATGTAATTATCCCTAAGCCAGAAAAACGACAAATACCAACACAGCTTAATGATTTTATTGTTCCGACAGTAAATACCTATTCACTGGAAACAACTGTTGCAGAAAAGCTTGATGCAATCCTTTCATTTATGGAATTCTCCACCCGTATGAAGGATTACTATGATCTTTACTATCTTGCGAATAAGTTTGATTTCAGCAGCAGTATACTTGCAGAGGCTTTAAAAAGAACTTTTATAAACCGTGGGCATTACTTCACAGCAAAACAATTCAATTCAGTTATAGCCTTCGGTAGTGATGTTAATATGCAAAAGAAATGGCGAGCATTCTGTCAAAAAATCGGTACTAATTCTGAGGACTATAACACAGTATTGAAAACAATTAACACATTTCTAGCAAAACCTTTCAATGCTGCAGTGACTGATAATAATTACACAGAAATTTGGTCTGCTACTAAAGGAATCTGGTCTAAGGATGAACATTATGGCGAATAGAATTTTGCTAATTAGCAATACTATCTAGTAAATCAAGTCTAAACTGCAGTAGAAACACCCAAATAATGAATCAAAATACGCTATTAAGAACCACGGAGATTCTATCCTAGATAACCCATATTGTTATTATCCTAAAATCAAAAGGCTTAACACCAAGTAATGCATGGAATTAAGCCTTATGTCATTTACAAGAAATTAGGTATCCACACCAGGGATACCTAATTTTTATATTGTGTTTGTAAAGTACTCTACTGCTGCTTTGAAGATAGATTGTTCATCCTGGATATCTGGAATGTTCTTGTAGAGATTCTCTCCGTTTCTTTCAGAGTGTCCCATCTTTCCTAGGATTCTTCCATCCGGTGATGTGATTCCTTCGATTGCATAGTCGGAATCATTTGGATTGAAGTGGATATCGTTTGTTGGGTTTCCTTCAAAGTCTACGTACTGTGTAGCGATTTGTCCATTGGCTATCAGTGTCTGGACTACTTTGTCTTTCGCAACAAATCTTCCTTCTCCATGGCTGATGGCTACTGTATGGATATCTCCTGGGTTCATGTACTTGAGCCATGGAGATTGATTACATGCTACACGTGTTCTTACCAACTTTGATTGGTGTCTTGCGATTGTATTGTATGTCAAAGTTGGATGGAATTCATCTGTGTCTAGTATCTTTCCATAAGGAACTAGACCAAGTTTGATGAGTGCTTGGAATCCATTACATATACCAAGCATTAATCCTTCTCTAACGTTGAGTAGATCTTCAACAGCTGCTTTTACTTTAGGATTTCTAAAGAAGGACACAATGAACTTAGCTGATCCATCTGGTTCATCACCACCTGAGAAGCCTCCTGGTAGTGCAATGATTTGACTGCGTTGGATAGCCTCTACAAATTCATTTACACTGTTCTCAATATCCTTTGGTGTTAGGTTCTTGATGACGAAGATCTCTGTATCTGCCCCTTCTTTTGCGAATGCATTTTCTGTGTCGTATTCGCAGTTTGTGCCTGGGAATACAGGGATTAATACATGTGGATGTTCAACAACATAACTTGCATGCATAGGTCTGATTCGGTCTTTATGTACTGGTTGGATTTCCTTTGTTTTCTGGGTAATATTACATGGATATACTGGTTCCAACTTTTCTTCATATAGCTTTTGTAATGCATTTAAGTCAATTGTTTCATCTTTGGTTTGTATTTGGTATTCACCGATGGTCTTACCCAGTAGTTCTAATTCATCGACTGGTTGGTTTGTTTCCAACAGGATACCACCGTAGCACTTTGTGAATAGTCTTGTTGGGTTAATATCGTCTTCCAGACGAATACCAATATGGTTACCTAATGCACTCTTGAGGATACCTTCTGCTGTTCCGCCATGTTGTAATGCCCAGGCGGATTTGACAATGCCTTGGTTGATCAGATTATAGACTTTGTTAAATGCATTTTTAATATTTACAAAGTCTGGTAAATCATCTGATGTATATTCTGGCATGATTGCGTAGATATAGTGGTCTTTAGCTGTCCATGCATTACTGATGATGTGGGATGCTTTCGCTGTTGATACCGAAAACGCAATCAGTGTTGGAGGTACGTCGATATCTTCGAATGTTCCTGACATGGAGTCTTTACCGCCAATCGCCGCGATTTCTAGCTCTGTTTGTGCTTTGAGTGCACCGAGTAATGCGGAAAATGGTTTCCCCCATTTATCCGTATTGTCTCCTAGATGTCCAAAGTATTCTTGGAATGACATCCATGCATGTTTCGGATTACATCCTGCTGCTACTAGTTTTGACATGGCTTCTATGATGGCTGCCATGGCTCCTTTGTATGGTGATTGTGATGATAGTTGTGGATCATAGCCATATGCCATTAGAGATGCTGTATCTGTTGTACCGTTTAGCACTGGTATTTTGGCAGCCATCACTTGGCTTGGTGTTAATTGGTATTTACCACCAAATGGCATGAGTACTGTATTACTACCAATCGTTGAATCGAATCTTTCACCGAGTCCTTTTTGACTGCAGATGTTGATATCAGAAGCGAGTTCTTCCATGCTTTGTTTGAAGTTTTGTACGGGAGCTTGTTCTTCGTTTTGTTCTAATGAAATAGATACTTCTATATGCTTGCTTGCACCATTGGTATCCAGGAATGAACGTGAGATGTTCACGATTTCATTTCCTTGGAATTTCATAATCATGCGTTTTTCTGCAGTTACTTCCGCAACGATGGTTGTCTCTAGGTTTTCTTGACTTGCGAGTATTTGGAATCTTTCTGCATCGTCTTTATTTACAACCACTGCCATGCGCTCTTGGGATTCGCTGATGGCTAGTTCTGTTCCATCAAGTCCTTCGTATTTCTTAGGCACTAAGTCTAGGTTGATGGTTAAGCCATCTGCTAATTCGCCAATCGCGACTGCGACTCCTCCTGCACCAAAGTCATTGCATCGTTTGATGAGGCGTGCTGCTGTTGGGTTTCTGAATAGGCGTTGTAGTTTACGCTCTTCTGGAGCGTTTCCTTTTTGTACCTCTGCTCCGCAGGATTCTAGTGAGTCAACATGATGTGATTTGGAGGACCCTGTTGCTCCTCCGCAGCCATCTCTGCCTGTTCTACCACCCAGTAAGATAACGACATCTCCTGGTTCTGGTTGTAGTCGGATGACGTTATTTGCAGGACTGGCTGCGATAACAGCACCTACTTCCATGTGTTTTGCGACATAACCTGGATGATAGATTTCATTCACAAGTCCTGTTGCTAGACCAATTTGGTTTCCATAGGAGCTATATCCAGCCGCTGCTGTTGTAACGATCTTGCGTTGTGGTAATTTACCTTGCATTGTTTGATCGATGTCCTGTAGTGGATTTGCAGCGCCTGTAATTCGCATTGCTTGGTATACGTAGCTTCTTCCAGATAGTGGATCACGTATTGCACCACCAAGGCATGTAGCTGCCCCACCAAATGGTTCGATCTCTGTAGGGTGGTTATGTGTTTCGTTTTTGAACATCAATAACCAGTCTTCGTCTTTCCCGTTAACATCGACTTTGATCTTTACTGAGCATGCATTGATTTCTTCGGATTCGTCTAAGTCTTCAAGTTTTCCGTTACGCTTGAGTACTTTGCTACCGATGGTTCCAATATCCATAAGTGTGATTGGTTTTTCTTTACCTTCCTCATATACTTGGTTTCTAAGTCTGAGGTATTCATGGAAAGCTTCTTGAATGTATTCTGGTTCGATCTTTGCATCATCGATGATGGTGTGAAATGTGGTGTGTCGACAGTGGTCTGACCAGTATGTATCGATAACTCGTAACTCTGTGATTGTTGGATCTCGCTTTTCTTCATCACGGAAGTATTCCTGCATGCATGTGATATCTGCTAGATCCATGGCTAGGCCATATTTTGTTAGATATTGTTTGAGTCCTTGTTCATCTAGTGTGATAAAACCGGTGAGTACTTCTGGTGCTTCTGGTTTTTCAAATGTCATGATGATGGTCTCTGGTTTATCTAGACTTGCGACTCTTGCCTCGACTGGATTGACTAGTGTATTTTGGATGCGTTTCTTTTCTTCGTCTGTAAAGTTTCCTTTGATGTAATATAGCTTAGCGGTTTTCACCGTTGGCTTTTGTTTCATGGAACTTAGTTGGATACATTGTGCACAGGAATCTGCACGTTGATCGAATTGACCTGGTAGATATTCGACTGCTAAAACGTATTCGTCGTAATCTGGATCTGGTGCACTTTCATCATAGAAGATATCGACTTGTGGCTCGGAGAAGATTGTGTGTTTTGAGGCAATGTAATCTTCTTCATCGACATTTTCAATATCATAGCGATTGATAATTCTTAATCCTTCCACTTTTTGACTACGTACAGCTACGTTTAAGTCGTTTAATGTGGATTTCGCTTCGCTTGCGAAATTTGCTTTCTTTTCTACAAAACAACGATATACTGTCATGCGTCCACTACCTTTCTGCCTATGTCTGTACGATAATGCATGTTTTCAAACTGTATCTCTTGTATCTTTAGATAGGAGAGTTTCAATGCATCTGTCAGTGTTGGTGCCACTGTGCTTACCCCAAGGACTCTGCCTCCATTGGTGAGGTATTTACCATCTTGATAGCTTGTGCCTGCATGGTAAATTGTGGCTCCATCGAGTTGTCCTTGTGGGTTTAAACCATGGATTTCGTATCCTTTTTTGTATGCCTTTGGATAGCCACCGCTTGCAAGGATTACACAAGCTGCGGAATCATTTGACCACTCTATCTGGAGTTGATCAAGTGTTTCATCATGTACTGCTTGCATGATTGTAAATAAGTCTGTTTTTAGTAGTGCTAATACTACCTGTGTTTCAGGGTCACCGAATCGACAGTTGTATTCCACTACTTTTGGACCTGTAGGTGTTAACATGAGTCCAAAGTATAGACAGCCTTTAAACTTTCTACCTTCTTGATTCATTGCCTGAATTGTAGGAAGGTAGATTGTCTGCATGCATGTATCAGCGATTTCTTTTGTGTAGTATGGGGATGGTGCGATGGTGCCCATACCTCCTGTGTTTAGTCCTTCATCGTTATCGTTTGCACGTTTGTGATCCATGGATGATATCATCGGTACGATAGTCTTACCATCGGAAAAGGCTAATACGGATACCTCTGGACCTGTCATGTATTCTTCAATGACGATCTGCTTACCTGCATCGCCAAAGCTTTCATTGATCATCATATCGTCAATTGCTTGCATTGCGCTTTCTTCATTGTCTACAATGAGGACACCTTTGCCTAGTGCTAGTCCATCCGCTTTCAGTACGACTGGATAGGTTTTTTGTTTGCGGATATATTCCTTGGCTTGATCTGCTTGATTGAAAACGGCATATTTCGCGGTTGGAATATGATATTTCTGCATGAGGTTCTTTGCGAATACTTTTGAGGATTCGATAATTGCGGCGTTTGCGTTTGGCCCAAAGCATGGAATTCCTTCCATCTCCAGTATATCTACCATGCCCATTGCGAGTGGATCATCTGGTGTTACTACACAAAAGTCTACCTTTTCGCACTTGGCTAGCTCTACCATGTTTACTAAATCTATCGCCTCAACATTGAAGCACTGTGCATCCTGTTGGATACCACCATTACCTGGAGCGCATATGATTTTATCGATTGTTCTATTTTCTTTTAGCTTCTTGATGATCGCATGTTCACGACCACCTGACCCTATGACTAATACTTTCATCTATTGCCTCCTCAATGATGGAATAAACGTATTTGATTACATATCATTACTATGTCGTACTTATTACATGTATCTATGACATGGTCATCACGGATGGATCCACCTGGTTGTACAACGTATTTCACACCACTCTTGTGTGCTCTTTCGATGTTATCGCCAAATGGGAAGAAGGCATCAGATCCTAGGGTTACATCGCTTTGTTGCAGGATCCATGCTTTTTTTTCTTCTGGTGTAAATACACTTGGTTTTGTTGTAAAGAATTGTTGCCAAGTGCCTTCTTGTAAGACATCTTCGTAATCATTAGAGATATAGATATCGATTGTATTATCACGATCTGCTCTTCTGATATTTTCTTTAAATGGTAGATTTAGGACTTTCTCATGTTGTCTTAACCACCAATTATCTGCCTTACTACCTGCAAGTCTTGTGCAGTGTATACGGGATTGTTGTCCTGCACCGACACCGATTGCCTGCCCGTTTTTGACATATACAACGGAGTTTGATTGTGTATATTTCAGTGTGATCATCGCAATCAATAGGTCTAGTTTTGCGGATTGTGTGAGTGTTTTGTTTTTTGTGACAAAGTTTGTTAACAACGTTTCATCGATATGAACGTTGTTTCTAGCTTGTTCAAAGTTTATGCCGAATACTTGTTTTGTTTCTATTGGATCTGGTACGTAGTTTGGATCAATCCGGATTACTGCGTAGTTTCCTTTTTTCTTTTCTTTTAAGATTTCGAGTGCTTCATCTGTATATCCTGGTGCGATGACACCATCGGATACTTCTTTTTTGAGTAGGAGTGCAGTATCTTTATCGCAGATATCGGATAAAGCCGCAAAGTCTCCATAGGAACTCATACGATCTGCACCACGTGCTTTTGCGTATGCACATGCCAGCATGGATAACTCTTGATTTCCTGTAAAGTAGATTTTCCTTTCAACTTCTGTAAGGGGAGTTCCTATTGCAGCACCTGCTGGACTAACGTGTTTAAAGCTAGCTGCAGATGGATAACCTGTGGCCTCTTTGAGTTCTTTAACTAATTGCCAGCTGTTAAGAGCGTCTAAGAAGTTGATATATCCAGGTCTACCATTGAGTACGGTAACTGGAAGTTCTTTCTCTTCCAGATAGATACGTGCTGGTTTTTGGTTTGGGTTACAACCATATTTCAGTGTGATTTCCTTTGCCATACGACCTCCTATTGATGTTTGTTGATAATGATTGTCTTCACTTCGTTTGTGAGTGGTTCAATTTGTTTTACATAGAGTGAGATACGATTTTCTTCATTGAGACTATCCCATAAGTGTGCCGCATACATCTCTAATGGTTCCTTTGGTAATACAAATGGAACAGGTTCTCCTTCAAAGGAAGGTAATGGATTACCATCTTCTTGGTAGGTATGAATTAAATGTCCGTATCCTGGTTTTTCATCATTGATATCAAAGAATTGTCTAAGTGTAATGTCTGGATTTCCACTATCTGTTTTTAGGATAGACATTGTATAACCAAAATCCTTTACGATTGTGGATATGCGAGGGGTATAGTTTGGACCATCTGGTTCGAATGTTCTTGTACGTAGTGCTTCTTCAAACGAATTACCTGCTTGCATGTATTCATAAATCGTATCTGTTTGGTCACCGTTGGTGATGATTGTTGTATTGTTAATCGTCTTGGCTGGTGAGTAGATAATTAGGGATGGATCTTCGACTTTACTTGGATCATATGCTTCTGTACGGATTCCATCATCTGTTTCTGTAAAGATACGATTACGGCTATTCTCGCTTCTTCCCATAATGAAATATGCAATTCTCATCTTTCTTCCACATGGTGTACGTGCGATTACAATTCCTCTTCCTGGATATGTCTTTTCACTTAGATATTCGTATACGTTTTTCACTTTGTCTTCTCCTGTTCGATTTGTTTGGCTATCATTTCTGTTGCCTTTGGCAACAGTATCCACTCTGCTTCTTTCATGACGCGTTGTTGTAAGATTTCTGGAGTATCATCCGGTAATATTTCTACTGCTTTTTGTAGGATGATTTTTCCACCATCCATAATCTCATTGACATAGTGGATAGTAGCTCCTGTTACTTTTACACCATATGCTAAAGCTGCTTGGTGTACTTTTAAGCCATAGTATCCCTTTCCACAGAATGATGGGATTAGGGATGGGTGGATATTGATGATTCTGTCTGGGTATGCATGAATGATCTTTTCATCTATGACTGATAGATAACCTGCAAGCACTATCATATCGATGTTGTGTTCTTGTAGTTGTTTGAGTAGTGCATTGGTGAATTCTTCTTGGTCTTGGAAGTATTTTCTTGAGACTACACAATGATCAATATTTGCGTTTTGTGCACGTTGTAATGCGTATGCATTTTCATTTGACGCAATCACCAATGCAATACGACCATGTTGCAGAGTAGTACCTTGGGCATCAATGAGTGCTTGTAGGTTTGTACCACCACCTGATACCAGTACTGCGATATTGATCATTCATGGATAACGACCGAATGGTCGCCCTCAATCATCTTACCGATTTGATATGCTTGTATACCACTATCCTTTAGGATATCGATTGTTTGTTGTGCATCTTTTTGGGATACGATTATAGCCATGCCAATGCCCATGTTGAATGTATTGAACATATCATGGGATGAGATATTTCCTTTTTCTTGTATTAAGTTGAAGATTGGTAGGATTGGCCATGTGCCTAGTGTAATATCTGCAGTTAGGTTTTCTCCATATGCACGTGGTAGGTTTTCATAGAATCCTCCGCCCGTGATATGTGCAATGGATTTTACTTTTACTTTTTCCAGTACATTGAGTACTGGTTTTACATATAGTTTGGTTGGTGTAAGTAGTACTTCACCAAGTGGTTTGCTTAATTGTTCTGTATATGCATGCAGGTCTTCTTCCTTGTCGATATCGAATACTTTTCTTACAAGGGAGAATCCGTTGGAATGTACACCACTGGACGCAAGACCCACAATAACATCACCTGCTTGTACTTTTTCTTTGTTGAGGATGTTGTCTTCATCCACAATTCCTACAGTAAAGCCTGCCAGATCGTATTCATCTTCTGGATAGAAGCCTGGCATCTCTGCAGTTTCTCCACCAATTAATGCACAGTTGGTTTCTACGCATCCATCTGCGATACCTTTTACGATGGTTGCGATCTTCTCTGGATTGTTTTTTCCACATGCAATATAGTCGAGGAAGAAGAGTGGTTTTGCGCCTACGCATACAACATCATTCACACACATCGCAACACAATCAATACCGACTGTATCATGTTTATCTAACAACATGGCTAGTTTTAGTTTTGTTCCTACACCATCCGTACCCGATACAAGGATCGGTTTTTTCATGCCGACAAGGTTTGGCATAAACATACCGCCGAAGCCGCCGATGGAATCATATACACCTGAAGTTGTTGTACGTGATACGTGTTGTTTCATGAGTTCTACCGCTTTGTATCCAGCAGTTACATCAACCCCTGCCGCCTTGTAAGCATCGCTATAGCTCTTCGTCATGTTTATTCTCCTTCTTTTCGATTTTCATTTCAAATTTTGATTTTTCAGAATGCTTAGGAATTGGGGCAGGATACTTCTCTGTAAAACATCCCGTACAGAAATCACAATCCGCATCCACTGCCATCTTCTTTACACCATCGACACTTAAATATCCTAGGGAATCTGCACCGATAGACTCGCATATTTCTTCTAAGTTCATTTTACATGCAATTAGGTTCTGTTTGGAATCAATATCTGTTCCAAAGTAACATGGTGAAATAAATGGTGGCGCAGATACACGTACATGAACTTCTGTAGCACCTCCATCACGAAGTAACTTTACAATGCGAGCGCTTGTCGTTCCACGCACGATGGAATCATCTACCATGATGACACGCTTATCCTTTACAACAGAAGAAATCACGTGAAGCTTCATATTCACTGCATTTTCACGCTGTCCCTGTGTTGGTTGGATAAACGTACGTGCGATATAACGATTCTTGATAAAGCCCATACCATAAGGAATACCAGATTCTTCCGCATAGCCTTGCGCCGCATCTAGTCCAGAATCAGGCACACCAATTACGACATCCGCTTCTACTGGATGTTCCTTTGCTAAGATACGACCTGCATTACGTCTAGCTTCATGTACTGGTTGATGTTGGAGAATAGAATCACTACGTGCAAAATACACATATTCAAATACACACATATGAGGCTTCTCCTTACAGTGTGTACGGATAGAATGTTCTACACCATCATGATCGATTACGACAATCTCACCCGCATCAATATCACGAACATAATCCACACCAACAGCCGCAAACGCACAGGTCTCAGACGCAAATACAATTCGTCCATCCTTGTCTTTCCCCATGACTAATGGTCGGAATCCTTTTTTATCTCTTACAGCAATTAGCTTTTCAGGTGACATCACAACAAGGCTATATGCACCTTCAATGCGATTCATTGTATTTTCAATTGCCTTTTCAATCGAAGATGTCTTTAATCTTTCCTGGATGATAATATAACAAATAATTTCTGAGTCATTTGTTGTATGAAAGATCGCGCCCTTCTGTTCTAACTCCTCACGTAGCTCGGCTGCGTTTGTTAGATTTCCATTATGTGCAATCGCTAGTTGCCCTTTAATATGACGAACCAGTAAAGGCTGTGCATTGGTATGATTTACAGTTCCAAATGTTGAATATCTAGTATGACCAATTGCCATCTGACCCTTACCTAGTTTATCTAATTCATGTTGATCAAATACATCACGTACTAAACCAACATCCTTATGTACTGTGATAACACCTCGGTCATTGACCGCAATACCACAGCTTTCTTGTCCACGATGTTGTAAGGCAAATAAACCATAGTAAGTATCGGATACTACATCACTCACCATGTTTTTATCGTAAATACCGAAAACACCACACTCCTCATGAATCATATCCTGCATGTTCTCTCTCCTAGTATATTTATAATGCCTGTGCTTTTTCTTGAAGTTCTTGATCTTTCGCCAATACTGCTGCACTTTGTTTCTGACGACTTTCTAATACTTTCTTCGCAAGTTCTTCATCGCTGATAGCTAAGATTTGTGCAGCTAAATATGCCGCATTCTTAGAACCGTCAATTGCTACCGTTGCAACTGGGACACCACTAGGCATCATAACGGTAGATAATAATGCATCTATGCCCTCTAACGCATTGGACTTCAGAGGAACACCAATGACTGGTAGCGTTGTATGTCCTGCTACTACACCTGCTAAGGCAGCTGCCATACCAGCTCCCGCAATAATGACACCAAAGCCATTATCCTTCGCATTTGAGGCAAACTCTGCAACCTTCTCTGGTGTACGATGTGCAGAATATACATGTACTTCTACCGGAATTTCAAATTTATTCAACACCGAAATTGCCTTTGACATCACACCAAAGTCACTATCACTGCCCATTAAAATCGCCACTTTTTTCATCTTACCTTCCTCCATTTTCTAATAAAACAAAAAATCCGTGGAGATTTCTCCACAGATCGTATTCAAAAAACATTCTTTCCACATTTTTGAGCGCAGAAAACCGCCATCAGAAATGTATTTGTCGAAGTACCGACAATATATTCTATTGTTCGGAGAGTCACAACACCTAAAGCCATAGCTCCATCCTTCCTGTCCCAAAGACATCCGTTACCAAACCATAAAACACGTAACTATCATAACAAATAGGGACTAGAAGTAAAGATGAAAAATAGAAGAAAACAAGAATTGTTGTAAAACTCCTATACTACTCTACACTTTTTGTAAAAAGCTGCGGTAGGTAAGTGAAATAAAGATAGCTCCAAGCGGTGCAGTAAATAGGATTGCGGTGACCGCAGCCGTCAGAATTAATTCCCCACTAGCAAGACCTGCCTCTAATGCAAGTCCTCCAATCGCAGCTTGTACCGTTGCCTTTGGAAGATATGCCACCATTGTGAATATCCTCTCCTTCATATTGAACTTTGTTTTCATGATACTCAGATATACACCAAGCATACGGAATACTAGTGCTAGAATAATGACAACCAAAACAACAGGTCCAAAAGATAATGCATAATCAATTCGTACACTCGCACCTACTAATGCAAATAAGAAGATCTCAGCAGGCTGCCATAACTTCGCAAGAACAGCAGAATATTTATCCGCCATCTCTGGTTTGATATGACGTATCGTAGCTGTCAAAGCCATAATAGCAAGTAAACCAGAGAACCCAATTATACCCGTCATTATTCTTTCAATTATAATAAGTACCATCCCAATCGCAAACATGCTTGCAAGTTCAATCCCAATAGGTAACTTCAATAACCGATACAGCTTACAAAGTACATAGCCCAAGACAATACCAGAAACAATTCCAAATAGGATTGATGTTGGAATACGTAATAAGGATAACGCATTGAACTCTCCTCTCTTGGCAAGTGTCAATAATGATGTAAATAGTACAATAACATACACATCATCCATTGAAGCACCAGCCATAATTAGTTGAGGAATACCCTCTTTTGTGCCATACCCTTCGTCCATTAGTCTTAACATAAGTGGTACAACAACAGCAGGCGATACCGCAGCTAATACGGTTCCAAGTATTGCGGCATTCAACAGATCTAAATGCAGAAAGATTGGCGCTAGAATCATCAGTCCTAGAATCTCAAAGCTAGCTGGCACAAAACACATCAGCAACGCAGACGATCCAACCTTCTTTAAATCCGATATCTGTAAGTTCAAACCGGCACGCATCAAAATAATCATTAACGCAATCTGGCGGATATCAGATGAAATCTGAAAGGTTGTTGTATCAATTACGTTGCATACAAAGGGTCCTAATATGATTCCAGTTAGTAAATACCCTAATAAATTTGGTAAACCTACCTTACGCATAATCATCGCAAACACTACACCAACTAAAATCATCATCGCAAAACTAAATAACATAACTCTCCTTATATAAAAATGCTGATACCCGTAACAAAAAGAAGTTACAGGAGTTATCAGCACTTATAGCGGTTTAGATTTATAATCTTGGAAAACCCCATTTCCGTCAGAAATTATAGTTCCGATTTATTTCTTTGTCAAAAAGAAATCCCTGCTAGTCGTAGGGGGAACTCTAGCAGAGATAACATGTTAATACGATTGATGGTTATAGTAGGGCCTGGCTTAACATCCAGATTGTCTTAGCGTAAGATGCGATAAATTCATCCATCTTCGCAGATACGAGGTAGTTGTTCTCTGCATCTGCAGCTTCCTTGATTTCTGTAACACTCTTTAATAGGTACTGATAGTCTGATAATAATTCAGAGTATAAAGTCTTAACACTTGTTACATATGCGTCTGTGCCTTCTTCAAGCTTTGCATTTGCAAGGAATTCCTTTAGTGTTGAAACTGGCTTACCACCATTCATCAAGATTAATTCACCAACTGTATCAACCTGTGGTAATACAGCATCATATAAATTCTCGAGTTCTGGATGAATCTGGAAGAATGACTGTCCACTTACATACCAGTGCTTATTTTGTAATTTGTGATAGAAAACGACTAGGTCGGATAATAATACATTTAACTTGTTGTTCATAATTTATAATCTCCTTTTCAATATTTTCTACAGCCTCCTCAGCTGATATTGATAGTATATAATCAAATATTACATATAAATAGTATTATATACTCAATTCATAGTACAATATTGTCAATCAGGAGAAAACATATATGAATGAATATAAACCACTTATCATCGAAGATGATATCTATACAGCTAGTTCTCACGATGAACTAACACATTGGCATAATTGCTTTGAAATTATTGAAGTCTTAGATGGTTCCTTTCAATGCCACGTTGATGGGGATTCATTCGTCGTTAAGAAGGGTAATCTATGTATTATCAATCGTGGACACATGCATCGTATATTAAATGAAAAGGATCCCCAACAATGCCGTAAGAAGGCACTTATCTTTAATCCGGACTTCTTTATCAAAGATAAAGACATTTACACAAGGTATATCCGTCCTCTTCTGCAAGATCGTGCTTTCTCGCATATTCAGTTTGCGATGAACTCTGGAATTGGTTTGGACTTATTCTCCTTTATTAAACAACTGGAGGTTCTGTATAAGGAAAGACCTGTGGGTTTTGAGATGGAGAGTTATGGTCTGATCTACATGATTATCCGTCGTTTGTATCTAGCATATGCGATGCATCAGGATCATTTTCAATCTTCTTTTGATGAGAATATTCAGATTCAAAGAAAGATGACGACGTATATCTATAAACAGTATGCAAATAAGATTGCTTTGGATGATATCGCTGATGCTGGTCAGATATCGCGTAGCACATGCATTCGTTTGTTTAAGAAGTATACGGGTAAGTCGCCTGTTGATTTCTTGAATAGTTATCGTTTGGAAAGGAGTATTGAGTTGTTACTTACAACAAATCAACAGGTAACTGAAATATCCTACGCATGTGGTTTTAATCAGCCTAGTTACTTTAATCGTTTGTTTCTAAAGGAATATCAAATGACACCAAATCAGTATCGTAAGGAAAACAAGCATTAAATACGGAATTGGTTATATAAAAGGATATCAATCTGGTCATATCATATTTGTATATTTTTACTATAATAATAGTATCAAAGGAGTATTTAAAATATGAAAAAAATCGTTACGATGCAAGATATATCTTGTGTAGGTAAGTGCTCATTAACGGTTGCTTTACCTATCTTATCCGCAATGGGAGTGGAGACCGCTGTGATCCCTACTGCGGTGTTATCCACACATACAATGTTTCAGGGATTTACCTTCCATGATTTAACTGGTGAGGTTAATCCGATTCTATCTCATTGGCAAAAGGAAGGTTTTGACTTTGATGGAATCTATACGGGATATCTTGGATCTTTTGAACAGATTGATTTAGCGAAAGACTTATTTGCAAAATTTGGCGAGAAGGCGATTAAGGTTGTTGATCCATGTATGGCAGATAATGGAAAGTTATATCCTGGATTTGATTTACCTTTCGTACATAAGATGAGAGATCTATGTGCAGTAGCGGATATTATCGTACCTAATTTAACGGAAGCTTCTTTCTTGTTAGATATTCCATATCGTCAAGAATATGATGAATCCTACATTCAGGAGGTATTGCATAAGCTAACGGATTTAGGTGTGAATACTGCCATCCTAACAGGTGTGTCTTTTGAAAAGGGTAAGATTGGCGCCTATGCGTATGATAAGCGTTCTGATTCTTATACGACATACTTTAATGAAGAGGAGCCTCAACATTTCCACGGTACTGGTGATATTTGGGCTAGTACATTTACTGGTGGGTTGATTCGTGGATTATCCTTACTAGAAGCGATGCAGTTGGCTTGTGATTATGTCAAGGAATCGATCCACAAGACACTGATCGAAGAGAATCACAATATCTATGGTGTTAACTTTGAACAGGCAATGCCTTTCTTGATTGATAACTTATATCAGAAAGCACAACAATAATGTCATTTAAAAACTTGGGGTTTGGAAACCTCAAGTTTTTATTCTTTTCGCATGTTTTTACGTACGCGATTAATATGTCTTTCAAAGCTACCGCTTTGGATAAGCTCTGCCACAAGATACTGCATGAGTGTGGATACTGTATTGGAGCGTTGGGATATCTTTGCCTGAAGTTCCTTCAGGTTTCCCTTCGGTAAAATCATATAGCCAATACGTACTGCTGAGGCAATGGTGTTGGAAAAGGTATTGAGGTAGATGACTTGTTTTTCATCGAGGGAGAATAGTGTATTTCTTCCGTTGATTCCAAATACATATTCAGAATCGTAGTCATCCTCAACAATCCATGCATGATTGTCTTTCGCCCATTTTAGGTATTGTTTGCGTTTGTTGATGTCGGTTGTGCTTCCTGTAGGAAAGCTATGATATGGTGTAACATGCAGTACATCTGCGTGTTTTTCTTTTAGTTGTGAGGTTAATATACCGTTTTGTCCCAGTTTCATACGTATGAGTTTTACATCCTGGGATATGTATGTATGTGATATTTGTTCGTAGGATGGATCTTCGATTGCATATGTTTTATCACGGCCGATGATATCTACAACTAAGCTATATAGATACTCTGCACCAGATCCAATGACGATTTGTTCTGGATCAACGTAGATTCCCCTAGCTCTTGCAAGATAGTTTGCTAGGGCTTTACGCAAGTAAAGTAGTCCATTCCATGGTGATTTTACGAGTACGCTTTCTTGGTGGATGTTGAGTACTTTACGCAGTGTTTTAGCGAAGATATTGTAGGACATGCGTGTATCATCTGTATCATGCATGAATGGGATATCTTCGATAAAATCTTCTTCGCCTGTTGAAAAGAAATCACCAGCTTGATAACTTACATAATATCCACTTCTTTGTAAGGAAGTGATATATCCTTCGGATACCAATAAATCATAGGCATGTGCGACTGTAATCACACTGACATTCTCTTTGTCTGCCAAGACTCTTTTGGATGGTAGCTTAGCACCTGTTTGATAGACACCATGGGTGATATCTTTTTGTAATTTATAATATAAGTCTACGTATGCTGGTAATTTATTTTTCATATCATTATGCTTTCTTCACACATAATACTGCATCTATTTGTCCCATAAAGAATTTTTCTAAGTCTAATTCACGTGGTGCGGATGCCCACATTTGTAAAACACCAAATAGTATAACACCTGTTAACGCCATGAGCTGATGTGCTTTTAGGTCTGTGCGTATTACTTTGGCTTCGATTGCTCGCTTGAAGAAGTTCATTGTGATCTTCATAATCATTGGCAGCTCATGGTAATTATCTTTCTCTACAATTGGAAACTCATTGTTGAGGTTCGCTCTAAACGCTACTTTTACAATTGGTTTTCCTAGTTTTACAAAGTAGCGAATCATGGATTCGTTTAATGCATGGATTTGTTCGAGTGGATCATCCAGTGCAGATAATTGTATGATAACATCCTCATCAATAAACAGTTCTGGACGTAGGATATCACGAACCAATTCTTCTTTACTTGTAAAGTAGTAATAGAAGGTATTCTTGGATATACCTGCTGCTTTGGCGATTTGATTCACACTGACTTTTTCATATGTTTCCTGGCGAAATAGGTCCAGTGCGATTTGTTGTATCTCTCTTTTTTTATTGTCTTTCATAATTTCTCCGTTATTTACTATAATATGTTTTATTACTATATACAAGTATTTTTATTATCTAGTTGTATTATTTATATTACCGTGGTAATATAATCAAGAATTAATTGGAGATTAGAGTATATGACAAAAGCAATTCGTTATTTAAAGCCCTATTGGTTATCGGTTGTTGCGATTATTGTGTTGATATTTACTCAAGTTCAAGCACAGCTTGCCCTACCGGATCACATGTCTAAAATCATCACCAATGGTATTCAGTATGGTGGTATTACGGATACTGTACCAAAGGCGATCAGTGAAACTGACTTTACTCACTTAGAGTATTTCATGAGTGATTCTGAGATTTCTATCCTTGAGGATAGTTATCTAGAGATTGAACAAGGTACTAAGAGTTATAGCAATGAGTATCCTGTCCTCAAGGATGAAAACATCTATGTACTCAAAGAGAATGCGGACAGTAATTTATCTACAATCCTACAGAAACCTCTTTTGATCACCTCGATGTTATCCAATGAGGAAGTGATCAAAAAGTTCAACTTTGATAATTCCGAACAACTATATGTGATGGTAATTGCTTTACCTGAGGTAAAAGCACAGATTATCAATCAGATTGATCAGATGACTTCTGGTTATACAGAAGCTAACTTAACCGCTGCAGAGACGATGGCGATTAAGGGTATCTATCAAAACCTTGGTATGGATACTGGTGCGATTCAGAATCGTTATATCTTGCAAGAAGGTCTAATTATGATTGGTATCACATTGGTGATGACCTTGTGTGCGATTGCGGCTTCCTTCTTATCTAGCCGTGTTGCCACTGCAGCCAGCCGTGATATTCGTAGAGATGTCTTTGCGAAGGTGGAATCTTTCTCCTCAGCTGAGTTCTCTCACTTTTCAACTGCCTCCTTAATTACACGTACAACAAATGATATTCAACAGGTTCAACAGGTGTTGACGATGTTGTTGAGAATCGTGTTGTTTGCGCCTTTTATGGGAATATCCGCATTGTTTAAAGTCATTCATTATTCATCCCTTGTCTCTGTTCTCGCACTGACAATAGTGGTGGTCATTGCGGTGATGATTGTCATCTTTGCCTTTACGATGCCAAAGTTTAAAATATCGCAAGAGCTTGTTGACCGTCTCAACCTCGTATCTCGTGAACAGTTAGAAGGTATGCTGGTAATCCGTGCTTTCGACAATGAAGATTATGAAGAGAAGCGTTTTGATCAAGTGAATACGGAAATCACGAAGTTAAACATCTTCTTAAACCGTGCCATGAGTATTCCATTACCTGTTATGACATTCGTGATGAGTGCGATTTCCGTTGTGATTATCTGGATCGGTACTGGTCAAGTAGATGCAGGTACGATGCAGGTTGGCGATATGATGGCCTTCTTGCAGTACTCTGTAGAGATTTTGATCTCCTTTATGATTATCGCGATGATATTCATTATGTTACCAAGATCTGCTGTGTCGATGAATCGTATCTTTGAGGTCATCTCAACAAAACCTACGATTCATGATCCAAAGGATCCAAAACACTTACCTGCTGAAAACTCTACCATTTCGTTCAATCATGTTTCCTTCAAGTACGCAAATGCAGAAGAGGATGTACTTGATGATATCAACTTTACTGCCAAGCCTGGTGAGACTATAGCCTTTATTGGCTCAACTGGCTCCGGTAAGTCGACGTTGATTAATCTATTACCTCGTTTCTTTGATGTGAGTGAGGGTTCCATCAAGTTTGGTGATGTGGATATCCGTGATGTACCACAGAAGGAACTTCGTGATCGCATTGGATATATTCCACAAAAGGGTATTCTATTTAGTGGAACCATCGCTTCTAACTTACGTTATGCCGATGAGAATATCAGTGATAAAAAGATAGAGGAAGCTTTAACGATCTCACAAGCCAAGGAATTCGTTTCTCGTATGCCTAAGGGAGTGGATGAGGCAATTTCTCAAGGTGGTACGAATATATCTGGTGGACAAAAACAACGTCTATCTATCGCAAGAGCTTTGGCAAAGGATGCCCAAGTTTACATCTTCGACGATACGTTTAGTGCATTAGACTATGCGACAGATGCCAAACTCAGAGCTGCCTTATCAAAGATGATTGAAGAGAAGCACGCAACAATCTTCATCGTTGCACAACGTATCAGTTCAATTATGGACGCAGATAAGATCATCGTACTAGATGAAGGTAAGATGGTAGGCATCGGTACACATGAAGAACTATTAAAGAATTGTGAAGTATACCAAGAAATTGCACACTCACAATTAAGTAGAGAGGAATTGGGAGAATGAGTCAAAGAAGAGGAATGGGTCCACAAATGGCCACTTCAAACGAGAAAGCCAAAGACTTCTCAAAGACAATCAAAAAACTACTACACTACTTAAAACCATATCGAATCGCTTTAATCCTCGTATTAATCTCCACAGTTGGATCAACGATCTTTACGATTATCGGTCCTAAGATTCTAGGTTCCGCAACGACAAAACTTGTGGAAGGTCTTGTCGCTAAGTATGGTGGTACAGGTTCTATTGATATTGCAGGTATTCGCAATATCTTAATTACACTATTGATTATCTATACGATTTCAGGTTTACTATCTTACCTGCAAGCATGGATTATGTCAGATGTTACACAGAAAGTAACCTATCGTTTAAGAGAACAGATCTCACAGAAGATCAATCGTTTACCTTTAAACTATTACGACAAACAAACACATGGTGAAGTGTTATCACGTATAACAAATGATGTCGATACGGTATCACAATCTTTGAATCAATCAATTCAACAGGTATTTACTTCTTTGATTACCATTATTGGTATTCTATATATGATGTTCTCCATCTCTTGGCAGATGACATTGACCGCCTTGGTGGTTGTACCTTTATCTGCATTAGGAGCGATGTTTGTTGTAAAGCATAGTCAATCTTTCTTTAACCAACAACAAACAATCCTGGGTGAGGTCAATGGTCATATTGAAGAGATGTATGGTGGTCACATTGTGATGAAGGCCTTCAATGGTGAAGAAAAATCTATCAAGACCTTTGATAACCTAAACCAAAACCTATATACAGCCGCATGGAAATCTCAGTTTATCAGTGGATTGATGCAGCCGATTACCACATTGATTGGTAACCTAGGTTATGTCGCATGTTGTGTACTTGGTGGATATCTCACTTTACACAATGGACTAGCAATTGGTAATATTCAAGCATTCATTCAATATGTACGTAGCTTTAATCAGCCAATTACACAGACAGCACAGATTATGAACGTCCTACAGTCCACCGCAGCAGCGGCAGAACGTGTATTTGAATTCATTGAAGAACCTGAGCAGGAGCCTGATAAGAAAGACTCTGTAAATATCTATGATGAAAATGGTAATAATACCATCAAGGGTAATGTTACATTCGAGAATGTCGTCTTTGGATATACACCTGATAAGACGATTATTCATAACTTTAGTGCATATGTAAAACAAGGTGCACAGGTAGCCATTGTAGGACCTACCGGTGCAGGTAAGACTACCATCGTGAAACTGTTGATGCGTTTCTATGAGACCAACAACGGTAACATTTATATCGATGGTATCAACACCAAAGACATGACACGTAGTCAATTAAGAAGTTGCTTTGGTATGGTATTACAAGATGCTTGGTTACATTCCGGTACGATTATGGATAACATCCGTTATGGTAATCTAAACGCTACGGATGAAGAAGTTGTAAAAGCTGCAGATGAGGCTTATGTTGACCACTTTATCAAAACGCTGGAAGATGGTTATCAAACTGTTATCAACGAAGAATCCACAAACATCTCACAAGGACAGAAGCAGTTATTGACAATTGCTCGTGCATTCTTAAGTGATCCAAAGATTCTAATTCTTGATGAGGCAACATCATCTGTTGATACACGTACCGAAATACTGATTCAAAAAGGTATGGAAAACCTGATGAAAGGTAGAACATCCTTCGTCATTGCACACCGTCTATCAACGATTAAAAACGCAGATATGATATTAGTTATGGATCATGGTGATATCGTTGAAGTAGGTACACATGATGAGTTACTCGCTAAGAATGGTTTCTATGCAAACCTATATAACTCACAATTCTCAGAAGAGGCAGAATAGGGCATTGAGCCCTTTTTCTGTATCTGATAAGATAAAGAAAAACGAAAGGAACACTATGAACACACTAGAAAAGAAACGAGAAGAGATCAACACAATCGATGCCCAACTCGTTTCCCTATTTGAAAAGCGCATGCATACGGTTGAGGATATCATCAACTACAAACTAGAAAACAACATCCCTATCTTGGATACTGGTAGAGAAGCTGAAAACATCGCACGCACAACAAAACTCATTCAAGATCCTCAACTGATTCAATACTTTGAAAACTGGTATCGCTATACCATGCAGGTATCCAAAGATTATCAACAACAAATTAAAAATGCTGAAAATGGTTAATACCCATCAGCATTTTCATTTACATATTCATATCTAAAATCTTATATAAAGCAGAATAGAGTGCTTGTGCCTCTTGCTTAGATAGTGTCAAGCAAGAACTCATTTCACTAGGGATATGTGCACACTTTGCTTGCATGTCCTTGCCAACCTTTGTAAGCTTGATCATGACCACACGCTCATCCTTCTTAGAACGTGTTCGTGTTAACCAACCCTTCTCTTCCATCTTCTTTAGAAGTGGTGTGATTGTACCGCTATCTAGATATAACTTCTCACATAGCTCACCAACGGAAATCTGATCGCTTTCCCAAAGTACGAGGAATACGATATATTGCGTATATGTCATTCCAAGTGGTTTTAAGATTGGTGTATAAGCGGATGTTACTTTTCTAGCAGCTGCATAGAGTGGAAAACACATTTGATTTTCTAGTTTTAAAGCTTCATAATTCTTTTCTGACATAAGTTCACCTACTATTTCTTTTTTGCGATTTCGCTAACGTATTGTACTGCGGATAAAGCAGCGATGTTTCCCTGCCCTGCAGATTTAATATACTGATAAGGTCTTCCGGCGATATCACCAGCCGCAAACAACCCCGGTAGGTTTGTATGCATCTGTAGATCAACCTTAACTGCGTTATCTTCAATCTGTATACCTGGCACAAGTGATCCCGGGAATTGTGTTGGACGTAATACGAAGATACCATCCACAGGATATTCACCTTGATCACTCTTTAACGTATTTGCTTTCATCATACCGGCAATCTCTACTGGCTTTTCATGATGAACTTCAATGTTATCAGCTTTTAGGCCAACTTCTTCTTTGTATTGAGGGAAGTATAGAACCTTTTGGGCAACTTCACTTAAGTAGTGTACTTCTTCTTCCTCTTCTTTGCTGGTAGATATTACCGCTACTGTCTTTCCTTTATATAAAGGTCCATCACACGTTGCGCAATAGCTTACACCTCTACCTAAGAAGTTCTCTTCTCCATCATATTGTTTACCAACTACCACACCACTTGCTAGGATAACAGAAGTCGCCTCAACAGTCTCATTGTTGTTTAACTGTAGTGTGTAGTAGTCTCCCATTGCATATACATTTGAAACTCTTTGTTCTGTGATTTGTATATCCAATTCTTTCAACTGCTTTTGGAAAGCTTCTGCCATCTGTACACCTGTTACAGAAGGAAGTCCTAAGTAATTTAAGATTGGATGTTTTACCACCTGCATCTTATGGCTCAAGTCATTTGAACCAAATAGAATAATATTTTTATTTCTCACCTTCGCTGTAATCGCTGCCTCAAGCCCAGCAGGACCAGTTCCGATAATTGCGATATCATAACGTGTCATAAATTTCTCCTCACGTATTATATTGTATAAAATATAATTGTTTTTGCAAGTCCTACACCAATAAAAAACATGCATGAATGCATAAATATTACAAATTTCCACATCATTTACGCAAAAACAACATGATTAAAGATGTTCACCCCCCACCTATACAGATAGGGATTCTTTATGCTAAAATATCGCATTAAGAGGTGACCTTATGCAGATATTTACTCCAAACAACTACGATCCAATTCTCGATGTACGTCAAACTCAGGAAGCAATTAAATATATACGTGATACATTCCAAAAGGAATTTGGTAAACAGATGCATCTATCCCGTATCTCAGCACCATTGTTTGTACCAACGAGTACGGGACTCAACGATAATTTAAACGGTATCGAAAGACCAGTGTCTTTCGACATTGCCCAGATGCCAAACGAAACGATTGAAGTTGTACAATCACTTGCCAAGTGGAAGAGATACGCCCTAAACAAATACCACTTTCAAGTACATGATGGACTCTACACAAATATGAATGCGATTCGTCGTGATGAAGAATTAGATAATCTACACTCCGTATACGTCGACCAATGGGATTGGGAGAAAATCATCGCGAAAGAAGACCGTACAGAACAGATGTTAGAAGATACTGTACGTATCATCTTTAAAGTAATTAAACATATGGAGCATGAAGTTTGGTATAAATATCCAAATGCGGTATGTCATCTAGCGGATGATGTATTCTTCATCGACTCTCAACAGCTGGAAGATATGTATCCAGATTTATCCCCAAAACAAAGAGAAGATGCCATCACCAAAGAGAAGAAGTGCGTATTTATCAAACGCATTGGACATGCATTACACCAGAGCGGTAAACCCCATGATGGACGTGCACCAGACTACGATGACTGGAATCTAAATGGTGATCTGTTCTTCTGGTTACCATCCTTAGATCGTGCTCTTGAGATCTCAAGTATGGGTATTCGTGTAGATGAGGATTCCATTGTAAAACAATGCCGTATCGCAAACGCTGAAGATAGACTCACCCTTCCATATCACCAAATGATACAAAACAAGCAGCTACCATACACCATCGGTGGTGGTATTGGTCAATCACGTTTGTGCATGTTACTGTTGAACAAGGCACATGTCGGTGAGGTACAAGCATCTATCTGGCCTCAAGAGATGATTGATGAATGTGAGAAACTCAATATTCAATTGTTATAGTCGTTAACTCTGAATCTTATGGTTCAGAGTTTTATTATTTATCACATACTATATTGCATTACATAATAGTATGTGATAAAGTGTACTTGCAAGGAGGAAATGACATGGATGCACAATTTAAAAAAGGTGTATTAGAACTATGTGTATTATCCAAACTGCTACAAAACGATAAGTACGGCTATGAACTGACTGAGGATATTTCCAAAGAAATGTCAGTGACTGCTGGTACACTCTATCTCATCCTCAAACGATTAAAAGATAACGGCTATGTCGATACATATCTTGTCGAATCCTCAGGAGGACCAGCCCGGAAATACTATCACTTAACAGATAGCGGAAAAACCTATCAACAACAACAGAAAGAAGAATGGATCTCATTCACAAAAAAGGTGGAAAAACTCATATGACAAAACAAGAATACTTAGCACAGCTAAAACAAGCATTAAGTACCTACTCACCTAGTTTCCAACAAGAAATTCTCGATGCCTTCGAATCACACTTCCAAGAAGGACTCGCACAAGGACGCAGCGAAGAAGAAATCATGAACGATTTAGGTACTATCGATGATGTACTTGAAAACATCCACATGATGGGTGGTGAAAAGGCACAAACATCCCACAACAAAGATGACTACGAAACATTAAAGAATGGCTTAGATAGTGCATTCAACGCATTCACCAGCATCGCCAATAAAGCATTGGATCAAGTCAAAGACTATGTATCCACAAATAAAAAGAGTGATAAAGACACTCCTTACTACTATGGCACTTCAGAAACAAAGACCATTGAGGATACTTCTATTGTTGCAGTTTATTTACGCTTACATCCAACTGTAAAGTTATTCTCTTCATTGGATATTGAAATTCAATCTGGTGAAAGTCTTAGCTACACCTTTACACCAGCTAAGACAATCTTCTCTCGCCAAGGCAATCAAGATGTTCTAGTTTCAATTGATGGTACAACAGCCACAATTGAAATATGCTCAGCTGGTAAGCTTGCCTTGGTACTACCGTTACATATCAAGGCACTAAAAACACAACTATCCATTGGTGATATGAATATTGATAACATCGCTCTTGAAGAATTCCATTGTGAAAATAAAACAGGTGATATCGACATCTCTAACTCTGATATCATTCATGCATATTTCGATATGAATGCCGGCGATATCGACGTCGATGATTCAAACTTCCAAGATATAACCCTACACATGAGTGCTGGTGATATTGACTTCAACAACACAACAGGAAACCTACAGGCAAAACTAACAGCTGGTGACATTAATATAGACCATCACGCTGGTGAAAATATCTCTATTCTCGCCACTGCTGGAGATATCGATCTTGATCTTGTAGGACATATCCAGAATCTAGAAATCAACGCTACTGCAGGTGATATCGATGTGACAACAGACAATACAGACTACACCGCAACGATTTCATCCAAACTAGGGGATATTCACTTTGATCATGCATTACCATATCAAACACTCGATCGCAATTCATATTTGATCGGAAATGGATCTGGTAAGATCTTTATCCAAGCCAAAGCTGGCGATATATCCCTCGATTAATTAACGCAAATTCTTTTCACCCCAAACCTTTAACTCTAGAAGGATGGGGAGAAAAGAGTTTGCTTTTTTCGTTAAGCTATACTCAACACGCAAAGGCATCTCATTGTACTGTACACGATTGATGAGTCCATCCTCTTCCATCTGTGTCAAAGACTTTGCAAGCATGGTATTGGTAATCCCCAATACAGATTGACGAATCTGCCCATAACGCATTGTTCCCTCATCACTCATCAAGCATAAGATGAGTATCTTCCACTCTCCAATGCCTTTGAAGTTATGAGCATCCAGACCGCCTCATAGGCGTTACACCAAAAAATGTTTTAGAAGAAAAACTAAATGCGTTATTATAGATGATAGATAACGAGGTGAGTGAGATGGAAAATTATAGCTATCAAACAAGAGGCGTATGCGCTAGAGAAATCAGCTTTAGTATCCAAGATGGAAAGCTCTATAATGTCCACTTCAATGGTGGCTGCCCAGGTAATACAAGTGCCATCAGTAAACTACTTGAAGGTACAGATGCCATGCGTGCAGTAGAGATTCTCCGTGGCAACGACTGCGGCGGACGTGGTACATCCTGCGCCGATCAACTAGCGATTGGACTAGAGCAAGCTCTAGCTTCACATCAACAGTAAATAGATAACGGAGGCGATACAATGTCCTAAATACAAGAAATTCAAAGCCTCAACAACTTAAAAGCAGAGATTGCCAACCACAGGATTGTTCTTATGGAAGTTGGTAGTACAAGCTGTATGCCTTGTCTTTCCATCAAGAAAAGAATCACAAGGTATATTGCACAAGTTTCAAATATACATGCATACTACGTACCAATCGAGAAATATCCAGAAGTTGCTCAAGAATTGGATATCTATTCTGCCCCTTCTGTACTACTCTATGTAGATGGCAAGCTTATCTCAAAACAATCAGGATACTTCAGTCTTGATCAAATCTTCTATCAAGTTGAACGCACACTACATTTTATAAGGGGCTGTAACGCATAACAGCCCTTCTTTTTTACTTATCTAATGCTTCATATGTTTCATCATCAACTTCTTCACACCACTCATTACTGGTATTTTCGCCAGGAATTTCTTGCGCGATATGTTGGAACCAGGAATCTTTCGCAGCACCATGCCAATGTTTTACATTTGGTGGAATCACCTCAACATCACCAGGTGCTAGTTTTCTAGGTTGTTTTCCTTGTTGTTGGTACCAACCATGTCCTGCCACACAGATCAATAGCTGTCCACCACCTTTATCTGCGTGGTGGATATGCCAATTGTTTCTACATCCAGGTTCAAACGTTACATTAAAGGAAGGAATTGGCTCTTGTGTCAGTGGATATAGATAACTTTGTCCCTTGAAATACTTTGCATATGCAGTATTTGGTTCACCAATTGGTAATACAAGTTCTGGGATTGTGTCATCTTCCTTACCATACACTTCATCAATCAAAGGGAATGTACTCCATGCCTTAGGCCAACCGCAATAGAATGCTAGTTGGGTAATCACTTCTACAACTTCCTTCTTTGTAAGACCATGTTCCTTACCGAGTATTAAGTGTGACTTTAACTGTGGATACAATCCAGCTGAAAATAACGCTGCGATTGTGACTAAACTACGATCGCGTAAGGATAGTTGTTCTTCACGTGACCAAACTTCACCAAATAGTACATCATCATTTAACTCTGCAAACTTAGGAGCTGACTCTCCTAGTCTATCTCTACCTGCTGTCTGTTTCTTTACCATCGACATCACCATCCTTATTCATTTTATTTTCTTTGCATCTTCTGTCTAAGTTGGTAGTAAGCACCGATAAGATTTGCGTCATTGAGGAACTTACATGCGACGATTGGAACTGGTTTTGGTGGGAAGAAATCATAGAATAATGAGCGATACTGTTCGTTGATTTTCTCAATCAAGATTGGTTGTGCTGAAATACCACCACCGATTGCAATCTTTTCTGGATCAAAGAATGCTTGCATGTTATAGAGTTCATATGCTAGATGTAAGCAGAATTCATCTAGTGCTTCTAGCACTTGCTTGTTACCAGCGTTTGCTAGAGCGAATATTTCTTCTCCTGTAAGTTTTTCTGTTGTATTCAGATGTTTTTGTACGCATCTGAGTAGTCCTGATATACCATTCATGAGTGCCCAGATATTACTGAAGTCTTTTCTTTGTTCATGGCTTGTATACAAGCATGACACTTCACCTGCAGTAAAATGTTTTCCGTTGTGCACTTTCTTATCTTTGATGATGACTCCACCAATACCAGTACCTAGTATGATGGCAATCGCATCATCAACATCTTGTAGTACACCATAACCAACTTCTGCTATTCCTGCACATTTGGCATCGTTACCTATCCATACAGGAACCTGATACTTATCATGGAAGTACTTTTCAACCGGTGTATTTTTTATATATGTTAATACACCACCTGTTATGGCGATACCATTTTCTGAGTCTATCGCACCTGGCATACTGATGGCGATACCGTCAATTTCTTCTGGTATGATTTCATCAATCGCATCATATAAATCTTGTAGGTTGTATTTTGTGCTGTTTGGGTCCATGGTTTCATCCACAGGTGTTTTGATCTTTCCTTTGTAAAGGAAAGATTGGTTTTCATCCATGCATGCATACTTGATGGAACTACCACCTATATCAATTGCGAATATCTTCATCACGAATCACTTCCTTTGCGATTGTTTCTACATGGAACTTACCATCATACTCTAATACTGTAATACTACAGTTTGGTAAGGATCCTTTTTCGTTTATGTAATTTAAGATTTTGTCTTTATCAATTTCTAGTAAGAAATTGAATATCGCTCCACCATGACTGATTACTAACACACTACCAGAGTTATGTTTAGCGATATCCTCTAGTGTCTCATACATCCTTTTACTTACATCATTTATATCATCGCCACCATAGGCATGAAATCCGATTTGATGACTAATACCGCTATCTTTGGCGAATACAACACTTTCTTTATCTCCTTCTAGGCTTCCAAAGTTCATCTCTTTGAGTCCCTCTAGTTGTGTATACGGGATATCTCTATCTTGTAGGATATTCTTCAGTGTATCAAGTGTTCTTGGGCTTGTTGAGCAGTATGCATATGTAAAAGGAATCTCTTGTAGAGTTTTACCCACTACAAGAGATTGTTGTATTCCTTTTTGTGTTAATGGCGAATCACACCAACCTTGTATCAGACCTTTGAGATTGAATAAAGTTTCGCCATGTCTTACAAGATAGATTTTCATTCAGATAAATCTTCTCCGTTGGATGCGATGACTTTCTTATACCAATAGAATGAGTCTTTTGGTTTACGTGAGTAGTCACCTGTACCATCATCTTGTTTATCAACGTAAATAAAGCCATAACGCTTACGCATCTCACCAGTACCAGCAGATACTAAGTCGATGCATCCCCATGTTGTATAGGCAATCAGGTTAACCCCATTGTCGATTGCCTTTGACATTGCTTGAATGTGTTCACGATAGTATTCAATTCTAAATGGATCGTGGATACTACCATCTTCTTCAACCTTATCAAATGCGCCTAAACCATTTTCTACGATAAGTAGTGGTTTTTCATAACGATCATTCATCATCTCTAGGTAGTACTGTAAACCAGAAGCGTCTGTTGCCCATCCCCAGTCAGAGTACTTGAGATATTCATTACGTGCACCAACTGAGAAGTTTCCACTTACCTTATCTTTGAACTCATGTGTTGTGACTACAGTAGACATGTAGTATGAGAAGGAGTACATATCCACAGTACCTTTTCTTAGGTCTTCAAAGTCTTCTGGGATTGTCTCTAACTTCACGTTGTGCTCTTTCCATAGACGGTTTGCGAATGTTGGGTATTTACCCTTGCACTGAACATCTCCACAGTAGTAGATGTTCTTCTCCCATGTATGACGATTCAACAGGATATCTGCTGGATCGCATGTCATTGGATAGAATGTGATACCACAGATCATACATCCAATCTTATTTTCAGGATCGATTTCATGTCCAATCTGTACTGCCTTTGCGCTAGCTACAAATTGGTAGTGCAATGTTTGGTATGCATTTTGGAAGTCGGCATCATCTACCTTTTGTCCAAACATATCCAAGAACATGATTGTATTATTGATTTCATTGAATGTTAACCAGTATTTAACAAGTCCCTTAAACTCTGTAAAGCACGTTCTTGCGAAGCGTGTATAGAACTCAATCAACTTACGGTTTGTCCATCCACCATAGTTTTCTTCTAGATACAATGGTGTATCAAAGTGCCAGATCGTAACGAGTGGTTCAATATCATACTTTCTTAACTCTTCAAATACACTGCGGTAGAAGGCAATTCCCTTTTCGTTTGGTGTTTCTTCATCTCCCTTTGGATACAGTCTTGACCATGAGATTGACATACGGAATGTCTTGAAACCCATCTGCGCAAATAGCGCAATATCCTCTTTGTAGTGATGATAGAAATCAATACCATCATGGTTTGGATAGAGATAGTTATCTAGTACTGCATAGTGTGCTCCCTCTGGTAATCCTTTTGGATTACTAGGTTCTGCGTGAGGATTGCCATCCTTATCGATATATGTCACTAAACGCGGTGAATTGACACTACCACCAGTTGTTACATCTGTCTTGGCTGGACCTCTTCCATCCACATTCCAAGCTCCTTCACATTGGTTGGCTGCTGTCGCACCACCCCATAAAAATCCTTTTGGAAAACTCATATTATCCTCTCTTTCTAGGCAACGTTACCGCTGCTGACTCCTTGGTTTCTATCTAATTTTAACCAGTCTAACGCTTTTCGTATATAGGTATCCCAGAAATCCCAATCATGATTGCCTGGTCCTGTTTCATATGTATGTTGAATATGTTTATCTAATAGATAGTTGTGAAAGTCATCATTCTCTTTTTTCAACATATCTTCAGTTCCACATGCTAGATACAACTCTGGTATTTCTTTGGTATCTAGTTTTTCGATGAGGGCGAAGTAGTCTTTGTCGCTACCTTTGATGGAATCTATATCACCAAATATAGATTCATAATAGTATCGATTCATAATTTGGTTTACACCATCATAGGTTGAATGTACTACTGTATCTAAGATCAATCCACTGGATAGACCGATGATCTTACCAAAGGTTTCATGATATTTTAGACCGTTGATAATTGCACCATATCCTCCCATGGATAATCCACCGATGTAGGTATCTTCTCTTTTCTCTGATAGTGGGAATGACTTTCTTGTAAAGTCGACAAGCTCTTGTCCAATAAAGGTACTAAAGTTATCTCCACTCTTTGGATTATCCACATAAAACTTGTTTTCTCCACTCGGCATCACAACTACTAAGTCTCTTTCCTGTGCCCAACGTTCAATTCGTGTGCCGTTGATCCAATCTGATGTACTACCAAAGATTCCATGCAGTAAATAGAGTGTCTTAAACTTCTTTGGTAATACATAGTCACTCTGTCCAAAGACAAACTTATCAGTTGGTAATATCACTGTAATATCCACTGTACGCATCAGTGATTTCGCAAAAAAATTACATGTTAAATGTGCCATCTTTTTACCTCCTGTTTTGTGTTTACCATGCTAGCAAGGATGGCGATTGCCATCCTTGAACTTATGCTAAATCTTCTCCCTGTGTTTCAATGACTTTCTTGTACCAGTAGAAGCTATCTTTACGATAACGATTCAATGTACCGTTACCTTCATCATCACGATCTACATAAACAAAGCCATAGCGTTTACGCATCTCACCTGTACTAGCAGATACTAAGTCGATGCATCCCCACATTGTATATCCCATCAGATCGACTCCATCTTTATTGATGGCATCATCCATGGATTGAATATTTTGACGTAGGTATTCAATGCGATAATCATCATGTACTGTGTGGTCTGCTTCTAGTTTATCTGACCAACCAATACCATTTTCTACAATCCATACTGGTTTATTGTAGCGATAGTACAATGTATTGCATGCAAGTCTTAGACATGCAGGATCTGTTGCCCATCCCCATGCATTTGTCTTAACGTATGGATTGGTTACACCCATAGAGAAGTTTCCACCGGCATCATCTTTCACCTCATGTGTGGTTACTGTTGAGCTACCATAACATGAGAAACTTAAGAAGTCAGCAGAGTAGTTCTTAATGAGTTCATAATCCTCTGGTGTATCATCCAACTTGATACCTTTTCTTTCGTATTCCTTTAGTTTATATGCAGGATAATATCCGCCTGTTTGTACATCAGAATACCAAAGTATCTGTTGTTGTCTTTCTAATGCGAGTACTTGATCTGCAGGATCGCAAGTAAATGTATATGTTGGTTGATATGCAAGCATCTGACCAATCTTGATATCTGGATAGTTTTCATGTGTGAACTTAACAACTTTCGCGCTTGCGACAAACTGGTTGTGCGCACCCTGTGCCTTTGCCTGATCACTGAAATCAACTAATCCACCTGCCATATATGGCATAAAGGACATGATGTTAATCTCATTGAATGTTAGGTAGTACTTTACCTTACCAGCATAGTGCTTGATAACTGTTGTCGCATACTTTTCAAAGAAGTCTATGCACTTACGACTCTTCCATCCACCATACTTAATTGTTAATCCGATTGGTGTCTCATAGTGAGATAAAGTCACAAGTGGTTCAATGTTGTACTTCTTGCATTCATCAAATACTTCATCATAGAACTTCAAACCTGCTGGATTGGCTTCTTCATCATCCCCATTTGGGAAGATTCTTGCCCAGTTCATGGATAGACGGAAAGTCTTAAAGCCCATCTCTGCCATTAAAGCGATATCTTCTTTATAGTGATGATAGAAGTCAGTCGCTGTATGACTTGGGTAGTATTCACCCTCTAAGATTGCAGGCTCTACGCCCTCTGGGATAAAGTCCTTACCACTAAAGAACATCATTGGTGAACTTCCTGTCTCACCCGTCTTTGGATTCTTCCATGTAACACGACGGGCAACTGTATGTGATCCATTTGTTAATGTATCACTTGTGTTAATGCCCTTGCCATCCTCTAAATACGCACCTTCATACTGATTGGCAGCAGTTGCACCACCCCATAAAAATTCCTTTGGAAAACTCATAATTTGTCCTTTCTAGATTTCTTCGCCATTTGTAGCGATACACTTTTGATACCAATAGAAACTATCTTTACGATAACGGTTTAATGTACCCTTACCTTCATCATCCATATCGACATAGATGAAACCATAACGCTTACGCATCTCACCTGTACCGGCAGATACTAAGTCGATGCATCCCCATGGTGTATAAGCAATTAAATCAACACCATCCTGTAAAGCTTCATCCATAGCCTTAACGTGTGCCTTCATATAAGAGATGCGATAATCATCATGCACTGTATGATCATCCTCTAGCTTATCAATCGCACCCAAACCATTTTCAACAACCATGATAGGCACTTGATATCGATCATAGATATCATTGAGAGAGTAACGTAATCCATCTGGGTCCATTGCCCATCCCCATTCTGAATACTCTAAGTATGGATTCTTATATCCCATAGACATATTACCAGCACCATCTTTCTTAGCTTCTTTATCGACTGTTTCGCAACTTGTTGCGTAGTAGCTATAGCTAAAGAAATCAACATGACCCTCTTTTAGAATCTGTGCATCCTTTTCAAAGAAGCTTTCATCCAATCCATAACGCTTCCAAGTCTTTCTAGCATAAGATGGATAGTATCCACGTACCATCGTATCTCCACAATAGTAGAAGTTATCCTGTATGCGTGCTTGGTTAGCGAGAACATCCTTAGGATTACATGTGAGTGGATAAGAGATGAAACCTGCAATCATACATCCCATCTTAAAGTTAGGATAATGTTCATGTGCATACTTAACAACCTTCGCACTTGCGACAAATTGATGATGTAAACGAATATAACCGGGTCTAATCAATTCCAATGGAGCGTTTGGCACAAATGAGGCAAACATGATTGCACTGTTAATCTCATTAAACGTTAACCAGTACTTCACCAAATCCCTATACTCTTCAAAGATGACATGACAATACTTCTCATATAAACCGATGGTATCAGGATTCTCCCAACCACCTAGATGTTCCTCGATATTGAGAGGATCATCATAATGAGAAATCGTAACTAAAGGTTCAATGTTATATTTATGTAGCTCCTCAAAGACCTTACGATAGAAATCTAGACCCTCCTGATTTGGCTTTTCATCATTGCCATGAGGGAAAATACGAGGCCAAGAAATCGATAGACGGAACATTGTATAACCCATCTCTGCAAATAGAGCGATATCCTCTTTATAGTGGTGATAGAAATCCGTACCGATATGATTTGGATAATAATATCCATCTAATACTGCATACTTTGCGCCCTCTGGTAGACTTCCACCAAACTGATTAAACTTACCAGGTGTACCATCCGCATTGATATACGTTACATAGCGAGGGGTATCTTTCGTAGCACCAGTGGTCACATCCGTTTTAGCAGGACCCCTTCCACCTTCATTCCATCCACCTTCATACTGATTGGCAGCAGTTGCGCCACCCCAATAGAAACCCTTTGGAAAACTCATTGTCATTTACCTTCCTTTTCTTTAAAAATAGCGATGAAGGAAACATTTACCTCCACCGCCTAGTGATACAAATAAATTATTGAGCAGCTTCTGCAGCTTTCGCTTCCTGTTCTTTCTTATATAGTTGGTTATCATAAACCTTGAAGAATGGATACCAAACAAGACCTGCTGGAATCATAGCTAGATAATCCCAAAGTGCATTCTGCCAACGTAATGTGGATAGGAACGCTCCAAATCCCATAGGCATCATTGACATAATAGGAACAAATCCAGGTACCAAGAAACCAACTCTAAATAGAATGAGTGTAATTATCATAACAACTAGAACATTCAAGATGTAAGGAATACATAAGATAGGGTTGTACATAATAGGCATACCGAATGTCATAGGTTCATTGATACCAAACCATCCAGGCACAACAGAAATCTTAGCTACTGCACGAATCTGTTCAGACTTAGCACGTAATCCCATCAACGCAAGAGGTAATGTATTACCAGTACCACCACAGATTGCCAAAGCTCCAAATAGAGATACAGGATAGAATACAAGAGCGCCATAACCACCAGCAGCGTAAGCAGCAGCGTTATCTGTAGCAGCCTGTAACATTAGTGGCATTAAGATAGAGATAATGATAATTGTTCCGTGGATTCCAAAGCACCATAGTAAAGCCGCAAATGGAACCAAGATAAACATACCAGGAACAGAAACCAATGCATTTAATGGAACTGTTAACACAGCCATGAAACCAGAACATAGACCATATGCACCACCAGTAGCCTGCGTGATAATGACTTCTAATACATATAGAGGCACGATAGCGAATAACAATGGCAAGATTGCGGAGAATCCGTTAACAAGAGATGGAGGACATACATCCGGCATCTTGATACGAACATCCTTGTCCTGGCAGAACTTTTCAACCTGGCAAACAAAGAAACATACAAAGAAACTTACGAACATACCCTGAGATCCAAGATATGTAACATCAATTACATTTGCGCCAGCTTCATTTACACTCCACTTACAAGCAATTAATGTAAAGCAGACTGCTGTTTGAACAGCTGACATGACAGGAGCCTTCAACTTCAAAGACTTTGCATAGTTGAAAGCCATGAGTAATACAATCCACAACGCTAATAATTCCATTGTGAAATGATATGGCATGTAGAGTACGTTATACACTGCATCGCCATTTTCAAATAGATGGAACATAGGTCCCACAGCGCAGATGATAGAGAAGATAGCGCCCACCATGATAGGTGCCATACATGACATCATACCTGCTTGAAGAGATGCTAAGAATTTGTTAGATCCTAACTTTTGACCAAACTCCTGAAGCTTGACCATGATAGGACTATTGAATATACCGTCCATTATTTATTTTCCCCCTTTAAAAATGATGGATATTAATTATTTCTGTGCATAAAGCTTATTCGCAAGCTTCATGATGTTTGGACAATTCGCAATTGCATAATCAAATGATGGAATACCATCACAAGGTAAGCCAGTATCTTCCTTGATTTGATTCAAGCGATAGCTAACCTGTGGTCCAGTCATAACGATGTCATAATCCTTATAAACATCCTGATACTCTGTTAGACCAACAGCGTTAATCTCATGATGTTCGCCATTTTCTTCCCAATACTTTTCAAGCTTCTTCATGAGTAATCCAGTGGACATACCACCTGCACAAACTAATAAAATTTTCATATTTGTATTCCTCCAATCATTTTATTTGTTTTTGTACAATTCAATTAATTCCTTAATTAGCTCTTGTGCTAACATACTTGTCATTAGGTGATCTTGTGAGTGAACAAGCAACACATTGACTTCTGTGTGTTCCCCATTCATTTCCTTAAACAGTAAATCAGTTTGAGCTTTATGAGCTAAAGTTCCAGCTTCCTCTGACCTCTTCATAAGTTCATCTGCTTCTTCAAAGTTTCCGTGCTTAGCAGCATCCAAAGCTTGGAAGGCAAACGAGCGAGCATCGCCAGCATTCGCGATGATTCCAAACGAAACCATATCTAATGACTCATCATTCTCAACTTTATTTTTAATTTCTTCAGACATTTTATTTCCCTCCCTTCGCCTTTTGACAAGTGTTAATTTAGTGTATATTCCATCAATTGTCAAAGCGCTTTCAGTACACAAAATACCCACTTTTATACACTATATTTTGTGTATATAACAATTAAACTTGTGTATTTTAGCTATTTTTGTCTATTAATTCATCTAGTGTATACATTTTTGTCGCATATTTTACCCTAGTGTCTAACTCAATATGCGTAACGTATACACATTACAAACAACATCTAAATACACTCTTATTTATTTGGGGTCATGCTATAATACAAACATGAAATTAATAAGAATATTTAACATCACAACAGAAGAATTCTATAACTACCTAGAAGATCAACTACTACGTGACATCCAAAAAAACACAAAGCGCAAGGTCACAAAAAAAGATATCCATAGTGGATATCAGTATGAAAACAAAGATGCTAACTGTAAAATCACAATCGATACCTACACAAGAGGTAGCACATACATCTCAACTGTGAAATCACAAACCTCGTATATACGCGTTAGCTATCACACCCAAGAAACCAAAGATGGATTACAGATAGAATTCGAGCAATTCGTCAGCGATCAAGACGATCGAATTCAACAGATGAACTTCTTTGCACGACAACTCCATAACTGGGTAAGCTTCGGTCGTATGTCCCATACACTCTATGACATGCGAAACGCAATCATAAACAAACGTGAAGGAATCGAAACAGTGAACTTCCAACAACCAGAAAGACACAAGTTACTACGTTCCTTCCTACAAAAGAAACTCAACAACAATGACTAAAAAAGATTCTCGTATGAGAATCTTTTTATATGCATGCATATATCAAATTAGATTTTATTGATGATACGAATAATCGTAGCGATCTGATTATCATCAATAATTACTTTAAATGTCTTCTCTAGAGGTTTTAGTATCTTGGATACTGTCTTAACATCATCACTATACTTCAGTAAGATTTCATCTGTTTTTTTATCTAAGGATGGGCGTACACCTTGTTTGAGATTTTCTAATAGACTTGCGATATGGACGAATAATCCTACTTTTTGATCAGCATTCAGTGAGTAGATAATCTCAAACTGATCGATAATGGAAGGTAATACAGACTTCAGCTTTGCAATAGAGATGCACTTAAACTGTTCTTCTAAGAATCCGTATACAGCCGCATAATCCAGTTGCTTGGATTGGATAGGTTCAAACATCAATATCTTATCTACATCTTCTGGTTTATTCTCGAACACCTTGGTCATTGAAACAAATGGAATTCCTAATAGCTTAGGATCATACGTACCCACAAAGCAATGTATATGGTATATCTTGCGATATTCCATAACTTGTTGGATTAACTCTTCTCTCTTAGATATTGCAAGAGGAACAGTCTTAATACCCAAGTTGGAATATTGGTCAATGTATTGTTTGAGCTGGTAGGCACCACCTTCTCCTGTATGACACAATGTGATGATAATCTCTTTTCTTGAGTCACTGAGATTGAGTAGGTTTTTCATTTCAACCATGGTTGTATGGTAGACATAATCTAAATCTTCTTCTTGGGCACACTTACGTGATACATCAAGTCCAACCAATGTAATTGGGAAGTAGATATAGCGTATCTTAACATTAATCTCCTCAGAAATGGTATCCAACATCGTCTTAATTGAACCCATATCATAGATAACGATAATACCCTGTCCCTCATCAATCTTCTGTATCAACTCCTTGATTTCCTCAAGTGCTTCTTTGGAGCCTTTTTCAAGATGTAAGTCATATGCATAGGTATTGCTTGCATGTGTTAATGTCTTCGTTACTTCTGCAAGTGAGCTAGCAACACCCTTACCATGGAATATATAGAGTAATACAGGATGTCCCTTTGGTTCTTCTTCATCCTTAATCAGGAACATGGTGATAATTACAATTTCTTCTGTTGGTAGTTCAATATGGAATACTTCTTGGAACATCTGTGCCAGTTCAATCGATAGTGCATATTCCTTGGGATAGTCTTGGATAATTCTTACGACTTGACTATCATCGACACGTGAATGATCGAGCTGTACATTCAATAAGGAATTCATATGCAAGCATAGTCCATAGAATACTTGTGATGGAATCTCTCTATGTAGTTCATTCTTATATGCTTGAATGATTTTCGATACCATGTGAATAATCTTCTCATCCACGATCTTGGATAGTTGTTCAATATCATACGCTGTATTGTAACTACGATAGTAGTTATATCTTTTGAATAGATTCGATACATGATTGTTGATGATGTTATGTATCGTATCTTTATCAATACCATGTTTGGTTAACTCTGCATACTGTAGACGCATCTGTTCATACATCTCACGAGAATCTCCAAGTGATAATGTTTGATAGCTTACTTGGCTATCATAGATGAATAGTGATTGTGTACCCAACAGTTCACTAAAGTTCGTCGTCTGTATACGCATGCGTAATAAACTCTTTTGTACTTCATTACTGAAGTCATGCATGGTTACCTCAATGTTAGAATCAGTAGAATCCATTACACGTACGCATGAAGTTGCACAAGCACGTTTGATTTCCACTTCAAGTCCTTTAACATTCATCGCAAAGTCCGTGAGTAATAGTGCTTCAATAATTTCACGCTTTACCTCAATGTTGCGCTTTGCATTATTTGCTTCAATCGTAAAGAAGTAATTAATTAAATCCAGCTTCTCTTTGATTGGTCTACTGGCAAGATCTGGTAATGTAACGACCATTGACATCTTCTGAGATAGCTCTGGATATCCAGCTGGATTACAAGATACTGTCACAAATGTATTATGACAATCAATAAACTCCATACGATTTTCACTATAGACCATCCCAGACTCTAAGAAAGTCGACAGCTTACTTCTTCCTGTCGCATCCAAAAGATCAACGTTATCTATAAATAACATTCCACCACGTGCTCTAGCAAACAACGAATTCTCCATATCATCTGGTTTAAATAAGATATCGTTGAGCTTATCAATATTATCCTTGTAATGTCTACAGTTAACTTTAAACATCACATTCGCATTTTTAAAGATACCTGCATGCTTACCATACAAATACATCGCAAGCGCAAAGTGAGTTGTACCACAGCCAGGCTTTGCAGTGACTAATACATTCAAGCTTCGATTTGGATAGAGAATCGCAGCTTTGGCAACCTGTACAGCATTTGCCAAACTACCATTTGCGCCAATCATATTCTTACCCATATCATTGCTGTCTTTATCACTCTTCTGTGGTAAGAAATACAAGACAGGACGTGTCGAAGACTTCTCTAGCTGTCCTTCCTTTACAAGCGCATTTAAAAGAGTTGATACATTCGAACGCTGTAATTGAAAATGCGTCGCAACAACATTCGTACTCATACCATCCTTAAAATCTGGATTTGTCATCAATTCTTTCTGAATATATTCAAATACAGTCTCTTTTGTTGTTTTCATATGTTTTCCTCAATGCATTCTAAGTGAATTATACACTACTGCGTCAAGTGTATAAAAAAGGATGTCTTACATCCTGTTACACTGCTCTAACACATCGAGATATGATATCCGTAATATACTCGATTGAATCCTTACAGTCTTGTTTTAGCCATTCATTGATAATCGCCATAATACCCTGCATATAATATCGCATCATATATACACGATCCTTTTCAGGCATATCGTGCCTACCTAAGATAGGTGAAAAGATATGTTTATACATCGAATCGTAGATAGAATTCACTCCTAACGTTCTTGTACGCTTCATCACTGTGATAAAGAGACGTCTATATTCCTTCAAGAACGTCAAGTAAGGGTGAAGATATTTCGGTGTAATTAAATTCAACTCATCAATTGGTCTTGTATTGAGTTTATCAAAAAAGTCATCATTGATATAGTTGCTCATATAATCCGTAAACTGCTTCACGATATACTCAATACTTTCCTCTAATAGATCATTGATCGTCTCATAGTGCAGATAAAAGGTAGAGCGGTTGACATCCGCTTTGGTACAAATCTCTTTAACAGTAATATACTCTAAGTCCTTCTTCTCTAGTATCTCAAGAAAGGCAAGATCCATTTTGGCTGCTGTCGCAAAGTATTTGCTTTCTGATTTGTTCATACCCTACCCCATCATTTCTATATGTTTTATCTTAGCACTTTGTACTATTCTTGATTATTGATTTCTTTCGCTAATTCCATAATCTCATATGCATACTTCTGCTTACCAGCAGCTAGTAGCTTCTTGTATAGTGGATAGTTAACGGATACTCCTACAATTCCAATCACACCAAGTACAATACCTAATACTGACATGAATGCTGTACCTGTACCGATCACTACTCCCATGCTTAAGCACATACCTAAACCTAATACGAGTGCTGAAACGATTCCTATTGAATACGCCGCAATCTGCGCTGGAAGTTTCGCCTTACAATCTAACTTACGTAATGCGACTACCTTTGTTGTGTCCTTTGGGGCATATTCATTTGCCATCTGTTCTGCATAAATCTTATCCGTGTTCATATTTATTTATCTCCTTCATTTGATGACTCTATTGTATTTGTATTAACCAAGTCATCAAACAACACAGATTGTGATTTGTGTTGATTTAAAAAAAACCGGATTTCTCCGGTTATTGAATCTCAATATATTTCACTTGATTGTTATCAAGACGTTCTTGTTTAGGGATTTGAAGCGTTAATAGTCCATTCTCAAACTTTACATGAATATCATTTTCTTTTATATCTTCTCCAACAAAGTAAGATCTTGCGAAATGACCTGAATATCTTTCTTGATGGACAACATTTCCATGTTCATCCTTCTCTTCTTTGTTGTGGTTATAGTGGGCTTCAACATTTAAGTTACCGTTATAGAGTGATAACTTGATATCTTTTTTATCGACACCCGGCATCTCAATTTCCATCTCATATGCATCACCTAAATCACGCATATCCGTCTTCATAATGCTCGGCTCGTTATATAGTGGTGTGCCAAATACATCATCAAACAAGTCAAAGTCATCATGTCTTACTAAATCAAATAAGCTCATAATCTTATCCTCCTTTGTATTGGCGATTCTCCTCATTAGAGAATTTCAATATATTTCTTTGTTTCTTCTTCCTTCTTTTGTTCAGTAGGAAGTTCAATCTTTAGAATACCATCGCTGAATGATGCTTGAATATCTGTATCCTTAATCGCATCACCTACATAGAATGTACGAGAAGTATTTCCACTGAATCTTTCTTGTCTTAGTATTTTACCCTTGGCATCCTTCTCCTCATCTGTTGTTGTATGAGAAGCACTAATTGTTAGATTACCATTGAATAAGCTAATCTTAACATCCTCTTTCTTATATCCAGGAACTTCAACCTCCAAGATATACTTTCCATCTTTCTCACGAACATCAGTCTTCATAATATTGTTGCCAGTGAATACTGGTGCTCTAAATACATCATCAAACATATCGTTAAACAAATCATGATTTCTTGTTGTCATATATCTCATATCTTTATACCTCCTAAGGCTTATTCACCTTACACATATTAATATACTCATATTTTTAGCACTGTCAACACATAAGTGCTAAATTATTTTAATTTATTTTCTTATATGTATCGATAAACATCAAAAAAGTGCATAAAATAAGCACTTTTTTGACTTAGCAGTAATATAGAATATTTGCTAACTAGTTGCCATATTTATACAGGGTAACCATTCCATCCGAAGACGTTAAATACAATTTATCGTCTTCAAAGACATACTGATACACATCCAGGTTATCCTGCATAACAATCTGTAACGTACTACCCCGTATATCCCAATGAAAGACCACCTTTGTTAAATCATCATAATAAATACCAGACTGATCACGATTAAACTGAATCGTAATATCATCCTCATAGTCAGGATACCAGATACCAATTAACTTCTGTGCCTGAACCTTCATATAAGTAATATATACAACCCCTATCAGAAATAATACAAACACAACTGATATCACAACAGAAACTTTCTTATTCATGGAATCTCCTAATCTCTACAACTATACTAACAAGAAAACAGTATTTGTAATACGACTATGCGTTTGTATAGCCAATTATTCTTGGTCTTTCATTCAATCTATTACCTGGAGATCAAAAAAGAATATCTTCTGGCACAGGCGGAATTATTACAGGTAAACAAAAAATTTGCAAAAGACCTGGATTCGGAAGATAAGGATCAGCAGCAAAGAGCTAAAGCGGCAATCAATCCGGTCAAAAGTAAATATGAAGGGCTGAAGAAAGAAAAGATGGTGAGCGAAGAATCGCCGAACTTTCCAAGACCGGATCTTTCTGATGCTAATGAACAGTTGACAGACATCTGCCGAACGCTCTGTGAAGAGAAAACGGATAAAGCACATTTCTGGATGCAGGCACAGCGGCTCATGGAAGGCTGCGTGTCTTTTCTTTTGGAATATGAGTATGTTGATGATGACGGGAACATTTGCCGATTGGATGAAGATCAGATCAACTTCCCGAATATCAATGCACTTGCAAGCGAGGGTTTTTCTACCGTTGATACACCATCCGGAAGGATGTTCCTGTTAATGTGGTATCTGCAAAATCTCCGTAATGTGACAGATCGATCTTATGAAAGACTGATCACGATATGTTATACGGGTGCAGACGAAAGAGGATCCATTCTGTCTACGTTCTCCAATAAAATGCAGATAGGTATGATCAATGAACGTATCAGAAAGATGATCTCAAAGACTACCTTCAGCTTTAAAGATATGGTTACTAAGTCAACGGCGATATTCATGATTATCAATGATG
>JALENJ010000067.1 GCA_022767445.1 Erysipelotrichaceae bacterium | reverse complement strand
TTGCAAGCCCTGTGCGTATAGACCGCCTATGAAAAGATGTTCACCATTAGCATCTGTTCCAAGTCCCGTTAGCTTTTCACCATCTTTATAGAAGAAGTAATATACTCCATTTTCAGGAACACTATTAAATACCCAGCCATTCACTGGGCTTCCATTCGCATCTACCAACGATAATCTTGTAATTAGATTACTAGGTACATGGATCTTATTTTGGCTATTATCTTCTGCATGTACGACTGGTAACTTTGTAGCTGCAGAATAAAAAACAGATGCTATTAGAATACTAGATAAGATACTTCCAGAATTGATCTTCCTCATATATCATGGTTCCTCCTTTGGCTTGCTAACGATTTCTCATTCAGGTATTTTATTCTATTATCCAAATATCAATATTGTCAAATACCCTAAAGACAAAATAATATTAAATTAAGATTATCCCTTGAAAATACTGTTGACTCTTTCCCCTCGAACAGCAGAACCAAATACTTTCTTCGTTGTATCTAGTGTAGCTTTCCATTCATTGATTAAATTAGGTTCATCTAAAACTTTCTTCAGTGATTGATATAGACTCTCATCATCTAAACCACAAACAAGACCAGCTTGACTATCTTCTATGATTTCCTTGGCACCGCTGACTGCAGTAGAAATAACAGGCACACCCAATAGAATTGCCTCAACACATGCAGTACTATATCCCTCACTAAATGACGAGCAAACAAATATATCGCCATGAACAGTATACTGATGTGGATTTGGTTGTGATCCTAACAGTTTGACTGTATCAGATAAATCATATTTCTTAACAGCCTCTTCTAATAAAGAATGTTCTAGTCCATCACCAATTAACCAAACAGTAAATTGGTATCCATCCTTTTTTAGCCTGTTGGCAATTTCGACTAAACGAACAAATCCCTTTTCAGGTGTTTGTCTGCCAACAGCCACAAATATTGGACGTTTTAATTTGTCTTCTGTGATCGTCTCTTTCGATTGTTCTAAGATTTTTCTTTCGTCGATGATGTTATAACAGTAATCTACGTTTGCTTTGCCTTGTATTTCTTCATTTAGGCGATTTGCGTTATGTTTCGATACGCAGAATACTTTATCAAATTTAGGATATTCATCCCTTAGAGTTAATCCTTCATCATAACCATGCATCCATGCATAATGAATTGCTTTCTGATTTATAGAATTCGCAATCATTCTCGTCGCAATCCCATATTGAAAAGCGACTTCAATATCATAATTATCTTTAATAATCATTTTATATAAAGACTGAATTGGGAATAGATTTACAATCTTATCTAAACCTCTAAAATAGAATCCCAATACTTTCTTAACATGAATACTTGGCTTCAGTAATTTCACAAACTGATCATCGCATCGATAAACCGGAATAATCGTGATATCAAATAGATCTTCATCAAGATAATTACATAACTCCACCAAGACCTTTGCGACACCATCCGCATATTGCAAATTATTCAATACGAAAACAATCTTTTTTTTCATATTTATTCAACTCCATGATAAAGATATTCTGGTATTCTCTTTGCGATCTCATCAGCTTCTGCTTGGTATTGTGGATTGCTAATCCAAAGTCTAGTATTCTTGATAGACTTAGCTGGATCAAATCCTGACTTTGGAGATACATGCTGTTCTTCTGTTAAGTTCAACCACTCCATAATACGCTTTGTAGTTTCTTCGTACTTGTAAATTAAATCTTCAAACTGTACTAATATTGCATGTTCAGGATTGTATACTTCTGTCTTTCTGTGTTCACGTAGATATGCAAACCACTTACAATACACTTCTACATTTTCAGTGGGTACAATCGCATCATGCCATACATATTTAGCAAGTATATATAGATCACGCGGATCTCTATCAACTACGACAGATTTAATATCTTTGAAATAACGTACATATCTTTCCACGTTTGATGGTGGCACAATTTGGTCAACCATGATATATGGTTTTTTATCTTTGTTTGCGATTGTTAAGAGTTGATCGATATAGTCTCTTGTATACTCTAAAAATTGTTCTTCCGTAGGATATGAACAATACGTAATCTCATTTGGCAATGGATTCGTGAAAGTGATATCTTCTGGGCTTCCATGCAATTTACTCGCAATCTTCTCTGGTAAACGAGATAGATAGTAATAGAAAGTTCCACGATCGTATAAGTCATAGAACCAGTAACCCTTGTAAGTGAAATCTGTTAACTTATCAATATATTCATATGTAATTTTCTTATATTGATTATCAAAGAATGGTTCATATCTCTTATTGAACTTTGTACCTGCATTAAAATCCGATAATTTCTTGAAGCGCTTTAATGCATGTCCAGAATTATGACGGTTGTGATTTTCAACAAGATTATATTCCAAATCAGAGATTCCATCTGGATCCTGTACAAATCTAAACTCATAATTCGTCATCGAATATATATTACTAAATTCACTTAAAAAATCGGTAATAGCACTTGATCCTGTTCCGTGATAGGAAGCACAACTAATAACTTTCATACAACTCTCCCATTAATTTCTTTTGATCTTAGACTTGATAATACCATATACATTGATTATCATTTGTCGACTATCTTTCTGTAACCATAGCACGCCAAAATAAATAACAATACATACCGCAACAGATGCGTATAGTAATACTCCATGATGGATAAATGTACGCATACCTAAAGCAGTTAAGGCCATTATAACAGATGCGAAAATATAACTTCTAATCTCATAGAAAATACTGCTTACACGAATGCCAGAGACAGACTGAGCAAAGTATGTCTGTAATACTGGCAATTGAATACGAACGATACAGCTTGTAATAACAAGTGCTGTAAATCCATATCCAGAGCTTATATATAAAGCTGGTAAAAGAATAATTGCTTGTACTAAGTTATTCGCAAACAATAACTTAGGCTTTCCCTTTGAGAGTGTAATCGTTCCACTCATATCATGGAAAATAACACTTTCACATAGTATAAAGCCCCATAGACCAATCAATAGATGTGCATCACCCCATTGACTACCTAATAGAATATTAGTAACTACATCACGATAAATTAATATTCCAACACCGAGTGGAACGACAAATATACCAATACATCTCAAGAACTTATAATAAATATTCTGATATTCATTCGTATCATCCTGAAGTTGAGACAATGCCGCAAATAGTACACTGATTGTCGCACCAGAGATAATCGAAGTAATCTGTGTAACCATCGTTGTAGAAATACGATATACGCCTAAGTAATAATCATTAAACATTCTACCAATCACAAAGATTCCAATATTGGAAACCAACCATGCGGAAATAGATTCAAGTAATGACCACCCACAGAAAGCTATCATTTCTTGTAATTTCGCAAAGCTATATTTAAATTTAGGTTTCCAATCAGAAAGTAATGTTAACAACACAGCATTACATAACTCACCAACGATATTACCAATAATCAATGCCCAATAAGAAAATCCCAGCAATGCACAAGGAACTGTAACGACCAATGGAACAATCTTTACCGCAATACGTGCATAAGAGATGCCCTTAAAGTTTAAGTGTTTGCGAAATAACGCAACTTGAATACTGCTAAACGATGTGAGTGGTAATATCAAAGCTCCAATATAGATGACATTTCCCAAGCCAGGATTACCAACACCGGCAGCCAATTGGCTTGAGAAAATAAAGATTAAGAACCAGAGTAATACCGAAAAGGATATGTTCGTCCAAAAGGCTACACAGGTAGATAAATCTTCATCTTCTTTTGTTTTAAATTGATGTTGAACAACATATTTCTGAAATCCAGCATCAGTAAAAATATCCGCAAAAGTAACAATCATTGTGACTGTAGCGACTACACCAAATTCTTCCGGCATCAAGATACGTGCCAAGATCATATTTGTGATTGGCGAGATAATTTTTACGATAATTTCTGTGAAGATAGACCACTTTGCGGCACTACCCACACGTTCATTAATGTTGCTCATAGAAACTCCTTATTCTAATACTTTGTTTTTGCCATACATCATTTTACTCATCTTGAATAATAACCAGTAAATGAATACAAAGTAAAATAGATAGTTAAACATATCATATATACCACGTCTTGGTAATGTAAATAAAGCATAGGTCATTGACATCTGAACATAGTATTTAAATGGTGTTAGATTCTTCTTTGTTGTATTTAATATCCAAGCAAGAATCAAACCGATTATAAATATCGCAATAATACCGTACCATGCAAAGTTGTAATATGCCTCGGCAGTCAAACTATATCCAATTCCAAACGTTGTTTTTGCGTATACTGTCAACCAATCTTCACTTACATACGCAAGTACATCCTTCAACATACCACTGATGTCAATGAAGGATGGGAAGAATGATAACATAGATCCTAAATAGGATAAACCGTGTGCAAATGAAATTGGATTAGGCGTTGCACCAACGATTACCATCAATGGGAAAGCTGACCATCCACAACTACCTACAAAATTAATCACACCACTCATGAGTGTCTGTAATCCAAACGACTCACTCGCATTTGCTAGACGTGCCTCTGCTACGTAGTTGGATAATCCCATTAAAGATACTGTAACTAAAACAAGTATCAATATCGTTCTAGGTTTTATCTTCTTTGCTTGATTTAGCTTCAGTAACATGAGTGTGCCAGCTAAACCAAGACCGATTGTTCTTTGTCCCACAATAAGATATGAAACAATATGTACTAACATCAACAGTTCATAGATAACTTGTGTTTTTCTTTTCTTCGCGCTCAATATCCAAAGTAAGATTAAGCTTGGTGCATAGAATACCATCAATCGGTTAAAGATACCTAGACTTTGAAGTAGTGAGCCAGTTGTGCCAGTTCGCAAAGATTCATAGCCATAACGAACCGCAAGTAATACCTGTGTAGAAGTAATAATTACCGCTGCAGGTAGAGAAATCCAAAACATAAGCTTTCCAACTCTTTTTAGATGGAAAACATCTTCACTATTCTCTTCTAATTGGAAACGCTCTTCTCTAACTCCAACACTCACCCCCGCAAGCATCAATGCTTGAATCGAAAGAAGTGTGAATTTTGCGACAATGAATATCTCTTCTGGATCTATATACTTTGAATAAAATGGATGTTCAAATACATATCCATAATCAACACCAAATCCATATAGATAGAATTGCCCAAACTGGAAAACACAGAAGGATATAAAGAATAGAGAAAAGGGAGTAATCATTCTGTGGTTAACAATTGCATATACAGCATACAATATCGCAGAAACCCAGAAACCATATAATCCCCAGAACTGAAGATCATCGATCTTCATCGCAAAGACTAAAAATAAACTACAAGCTAATAAAACCAAATTCGTATAGATTCCAATCATACGATATTTTGAAATATGTATTTTCGGCATCATAAATTCTTACCATACTTTCTTTTGTGATATATCCGTATCAAAGACTGCGGAACAAGTCCATGTAAAATATGCTTGAATGCATAATAGTTATCAGACAATGGTAATCCTAACTTCTTACGCCACTTCAATGCAAGTTTACATGCGTCAATACGATGTTGGAACTTTCTCTTCTTAAAGGAGAAACGATCCTCACGATAGTTTAATACAATCTCGTCTAAGTTTACTGCATTCTTTTTCTCATACATAAACTTACACCACAGATCGTAATCTTCTGTTCTACTTGTCTCCTTTGAAACAGTATATCCACCAACCAGTACTAAGTCTGATTTACGCATCATCACAGTAGGATGTACGATTGGATGATAGCGATAAATATTCTGGGCTATTAGTTCTACACTACACTTACGAACACCCCAAATGCCTTCCTCGTCAAATAGATTGATATTTCCTGCAACGATGGATACTTCTGGATGTGCATCTAAATACTGTGCTTCTAGTTCAAAACGATTTGCCAATGAAATATCATCATCATCCATACGTGCCACATATTCACCTTCAGCTTCTTCAATACAACGATTTAATGAAGCTGCTAACTTAAGATTTTTCTCGTTCTGTAATATCTTCACCTTATCTGGATATTCTGCCTGATATTCTTGCAGAATACTAAGTGTACTATCTGTTGAACAATCATCGCAAACAACTAATTCCCAATCCTGGTAAGTCTGATCTAAAAGGGATTGAATTGCCTCACGAATATATTTTTCACCATTATAGCTAGACATAATGACCGATACTTTGTGTCCCATTCAACCCTCCTATTTCTATTTACTAGATATCTCTAGATAATATTCCCTCATCAAGTTTTGAACCTTCTTAGATGAGAAGTTTTGTATAAATTCTTGATTAGCCTTTTGATATGCTACTCTATCATTGCTCAATACAGTTTGTATTGCTTGTAAGCAACTACTATCACTGCTTGGATCAAAGAGTGATCCTCTTGTATCATTGATCAAATCACAGTTTCCTCGAATGTTGCTTACAACACAAGGTAAACCTGTTGCCATCGCCTCCATTAAACTGACAGATAAGCCTTCTCTATAAGATGGGAAGACAAATACATCGGATGCCGCATAGATTTCAGATACATCTTGGCGATAACCTAGAAAATGTACACGATCACCAAGGCCTAAGCTTTCCACTAGTTTCTGATTATATCCATCTAGATGGTCAATTCCAACAATTGCATAATGGATATCACTTGGTAAGTCTTTCATAATATTGATGATTCTTTGGTGATTCTTGTTCTTATTCATCTCACCAACACTGAGTAGTAATGTGCAACCACTAGGGATATTTAATTCTTCACGTTTACTCTTTTTGTCGATTTGAACTTTACCAAATTTATTTAAATCAATACCTACTCCAGGAATGTATTTCACTTCTTTTGCATGCATGTGTTTTTGTGCACGATGGTAATCTTCGTTATTGATGGTAATTAATGTATGCGTCATAAATGAAGCTATCCACTCTGCAGGGTAGTATAGCAACCAATTCTTTAATGGAGCTCCTGCAAAGAAATGGAAACCATGTGCTGTATACATTACTTTTGTTTTTGTCTTATGACCTGCAAGTCTTGAGATAAAACCTGCAATCGGTGTATGACAATGGATGAAATCATATCCTTCTTCTTTCACCAGATTTACTAAGTATTGATAACTTTCAACATTTGCACGATCAACTATCTTTCTAGAGAAAGAAACATGATAGTACTTAACACCTTCTGAGGTTAATTCTTGTTTAAACTGTTCAATCTTTTCATTTGAGATATTATTCCCAGAGAGAAAATTACACGCAACTTCCACATCATAATCCATGTCATTCAGTAAACTGATTAATGGTATACAAAAGTTTTGAATCATAGAAGCTGTAGTTGTTACAATCAATACTTTTTTTCTCATAAATACCTCTGGATATATTTCTGGTAAATCTCTAATTACTTGACTTATAAGTTGGAACAATTTCTTTTATTAGTTCTTTGATATTTTCAGCTTCATTCAGAGAAGCTGAAATTAATTTCTGTAGTTGATATTTGAATGTTACATCATCAATCTTTTCAGATTGTTCAATATATATTTTTTCATTCTCTGTTTGAATTACTTTATCTTTATCGATAAAGCAATCCTCAAAGATTTTTTCTCCTGAACGTAAACCTGTGTATTCAACCTTGATATCTACGTCTGGAGTATAACCTGATTGTTGAATGAGATTCCTTGCGAAATCATCAATCTTGATAGGCTCTCCCATATCTAGAACAAAAATGTCTCCATCATACTTTTGTGTGTAGTAAGTAGCTTCTAGCACTAGGCTAACTGCTTCCTGCACTGTCATAAAGTATCTTGTAACATTTTTATCTGTGACGGTTACTGTATTGCCTTCTTCAATCTGTTTTCTAAAGATAGGTAATACAGATCCACTTGAACCTAATACATTGCCAAATCGAACTGCTGAAAATCTTGTATAGTTACTCTCTTTGTTTTGTAATGCATGTTCATGTGATTGATGATTCATCATCTGAATCATCAATTCGCATATACGCTTTGAAGCACCCATGATACTTGCAGGTCGTACAGCTTTATCCGTACTAATCAAAACAAACCATTGAACATGATAACGCATCGCTGCATCAGCAGCGTTATACGTTCCTAATACATTGTTTTTAATTGCCTCATTAGGATTTTCTTCCATCAAAGGCACATGCTTATATGCGGCCGCATGAATAAGAAAATCAGGTCTATGTTCTTCCATGATTTGATCAAAGCGTTTGACTTCTTGAACATTCGCAATCACAGTCACGATATTTAAAGAATTTCCATATTCCATCTGTAAATCACTTTTAATCCAGAATATGTTTTCCTCACACATATCTAATATCACTAATTTTCGAGGACTCATTTTCGCAACTTGGCGGCATAACTCAGAACCAATACTTCCTCCACCACCAGTTACCATAACTACTTTATCTCGAATAAACGCAGATGCTTTCGATAAATCAAACTTGGAAGGTTTTCGATTTAGCAATTCATATTCGTTAATCTGTTTCATTTTCTAAACACTTTACTATTTTTCAGGATAGCGTTGATCAAATAATGTTTGAGCAATCACGATAAATAACATAATCGCAAAACCTGCTACGAATCCTTTTAAGCCATAACTTCTTAATGAAACTGGTGTTGTATATACCTTATCTGGTGAAGTAACAACCTGAACACTAGCAGCTCCTTTTGTTATCTCACTGATTTTTTTAGGTGCTACTTCAGCTAATGCTGTTGCAAATTTACCTGTCGATTCCTCAGACGGAAGACTAATCGATACTTCAATCAATTGTGTTGTTCCACGCAATGTTGTTGTTATATATGTTCTACGTATTACATCAGCAGCTTGTAAATCCAAACCAGCTTTGTCGATTGCGACCTGAATCACCTCACCACTCTTCATTAACTCTGCAGCTGTATTTACTTTCAAAGTAGTATCTGCGGCTGAATCAATATTATATTGATCATCGCTGACATTAGCATAGATATAAGCTGTAAAGTTTGCTTGATATGTAGGACTCTTTCTAAACTTAGCGTATCCAATGGATAACACCACTCCGAGGATTGCTGCACAAATAATCCAAACTTTCTTTTTGAAAATTGCTTGAATCACTTTTCTTAAATCCAATTCCATGTCTCTGTCAAAATCCAATACGTTTTTTTCAGTATTCTCTTTCATCTTTTCCTCCATTCTTGGATCCTTAATTTGCTGTATATGTTAGGAAGCTACCATTCTGGTCAGCAACCCATCTTCCATCACCAATGGAATACCATGTATAACCTTCAGCCTGTCTAGTCTCTGTTACTTTATAAATCTGTCCACTAGATACACTACCAACGATTGATCCATTTGTGCTTGGTAAACTACGTATATTCAACGCATCTACATTGATCTTGATGGAACCAATTGATCCATCATCTGCAGTTTTTGTTGTTGTAGATGTATTTTCTGTTGGAATTGGTTGACCACTCATCAACAGATTATATTGATACATATATTGATTGACTTCTGATGCATCAGGGTAAACAACAGATAGTAGCTCACTTGGTGCTGAAGCACAGTAATCCATACCCTCTGTACCATCAATCTTTGTTGTTATGATTTCCCAGTTAATACCCTCATCTAATGTTTGTGCTGCTAACTGATTGATGAGGGAAATATCAATACTTGTTAAGAACGATCCATTTAATGCACCCAGAATATTTGCGAAGTTTGGAATCGTTGCAGGACTTGTTAATTTCTCGATAATTGCCTTTAGAACAATCTGCTGGTGAGCATTTCTTCCAAAATCACCATCCGGTAAACTATAACGCTCACGTACATATTCAAGAGCACTTGTCGCATCTAGTGTAATTTCACCAGCTGGATAATAATTACCTGACCAGTAAGCTGTAAAGGCTTCTGGGTTATTCACTGTGATACCACCTAAAGTATCGATGATACTCATAAATGTAGAGAAGTTAACGATGACATAATCATTTGCGTCTGTACCATAGAAGTTATTGATTGAATCAATCGTATTCTGTACACCTAATACACCAGTATGCGTCAACTTATCATATCCACCACCTAATGCAATATTAGGAATATAGCTATCTCTAGCAAATGAAGCAATCAATACCTGACGTGTCTTCGGATTGACAGTAACCATCATGTTTACATCGAATCTACCCTCAGGTAGTAATTCACCATACTCATCATTACCACCAATGTAGATTGAGAATGGAGGTGTATCCGCTGCCTTTGCTTTAATGACAACTTCCGCATCAATATCAATTGACATCAGTACAATTGTGTCATCTTCAAAGCTTGCATACTTTTCATAATTCTTGAGTGCTGATTTGTAGGAACTACTAATCAACATTGCTTCACCTTCACCGTTGTAGAAAGCTTCAATTGTCTCTGAGATTGAACGTTTCTTTACATAATCCAGCTCTGTTTCTAGCTGACGATTTGCCCAATCCATCGCTTTTTCTTGATTGACTTGATCGGATGAAGTCTGTATAAGAATCTTCTTATCCAGATAATTTTTGATATCTTCTGAAGTTTCTGTATTTTCAAATATCTCTGGATGTTTCTCCTTGTATTCAGATTTTAGCGCAACAATCTCATAGTGTTTTGTATTAGAAGCGTTATTCGCTCTCAAAAGAGCTTCTAAACTAGAATTTGTTTGATGTATAAAGAAGGAACTAACTAAAAAAGTGATTGCTAAAATTACATTCAAAACAGATACTACATATTTCTTTTTTGATTTTTTTCTATGCACTACGCCATCAACAACTATCTTCTTTCCACGGAATCTCATCAAAGATAGGGAAAGCATAATCGCTGCGATTAATAATGCACCAACGACAATCACAAATCGCCATTTGACTGGTACGAAATTGATTCGTGCAATCACAATGCCAAACAATATCGCTCCAATCGCTAATGGTATCCAAGTACTAACCATTATATTTAATCTATTCTTTTTCGTTTTATCCTTCATATTTTTTCACCTTAAAATTAATCATAAAGATTATACAACACATCATACTTTAACAAAAACACGCACCAAGTTTCACATTTTATCACATAATCATTTTCAATCGATTACTGTTTTACTTTCTTCACTTCCACATAGGTAGAACATTGTTAACCATGTAATCCAAAACAATGCTTGTCGATAGTTCACTAAGAACGTACTCTCCACAAGGATTGTAATCAGACATATCACAACAGTCCTATTTATATTACGCAATCCCTTATAGAGCCAAATAACCAAAAAGGAGAACGGTATAATTCCATAAGAGTAGAACAAATTAATAAACGAAGAATGTATTTCATTCACTGGATCCGGATAATATCTTTCATAATTTCCTTCACCAGCACCATAAGCGAAATATTCTGGGTAAGTTAATATCTTTTCAGCCGCACGCTCACGCAATACATACTGAATGCCATCCGCATAAATTAGTGTATGCATTTTATAACGAATACGATTCACTGTCGTATATTCAACGTTCTCAATTGAAAAATCACGTGAAGGTGTAAAGTATCGTACTGTCCCCAACGTTAACAGTACCAATCCACTCGCTAATATAATTCGATTAATCTTACACTTTTCAAATAGGAATCGAATTACAATCAATGCCAATAGAACACTAATACCTAATAGTGCTGCTAGTGATTTGCTCAACAAGACTAGATAAATTCCTAGGACTAGCGATACTGGAAATAGAACATAATCCACTTTCCGATTCTTGGTTAAATAAGCATAGGTAATCACAATGAAAACAAAAAAACCAAGTTGGTTAGGATCCGTAAAGCTACCCATGTATCTCGTAGCGCCCTCTTCCCAAGTTTCATAGAATACGTTACCAACACCAAACGCCCACATTAGAAATTGAATTATGATTCCGGTGTATAAGACATATCGAATTTGATCAATTAACTTTCTATTAATCCCACTATGATATGAATACACCACGATACCCATATATAATAGGTAGAGAGAAGACATCAAAAAACGTTTATTTGGTACATAAAGAAAATATATAAGGTTAATCCCTATTGCCGAAAGAAGAAAAACATACAAAAATACATCTCTTCTTAAGTTACTTACTAATTTATGAGCTTTTATATCTTTTACTAATGTACAAAGAAAATAGGCCATTAGTAAACCATCCGCTGGCTGCACATGTCCACTCATACGTACGTAAAATGGGCGTAACAATATAAAGAGTAATAAAAAGATATTCTGCATATTCATCCAGCTCCCATAGGTAAATTTTAAAGCATTTGTAGTGATGTAGCAACCAAACAAAAATATACGAACGACAATTTTATCCGAATTTTCGATTTTATCTACCATTCATCAGCACGCATACACAGTATTTCCATACGTTTTTATATCACTTGAAATCCCTATCAATTTCCTTTTTCCCCTTTTATCATTCAATTCAATCAGTTACAATGAATATGTTAATGCATCAAGGAACAAGGAGACAAAAATGAATAAAGTACAAGTATTCAAGAAAAATCTATACAGCTGTGCTTGCATGATTTTATCTATAGCTCTAGCAACATATATGTTCTATATCGTTTGGATTGAATTCGTAGCAGAAAATAACCAGACAGGACATTTAACAGGTCTTGGTAATTTAGGTATGGCGGTTATTATTTATGCCTTCCTATATATCATCATCGGTAGATGGCTCAACACATTCCGATTAGATACGGGACGTAAAGCAAATGTCATCGCTGCACAAGTACTGACATTATTTACAATTAATGTCAGTGAAGTTCTAATCTCAATGGCAATTACTGGACAGTTCCGCTTCTTCTTCGAATTCTTAATTCGATATTTCTTATTATTCCTAGTTCAAAGTGTTGTCCTTTGTGTGATCGATAATTTCGCTATCAATTTGATGCGTCACTTATTCAAGCCAATCGATATCATTGAAATATATGGTAACCAAAATGAACTATCCAAGAAGTTTAACGGTGTTCCATTTAAATATAAGATTGTCAAATCCATTCATTACTCCGTTGGTGAAGAACAACTTGAAGAAATCATTAAAACCTCAGATTCCATTCTCATCAATGATGTCCCAGCTAAAATTGAAAACTATTTAATTAAAATGTGTTTCCGTTATAACTGTCAGTCTTACTTAGTCCCTAAGATTTCAGATATTATCATTAAGTCATCACAAGAGATTAATGTATTTGATACACCTTTGTATGTTTGCCAAAATAAGGGTCTATCATTTAGTGAGCGTGTCTTCAAGAGAACATTTGATGTATTCTTTTCTGCACTTGCACTTATTGTATTAAGTCCACTGTTTTGTATTACAGCTCTAGCAATCAAGCTTGGCGATGGAGGCCCAGTATTCTTTACACAGGAAAGAAGTTCCTTGGGTGGTGAAAGATTCTGGATTCTTAAATTTAGATCAATGATCGTTGATGCCGAGAAGAATGGACAATCCATTCCTGCGGGTGAAAATGATCCACGTATTACAAAAGTCGGAAGAATTATCCGTGCATTACGAATCGATGAACTTCCTCAGTTAATCAATATCCTGAAGGGTGATATGAGTATCGTCGGTCCAAGACCAGAAAGAGTTGAGCACGTTGAGAAGTACACAGCTCTTATCAATGAATTCAGCTTCCGTGAAAAGGTTAAAGGTGGCTTAACTGGTTATGCACAGGTATTTGGAAAGTATAATACAACTGCACTGGATAAGTTAAAACTAGATTTAATTTATATTACAAATTACACCCCATTACTAGACCTTCAAATTATCTTTGAAACTATCAAGATATTAGTAAGAAAAGATAGTACCGAAGGATTTACACAAGAGCGTGTTGAAGAAATCGCTCATATGAATAATCCAAACGAATAGGCAGACTTAGATTTGCCTATTTTT
>JALENJ010000054.1 GCA_022767445.1 Erysipelotrichaceae bacterium | reverse complement strand
ATATCATCGCTAGCAATTAATAATTTTGTTTCGTCCTCTGTTGTTTCTTGTTTGAGATAATCACGATGAACAAAATCAATCACATGCGCGAAACTACGTGTAGCGATATCATGAAACAATCCAGATAATGCCTGTGCTTTATTATTTGTAAAATGATATATGATACACGCAACACCTAAACTATGTTCATATCTTGAATAAGATTCATAGCTAGAGAATCCCTTATGTGATGTAAACTGTAAACCACAATTCATATCAACATCCTTTAATCGTTGTATTGACTTTGACTCAAGATATGGCAATAGAAATTGCGGTACTTGTTTTACATAGATATCGTATAGGCTATTCATATCTATCATTATACAAAATAAAAGACCTGATTAACAGGTCTTTAAGGCTGGGGTAGAGAGATTCGAACTCCCGAAATGACTGGTTCAGAGCCAGTTGCCTTACCGCTTGGCTATACCCCAATAGTGCCTATTTATTATATAAAAATATCTGAATGGATTCAAGATAAAATTACGTAACCTACAAAACTAGCAATTTTTTAGTAGATTCTAGTAAATTTTCAATAAAACGTATATATGAAGATACGAAGTCATTGTTTAAAAGTCATAAAAAGCGTAAAATAAGTAGGAAAATAAAGGAGTTATGAACAATGGCAATTAGAACAAGATTTGCACCTAGTCCTACTGGTTATATGCATATTGGTAATCTACGTACCGCTTTATATGCGTATCTAGTTGCGAAGAAAGATCCTGAGGGAGTTTTTATCTTACGTATTGAGGATACTGACCAAGGACGTTTGGTAGAAGGTGCCACGGATATTATTTATGAAACAATGCAGGCTTGTGGTTTAAAACATGATGAAGGTCCAGATAATGGCGGTGACTTTGGTCCATATGTCCAATCTGAACGTGTACGTAGTGGCTTATATCTCAAGTATGCCAAAGACTTAATCCACCGTGGTGGTGCTCATTACTGTTTCTGTGATGAAGAGATGATTCAAGCACAGCGTGAATTACAGGAAGCACGTGGAGAATCCTTTAAGTATGATGATCCATGTAAGTTATTATCCGTTGAGGAAGCTGAAGCACGTATTGAAGCTGGTGAGAAGTTTGTTATTCGTCAGACGATACCTGAAACCGGAACAACATCATTTGACGATGAAGTATTTGGTCACATCACAGTAGATAATAGCACTCTAGATGAACAGGTATTAATCAAGAGTGATGGCTTCCCTACTTATAATTTTGCGAATGTTATAGATGACCATTTAATGGGTATTACTGATGTTGTACGTGGAATGGAGTATCTATCTTCTACACCAAAGTACAACTTAATATATAATGCTTTTGATTGGGATATTCCACGTTATATTCACTGTCCACCAGTTATGAAGGATGAACATTCCAAGCTATCAAAGCGTAATGGAGATGCATCTTTCCAAGACTTAGTAGCGAAAGGATACCTTCCAGGAGCGATCTTAAACTACATTGCATTACTTGGTTGGTCACCAGAGGAAGAAAGGGAAATCTTCTCACTAGATGAACTTGTACAAGCATTCAATGTAAAACATATCGGTACATCAGGTGCTATCTTCGATCCAGAGAAGTTAAAATGGGTCAATGGTATGTGGTTACGTAACATGAGCTTGGATGAATATGAAGAACTTGTTAAACCATATATCTTACAGGCAGTTAAGGGTGACTTTGATTTGAGAAAGATCGCAGCGATCTTACAACAACGTGCGCAGACTCTTGTTGAGATTCCTGAAATGTTGACCTTCTTGGATAACTTCCCTTCTTATACAAATGATTTATACGTGAATAAGAAGATGAAGACCAATGAAGAGATTGCATTGAAGTCATTACAAGCAGCTTATGAAGTACTAGAAAACCAAGAAGATTGGTCAGAGGAAGCACTACATGCAAGCTTACTTGAATTACCAGCTAAATTAGAAATGAAGAATGGACAAGTTCTATTCCCTCTACGTCTTGCGATTACTGGTATGCAATTTACACCTGGTGGAGCGATTGAAATCAGTTCTATCCTAGGTAAACAAGAAACACTAAGACGTCTTGCATTATCCATTGAACAACTAAAGAAGTAGTGATCAGGCTATATCGTATGATATAGCCTTTTGTATGTACAAAATAAAAAGTCGATTTCACAAGAAACCGACTAATGTAATTACTTAGCTAAAGCCTTCTTAGCTGCATCTACCAATGCTTCGAAACCCTTTTCGTCATGAATAGCGATTTCAGATAACATCTTACGGTTAACGTTGATTTCAGCTAACTTTAGACCATGCATGAATTGGCTGTATGATAGATCGTATTGTCTTGTTGCGGCATTAATACGAGCAATCCATAACTTACGCATTTCACGCTTAGTTTGTCTTCTTCCAATATATGCATAACGAAGAGAACGCATTACTTGCTCATAGGCTGTTCTGTATAGTAAGTGTTTGCTACCAAAATAACCCTTAGCTAGTTTTAATACTTTTTTACGTCTATTACGTGTAGGTGTTGATCCCTTTACTCTCATCTTTTATACCTCCCTAATTAACCTTGCAACAATTGTCTATCACGCTTTAAATCTGTGCTGTGTGCAGTTGTTGATTTAGCTAAATGCATCTTCTGTTTGTGTGTCTTGTTTGCTGCAAAGTGTGATACGTAGTTGTGCTGAACTTTCAACTTACCTGTACCAGTTAATTTGCTACGTTTAGCGAAGGTCTTTTTTGTTTTCATTCTGATCTTCTTTGGCTTTTTTGCTTTTGCTTTCATAGTATTCTCCTTTACTTACCTTTTTTAGGTGAATATACAACAGATAATGTATTTCCTTCCATTACGGCGGCCTTACTTACATCTGCTATATCTGATATCTGCTCAGTAAACTTATTTAAAACTTCACGACCAACTTCTTGACGTGTAATCATACGACCACGGAAGCGCATGTCGATACGAACCTTTTGTCCGTCTTCAATCCATTCTCTTGAACGCTTTACTTTTGTCTCAAAATCATGTTGATCGATAACTGGTGAAAGACGTAATGCCTTTACTTCAGTCACATGCTGATTCTTCTTAGCCTCTCTCTGTTTCTTTTGTTCCTCAAAGTGATAGCGACCATAGTCAAGAATCTTACATACTGGTACAGTAGCATTAGGTGCTACACATAATAAGTCTAGCTCCATACTATATGCTTTTTCTAAAGCCTCACGGCGCATCATTGTTCCCAGCTGTTCTCCATCCGGTCCAATTACAAGCACTTCTTTGAAGTGAATGTCTTCATTGACCATATCGTGTGATTCAGGTCTTCTGTTTTTGTTATTCTTAATTCTACCCAAGCAATCCTCCTATCAATTTAAAAGCAGGTACAGAAGTTGCACCTGCTAAAATAATCATAAATTCGATCATCTCGGCATTTACCCAAATCCTAAGGATATCAGGTGAGAAGTAGTGCTTCTTCTTTCCGTTTCAAATTACTTATTAATTTAACCAATTTTTTCGGTAACTGTCAATACTAAATCTCAAAATCAATGACATTTACCGTAACATCAGCTGGCTTAAATCCAGTCATAAATACGATGTTCTCATAAATCCTGTTTTGTACCAACTCACATGTAGCAGATACATTTGAACCATATTTCACTTTAATATCTGCTGTAATATGTAGTTGATTGTTTTCAATCTTTACAGCAAGTGGTTTTGTAAAACGTGCTGATGGAATACGAATCGCATTCTCAATATCATCGATACTAATCTCTGAAATTGACTTAAATACATTCTTGTTAATGGCGATAACACCATTTTCATTCTTTTCTTTTAAAACAACATAATCTTGTGCCATGTCATTCACCTCTTTTATAGACTATAGTATATCAAAATATCATTCTCAATGGAAATGATTCCCTATACTTCTAGATAGTTCTAGTTTTATATTCTCAAAATCTTGCATGAAAGATTCATAGCTAGTATAGTTCTTTTCTAGCTCTTCAATATAGTGTTTAAACGTAATCATACATGTATATACTTTATCTTCATGTACGATTTCGATATCATCCACATCGATTAATGTTTGGGCAAATACAAGTTCTAAATCTGTTTGTATCTTCTTTGCTTGTTGTTTCTTGAAGTTTGCAAATGTTCCTTGGTACCAATTTGGTTCAATGAATAAGCGTTTGATGATAATCAAGAAGTTAGTAAAGTCATCTAAATTACTACCTGGTTGAATGCTAAACAGCATCGCAAAGAAGATATGCCATTGGAAATCGGAATTTAGTTTTGTCTGCCAATATTTGCCTAATAGTAGGCAGAATTGATCGTCTGTTTCATATGGTCTATCGAGCACAATCTCTTCTGATAAATCCAAATCAGAACGTGCAAGCATATTCAGTGTCTCTAAATAGTCCATCATTCTTTCTCTGTTATGTTCTCCATTGATGAAATCACGAACATATACAAACTGTGCAATCATTGCACTGCACTTTTTAAAGTCTGATGTAAAGCCAACGGATTCTCGCATCTTGCGATTCACAAGTTCATTGATACTTCTTGCGACAAATTGTTTAAAGCCAATTTCATCCATACCGATTTGAGCGTGCTTGGATTGTTGGCTGATTTCTTCATACATAATCTCTAGTTGTCGATCAACGACATCTAGATTATCGCGTATCGCACCAAGCATATTACGATCAAACTGGTCATAGATTACAAAATCAGGATTCTTATAGACAACCTCGTGTTCTATCTCACTCCAGAATGAGTGTACAAGTGATTTTATCTGGAATTCGAAATGAATCTTCTCATCGTTAAATATATAGAAACCATCGATGCGATATATCGTAAATCCATTTCTTTGTAGCTGTGGTTGGAAGACATCTAAATCCAAATAGATATCGGGATTATCCACCGCTACATAATACGCGGATCCCTTTTCCTTTTTAAACATCTGGAATAATGATTTATATAATTGATCTTCATTGCGTATAAAGCGGCATTGTGCAGAAATACCAATCAAATCACTTAGGTGATCGATTGCATCTTGCCCCGCCCGATACTTTAGATAAAAGTGATTGCGGATCAGTTTTTCCTTCAAACTATCTTGTGCTTTGACACGAGAACTCAATGAGATTACATACCCACCCTCACTGATCAAAGCCTGTGAAAAGAACTGATAGAGCTTACCTTCAGCATATTGATAGACTGCACTTTTACTGTTGTAGTAATTCATCGTTTCATCAATAAATGTGAATAGATCTAGCTTCATTTTTCACTCCTTTATCTCAGTCGTAGATTTTTTGGATATTTATTCTTTAGAGCACTACCATCGCTCTTTGCCCCACCAATCATAACACCATGATAGCTTAGGGCATACCATCCTTTTGGACAAGCGATATTTAACTGTTCCCCATGGATATATCGATTCATATCCTCTTGATTCAATTCCAATTGATTTTTAAACTTGGTGTACGCCGACATAAAGAAGCCATGAGATGGCACAAAGCGATTCTTCTCCATCTCACCAAGCAATACTTGATGTCGTAATAAATGACACTTACCACAGGAATAAAATGGTTGTGTTCCACCATATACTTTGTTGTTATTAACAAAGTAATATGGGTATTGTTGTACTAACATTTCATCTAAGAAGTTCTTGGCTTCTTTTGGCATTGGTTGTGATGCCATGAGTTTTACTGTAGATTCCTGATTACCATCCTTGATCAGCTTCGCGATGAAGTGTCCCTCTCCACCATCCATCGGAAAGATTCTTCTTGTGTATTCTGTATGATAGCCTACATCAAATCCGCTTCTACCAAAATCAACATCAATTGGCACCAAATGCATGTCCTCATGATTTTGTATAAACTCTTTGATACATAACTCATTTTCTTCTATCGCAAACGTACAAGTGCTATATACCAGTGTTCCCCCTGGCTTTAAGCATCGATAAGCCTCTTCTAGGATTCCTTGTTGACGAATGGCACATGCTTGTACATTCTTAAGACTCCACTCCGTAAGTGCCTGTTCCTCTTTGCGAAACATACCCTCACCAGAACATGGCGCATCACATAAGACCATATCAAAGAAGAATGGAAAAGCTTTCGCTACAGTCTTTGGATCACTGTTAATGACGATCGTATTTGCACTGCCACAACGTTCGATATTATCTTCTAAAATACGAGCACGATTTGGATGAATCTCATTGGATACGAGCAGTCCATCCTGTTTTAACATCTCTGCGATTTGTGTTGATTTTGAACCAGGAGCTGCACACATATCCAGCACCTTCATACCAGGACGAGGATCAAGCACAGTCACTGCAGAGGAAGCGCTCGGCTCTTGTAGATAAAAGAAGCCACTTTGGTGTTCAACTGTATAGCCAATACCTTTATGTGCTTCCAGGTAGTATCCATTTTTCGCAAATGGAGATTTTGAAAGTTTATAATCCGTACATGATAAAAAATCTTCTGTTGATATTTTCAATGTATTGATACGAAGTCCTTTTCTTAAAGGTGATGATAAACTTTCAATATACGCAGGATATTCATACTGCAACATGTCTTGCATGCGTTTTAAAAATAACTCATTCATATTTCAATAGTATCTTCTTAATATCACGAATATCTTGTTCAAGTTGAAGAACGAGATTATCACGACTCTTAAACTTAATCTCTTCTCTTACATATTCAAGTAGTTGTACTTTTAAAATTCTGCCATACAAATCACCATGATAATCAATCACATGTGTCTCAAGTGATAACTTTTCAGAGTGATTAAAAGTAGGATTATGTCCTAGATTTGTCATTGCCCCATATGTATGGTGGTCAATCTCTACCATGCTTGCATAGACACCTGGTCTTGGCAGGATATACTCATTTGAGTACTGAATATTTGCGGTTGGAAATCCCATCAGTCTACCCTGTTGATGTCCTTTTCTCACATAACCTTCAAGGCTGTAGTTTTGTCCAAGCATTTTCGCAACCGCAGGCATATCCCCGTTGATAATCGCTTCACTGATTCTTGTACTTGAAATTTTACCAAACTCATCTTCAACTGGAGAGACAACGATCACTTCATAATCCGTCTCTTCTTTCAGTGTATTGGCATCCCCTTTTCCACGGAATCCATAGTGGAAATCAAAACCACATACCAGTCCTTTCAAATTTAACTTTCCAAGAGTTTTCTCGATAAAATCACTTGGTGATAATTCACTCATCTCCTTGGTAAAATCAAGGATGACAATATTTTGTATTCCTAACTCAACTGCTTTATTAATGCGTTGTCGCATCGTAGTAATATGCTTTACATCCTTTAATCCTTTGATTGTTACCCATGGATCTGGATTAAAGGTTATTAGCGCTGATTCACATGCATACTTATCCGCAAGTCTTACAGTTTCTTTCACCAAAGCCTGATGACCTAGATGCATACCATCAAAATACCCAATACACGCACACATTGGTTTTTCATATGTATGCATGGTATTTACTCCTATATTTATTACACGCATTAAAATAAACCTCTTAAACAGTGATACAAACCATCTTCCTTTAAAGCATATGCCGCAAGTAACTCATTCTCTTTTACAAAGATAACCTGTGATGGCTCGTTTTGTAGTTTGATTCTCTTTCCGTTTTTGATATCGTCAACTTGATCTACTTCTACAAGTTTATATTCAGGATTAACAACCTGTAAGGGACTAATCAAGCCCTTTCCATTTTCTAAATCCTCAAATATACAAGCATCTTGTAATGACAGATGTTCAATACCTGTACGAACAAGTGATGTCATCGTCGCAAACTCATTCATCTTTTTTGCATAATCTGTAATGAGTGTACGTATATACGTACCTGATGAAACAGTCGCATCCATACTGTAATTGTTATCACCAATGCGCTTTACTTCAAGTTTAGAAACATGAATCTTTCTAGCTTCACGTTCAATTTCAATTCCTTGACGTGCATATTCATATAGTTTTTTACCATCCTTTTTTAGGGCGGAATACATTGGTGGCACTTGCATCGTATCGCCAATCAATAGATTCGATATTTGTTGTAACTCTGTTTCATCATGTTGTTGATAATCAGCAGTCTGAACAACATTCCCCCAGATATCTTCTGTATCCGTCATTGTGCCTAGTTGGAATGTTGCATGATAACTCTTATGATCTTTTACGCAATACGGTAAAAGCTTGGTATATTTACCAAGCAAAATAATCATTAGACCAGAGGCTTGTGGATCTAGTGTACCTGTGTGTCCAATCTTACGTTCATGAAATATCTTACGGCATTTGGCAACAGCATCAAACGATGTCATTCCTGCCGGTTTATTTAGTAATATTACCGCATCCATATAGCGTTAATATTATAGCAACATCATGTTATAATAGCAAAGTTAAAGAGGTTGAATATGTCACTAAAGAAAATCATCGGTTCTATCTACAAAGCAGATACAGACTACAACTTAATCCAAAATGGTGATCGCATTTGTGTTGGTGTATCTGGCGGTAAAGATAGCATCTTATTACTATATGCCCTATCCATTTATCAAAAGGCCGCAAAACGCATCAGTGGGAAAGAATTTACTATTGTTGGTATCCATCTTGAGATGGGATTTCCTGATATGGACTTTACAGAGGTCCGTAAGTTTATGAAGGAACATGAGATCGAATACATCGACTACCCTACAAAAATCTATGATATTTTAAAACTTCATCCAGATAAACGAAACGGAAATATACAGTGTTCCTTGTGTTCAACGCTCAAAAAAGGAGCGATTGTAAAAGCTGCTCAAGAGTACGGTTGTAATAAAACAGCTTTCGCCCACCATGGCGATGATGCGATTGAAACTCTATTTATGAATATGATCTATGGTGGTCGTATCGCAACATTTACGCCTGCAATGTATCTAAAAAATTCAGGTATGGGATTCATTCGTCCTTTTGTATATTGTTATGAGGACGAAATACGCAATACTGTACAACACGAAAACCTACCTATCGTCAAAAGCCAATGTCCAAATGATGGATATACAAAACGTCAAGACACAAAAGAATTACTCGCAAATATCTACAAGACCTACCCACAAGCAAAGAAGAATTTCTTAACTGCAATATCGAATCAAGAACAGTTAAAACTATGGGTAAAAGGTGAAGAGTGGCAACTGCTATAATTCATCAAACTTGACAAGAATCCCAATTTATATCATGATAATAACCATAAAAACCGAATAGAGGTAGCGACGCAAATGAGTAGTACATGAAGTTGGCAAACGTTGAAGTGTACAAAAGGTAACCGTCGCCGAACGCATTAACTGGCAAGTTAATCTCGTGGGGGTATAGAGAATATCTATACCACTCCTTCGTAAGAAGTGGCGCTATAACATATGGATTTTCAAACCCGTTTGTAATAGCAATCGGGTTTTTATTTTAGGAGGAAATCATATGTCATCAAGAACAAAATTCGTTAGCATCATCTTATCCACTGTATTACTAGCAGGTTGTGGTCAACCAAATAACACAGCTTCCACACAATCCCACAAGCTCAGAGTTGGTATGGAATGTAACTACGCACCATTCAACTGGTCATCCACAACAAGCACATCTACATCAATGCCAATTTCATCCGTCGATTATTGCGATGGCTATGATGTCGAAGTAGCCCGTCAGCTCGCTGATGAATTAGGACTAGAGTTAGAAGTCGTAAAGTATGATTGGGACAACTTAATCCCAGGACTTCAAAACAATGAAATCGATGCGGTCATCGCCGGTATGACAGAAACAGATGAACGTAAACTAACAGTCGATTTCACAAGCCCATACTACACAAGCCAAGAAGTAATCATCGTAAGAGCAGATAGTGATTTAACAGATATCACAAATATCCAACAGCTATCTCAAAGAACTGTCAAAGGTCAGCTTAACACTTTGTATGATACAATCATTGACCAAATCGATGGTGTCAATCATGGTGTAGCTCTGGATAACTACCCTGCTTTGGTCAATGACCTACTCAATGGTGGTAGCGATGCGATTACAGCAGAGTTACCAGTCGCAGAAGGCATTGTGGCAGCCAATCCAAATCTAAAATACGTTACATTTACAACCGGTAATGGTTTTGAAGCAGATTCTTCTGTTTCCATTGCGGTTAGAAAAGGAAATACAGATTTGTTGAATCAGCTTCAAAATGCACTCAATAACATCAGTGAAGAACAAAGACAACAGATGATGGTAGATGCTGTAAATAGACAGCCGGCGGTGAGTGAATGATAGAGTTCTTCCAACAGGTATACGCAATCATCACTCGTTATTGGCAAAGCCTATTATTGGGTGTACAAACAACGCTTATCGTTGCCTTAACAGGCACCGTTATCGGTTTACTCATCGGTCTTATTATCGGTGGACTTCGTGCCGTTAAGGTAGATCAGACATCTTCACCAATCATAAAAGTATTCAAGTCTATCTTCCAAGTGATATCGAGTAGCTATATTGGTATCTTTAGAGGAACACCAATGATGGTACAAGCTGTATTTATCTACTATGCATTTTTAAATGTCGTACATTGGACAACTATGCAGGCAGCGATTGTAGTTATTTCAATCAATACAGGTGCCTACATGGCAGAGATTATTCGCTCTGGTATTCAATCTGTTGATAAAGGACAGATGGAAGCTGCACGTTCCCTTGGTCTTTCAAACATGCAAGCAATGCGTTATGTGATATTGCCGCAGGCGATTAGAAATGCCTTCCCTTCCATCGGTAATGAATTTATCGTCAATATCAAAGACTCTTCTGTACTGATGATTATCTCGATTACAGAATTGATGTTCCAAGCACGTTCTATCGCAGGTACAACCTATCGCTTTACTGAGACTTACTTTATCGAAGCGATGATCTATTTGATATTAACAACAATCACTTCTATCATTCTCAATCTCATTGAAAAAAGAATGAGTCATACACAAACAAGCTACCCACAAAGTATAACCATCCCTGAGAATATCGAACTCAACAAGAAACAGAAAGGAGACTAAAGTTATGTCTAATCCGATTATTAACATTCAAAATTTGCATAAGCGCTTTGGTAACCTGGAAGTACTCAAAGGTATTGACTTTCATGTCAATCAAGGAGAAGTTGTATGTCTAATTGGTAAATCTGGTTCTGGTAAATCAACTCTATTGCGTTGTATGAATTTATTGGAAACACCTGATAGTGGATCCATCACTGTATTTGATCAAGATATCTTACACATGAAAGATATCAATCAATATCGATCCACAGTAGGAATGTGTTTCCAACAATTCAACTTGTTTAACAACTACTCCGTGCTTGATAACTGCATCATGCCACAAATGAAAGTAAAGCATGTAAACAAACAACAAGCACAACAAGAAGCTTTGAGTCAACTAGCGAAAGTTGGTATGGTTACCTTCGCAAATGCGAACGTATCCACACTATCCGGTGGACAAAAACAGCGTGTAGCGATTGCTAGAGCGTTATGCATGCATCCACAGATTATGTTATTCGATGAACCAACATCAGCACTCGATCCTGAGATGGTTAATGAAATACTAATTGTTATGAAACAGTTAGCACAAGAAGGATTAACAATGATTGTTGTTACACATGAAATGCACTTTGCACGTGAAGTCGCAGATCGCGTGATCTTTATGGATCAAGGTGTCATTGCCGAAGAAGGCACACCAGATGTCATCTTCAACAATCCACAAAATCCTCGTACAAAAGAATTTTTACAAGCTATTATACATTAAATGCACATCATACGATGTGCATTTAATGTTATAGAGCTTTGTCATCAATTTTGTTTAAGTAGTTTTCTAAGTAAGAAACAATCTCTTGTACAGTACCCTCTTCAAATGGAACTTTCAAGCCTGCTTCTTTTACAAGTTTTGTAAATGAGAGTGTACCACCAAGTCTTAATAGCTTCTTATAGTCTTCCCAGTATGTAGGATCTTTTTCATCCATACGGATGAAGAACTGTTGTGCACACACTTGTGCAAGTGTGTAGTCAATGTAATAGAATGGACTTTCAAAGATATGATCCTGTTGGTACCACCAAGCACCTTCTTCAAATAATGGTGTTCCTTCGTAGTCCTTAAATGGTAGATACATCTTCTCTAGCTTACGCCAGCAAGCTTTTCTTTCTGCTGGTGTCATCTCAGGATGTTCATATACTTCTTGTTGGAAGTGATCAACAAGTACACCATATGGCAAGAATGTGATTGTATCCATCATGTGTGAGTATCTATACTTATCTGCTTCCTCTTGGAAGAATAGATTCATCCAAGGATATGCGAAGAACTCCATTGACATTGAATCAATCTCAGCAGATTCCATTGTTGGACACTTGACATCAATGAGTGGGATTTGATCAGCCATATATGCTTGGAATGCATGGCCAGCTTCATGTGTTAATACATCAACATCACCCTTTGTACCATTGAAGTTACTGAAGATAAATGGAACATCATACTCATAGAGTTCTGTCTCATAACCACCCATCACTTTGTTTGGACGGCTTACTAAATCCCAAAGCTGATTGCTGTTCATCACATCGATGAAAGCACCTGTCTCCTCAGACATCTCATGATACATCTTCACTGCATAAGAAACTAACTCATCAGGATTTCCATGTGGCTTTGCATTACCGGACTTAAAGGAGAAGCCAAGATCATAATATGCAAGATGATCATAACCAATACGTTCTCTTTGTTTCTCGTATAGACGTGTTGCGGCTGGTGTAACATAGTCGAGAATTTGTTTACGATAACCCGCAACCATTTCAGCGTTATAGTCTAAACGATTCATACGGTAGTAGCCAAGTTCTACATAGTTATTGTAGCCGAGCTCTTTTGCCATCTGATCACGTAGCTTAACAAGCTTGTCATAAATTTCATCAAACTGTGCTTCGTGTTCTTGGTACCAAGCTGCTTTTGCTTCAGATGCACCCTTACGTACTTGACGATCTGGTGTATCTCCCTTTGCTTGAATCTCAGATAGATTTAATACTTCTCCATCAAATGAAATCTTAGCAGATGACTTTAGCTTTCCATATTCACTTGTTAATTTATTTTCTTCAATTAACAATGGAACAATCTTTGGATCAAATGACTTAATTGCACATTCACCCAATTGGAAATAGGTCTCTGGAATTTCCTTTAATAACTCTTCTCTAAATGGAGCTTCTAATACAGTCTTAGTCAATTCATTTTCAATGATGGAATACTGTGGTGTTGTCTCATCCCAATAATCATTTTCAGCATCGTAGAATTCATCTGCTGTATTGATACTGTGACGAATACTAACAAGCGTAATCATCGTATAAAGATGACGACGTACTTCATTCATCTCCCAGAATGCTTTTAAAAATGTTTCCGCATCCTGTGCTTGTTTCATTCTAGAAACAAGATTATCCATCTTAGATTTTGTTTCATCAAAATCAGGACGGGTATATTTCATATCATTAAATTTAGTCATACACACGACCTCCATCTCGTATGTTACCATAGTTTAATAAACCTTGAAAGTCATACCATCCCTAACTTGTAAAATTCTAAGTGATTCAACGAGTGAACAGTATTGACCACTCTCATCACACATCACAATCATTGTTTCATTTATTGTATAACGATTGATTAAATCACTTCTCTTTAATTCGATGACTTGATTTATTAAATCAACGAATGTAATATCACGATGCACAATACATTCATATTCTTGTTCAATGATAGGAAAGTACAAGAAGATACGTATACAATCATTCTGATTCATGATGTACCCTCAAGAAACAACACTCTAATAAATGTTGATGATCCATAATGAATCCATACCCAGATTTCTTTTGTATACCCTTCTCACTAGTAGAAAACAATGTTTGTATCTCCTGGTATGATTCATTTCTAAGACTAACTTTGTATTGTATGAAAGATAGTATTCGATAAGGAATATTCACTACACTTTGTGCGATGATAAATATACCTACATGATACTTCTGTAGTGATTCTAATAAGTTCTGTAATATTTCTTGATTTCTCATATGTTGTAGAAATAGTGTTATATCTGTAATCAGGATGTAATGCATGTAATCATCTTGCATGTCTTGAAATCTTTCTTGTATTTGATGAACATCATCAGATTTCAAGATAGAATCACTGTCATTCTTTTGACAAAAGATATCATCAATAATACATACAGATGAAGTCTTTTCTTGTATACGATACTGTAATATATCGATGATTTGTTTGCGGTCTTGGTAATCTTTACCCACAAACAAGTAACTCTGGTATTGATTAAAATCCAGAATGAATTTAGGTTGTTGAAACTGATAATAATCATCGATATATCCAATAGAAAAGTCTTCATCATTCATCAATACCTTTGGTTTAAGAGGATCAAGCCAAAGCTTATCAACTGAAGTTGGATGTAATTGTTTGATATGCTTTAACACTTGTATGAGTTGTGTTGTTGATTTCTGCCTGAAGTTAGAACTAGCTTCTATATTGCCATGCATATCTAAAATACGTATATATCGACTAGATTCTTTTTTTGCATGGGCATATCCTGAAATACCATGTTGTAGACCACCTGCTGTATACAGATAGAACTCTCCTGGTCTTTGTAATGTAGATGCACAACCATCATGCAAGATTTCCATTGAATCTTGTTTTTCTGCAACTTTCATACAGATGCGAAAGTTGGTGTTTGCCCATATTTGATCGTTGACAACGCCTGCAGGTTTTTGTGTTGCTAGAATTAGATGTAATCCAAGTGAGCGTCCAACTCTTGCGATAGCGATTAACTCATCTAAGAATTCTGGTCGTTCATGTTTTAACTCCGCAAATTCATCCACTAAGATAATCAATTCCGCTATGTTAGGATATCCTTTACATTGTTTGACTTCATTGCGATATGCATGCAGGTTGATGATAGGATATCCTATTTCATTTGATAGTTGCTTAAAGATCTTCTCTCTAAAGATACAGATATTTCTGAGTGCGTGCAAAGAGCGTCTCATATCTTCGATATCTAGATTCGATAAGCTCGCACATACATGAGGAAGATAAGTATCTTTTAAACATAAGACTGAACTGACCCCACCACCCTTGAAATCAAATAATACGATTTGTAAGTCTTCTGGTTTAAAGTGTATGGCGAGTGATAGTAACAATGAAGTGATTAGTTCACTCTTTCCACTTCCTGTCATACCAGCAATCAATCCATGCGGTCCATCTTTACTTTCATGTAGATCAAAATAGATTGGATGGTCATTCATATCTTTTCCTAAGACAATTGCTAAGGATTTAGCGATATCGGATTGTTCCCAACGTTTTTGGATATGTAATTCACTGATATCATCAATACCATACATAGAAAGAAAGCTGTATGTCTGATATTGATGACTTTGCAGTTGCGGGAAAGCCATATGACTTCTGTTTATCTGCATCGTATCAAATGGATGTATGCAACGATAGACTTGTTTCTTTTGATGGTCTTGAACCATCAGCATATTATCCTGTCTATAAATCAAATGTGTTGGATTATACGTTGTATGTGAATCAATACATATCCAATCTTTCAGTTCACATGTCGCTTGATTGGAGAGATTCAATAATACTTTGATTCCTTGAAACTCTTGCGATAGAGTATCCATCTCTTTTAAGGAACTTGATATCAATCTTCTTGCATGATGATATAGATGTGGTATTCGTTTCATCCATCTTTTGATGGATGATGTATGTTGATTCACCAATATCGCAATCAATACATCGTTTTCATGATATACACTCGCAATGTATTGCATGATGAGATACATGAAATCTTCTAAGTTTTCCAAAACCACATGATCACCTATATCGAGTTGTAAAATATATGGCGCAAATAGATGACTCGCTTTGTATTGTATGGTATCTAATTTGTTTTTTAGATTTTGGTCTTCTTTTGTAAAATGAAATGATTGATGGTATGCAAACTGTAATGCGCTGGCAGCGTATCCCATGGGGATATACAAATGATGAATATTTCTTTGTTGAAGATAGTGATGTTGGCGAACAATTATCTGGTTTGTAGTGTGGATATATGTATGATAGATATCAATGATCTCTAGTTTTTTTTCATTGAGGTATTTGAGATAATTGTTCGATCTTTCGATTGTTCTATTTCTTGATTCTGTTTTATCGTGAAGGTGTTGTAGTGGTTGCCAAAAGATTGTACTTAACAACATCATTGCAGGTAAGAGTATCATCGGTAACATATCCAATACTTCTCTTCCCATCATGTATCCACGATAAATGGAGATGGAAGCTCCTAACATGGATGCTAAACTCATTGTGATTGCTGGACCCATCGAAAATATGATTGATCGTTTCTCATATGTTGTAATATGATCTGGTTCTTCAATGTTGATGGTATATGAAGTGATTAATTCTGGTTGGTAGATTGTTTGTGGTTGAATGTTCTGTTTGAGTTTTAATAGTTGGGTATGTACGTCAAATAGATTTAAACTGATATGTACGTTATTCATCTTGTTTATGTAAACAAAGTCTTTTTCAAATAGGATATGTAGGTAATAGGTGTCGAGTACATCTCCTATTTGATACACGGTATGTGCGTGAATTCTTTGTTTGTTTAGGTATGCATGTGTAGAATCATGTACCTGTATTGTGTGTTGTTTAGAGTCAATGATAATCGCATTTCGATTTAATAAACTAGTTGATATTGAAATATCATTCATCACTGTTCCTATGATGATTTCATCTTGATATGTATAGGTTTTGAAGTGTGTATATCCTTCATCATTGGGAATTAAAGTAAAGAGTATATCATTGATGGTACATTGCCCTTCTGGTTTGATTAGGTATGCATATCCAGTTTCTACAAGTCCAATCACTGCATTTTCTTCTGTATGATAGAGGTAAAAGTAAGAATCGAATATTCGTTGTTCTACTCGATTCTTACTGACAAATATGATTTTTAATTGATCATCTTTGCATGCATATAAAATCATACAGAACTCTTTTCACTGACTAATATATGACAATGGATATAGTGTTTTTTATCCTTTGTCTGAATCATGATATCTGTACCACCTGGCTTCATCCCTGTTACATTACCATTGTGATCTACAACTGCAATACTTTCATCTTGACTTTGATAGATTAAGTCTTGAACAGTATAGTTTTCTGGCAAGCCAGTAATCTCGATGCGTTTTCTTCCATGAAGACTGATGATTAGGGAATAATCTTTTAGCGTGATTTTCTTTCTAACTTGGATTGGATCATGTTCTAAGGGCTTTTGTCTATCTTTACAACTGCAATGATCAACAGCCATCCAGTTTTCATAGATTTGTTTTCCTTTTGGAAAGATTGGCGCATTCTTTTCATTTAGAATGGGTAGTGATCTACCAAATCCAAATCTTCCCGCAAGTGTATTTGCACTATTGAAGCGTACATTACACAACCAGTATGCGTTTAATTCGGTACACATTTTAACGTCCTGATTTGTACTGGCAAGTTCATCAAAGATGTCAGGAGATATATCGATATCAAATGGTTCAGCTTTACCATCTGAATGATAAAGATAGGCTATTGAGTGAAAGTATCCTTTGGCTCCTGCTTCTACTTCAGCATCCATGATTGATTGTTGAAATGCCTGTAAAGCGATATTCACACCTGCTGTTAAACCTGTTTCTGCTTGTATGTTAGCAGTGATATTCTTATTCATATCATAGATTGTTCTAAACTTTCCTTGGCGTATTTCACAACCTGCTGTATGGTCTTGTGTAAAGGATAATTCCGCTTTGCCAGATGCGTAGATATGTAGGTTTAGTTTAAGTGCGATGGATATCATAGGAGCATTTGGGACTGGAATCTGTATCGTACATAAAGTGATGGTATCTGTTACAACGTTCTGTTTTGCTTGAAATAAATTTTGTACTGTACTTAGAAAGTCATGTGGTTCAAGCTTTGAGAAATCTCCATATAAATCCTTATTGAAACCATTTTTGATGCCGATGTTTTCGGATGTTTGAAAGTTTGTTTTTAGGTAACCATAGTGTAAGTCTTGATCATCTTTATCCCATTTGTATTCTACATGAAGTTGATCAAGATTTGCATTTGCATAGATATCGAAACCACTTTGTAACTGTTTTGAAATTTGTGCATGGAGTGCACTTGTTGAGCCATGTATTGAAACATGAAAACCATTAATATCAAATGTATGATTCAGAAGTGTTGCTGACATAAGGGACAGTTTATAACCATCAACTGTCCCTTCTTTTACTATATTTCCATTCCCATCTTTGATTTCAGCATCATCTAATCTTAAATCACTTTGTCCTTGTATATGGATATCATCCATCAAATCTTCGATATTCGCATTTTCTAGGGATGCTAGTATGCCGGTATCTGTTTGTTCGATACTCGTGATTTTAAAGTATGTATCCTCATATGCAAAAAACATACCGACTGCAATATCCGCATCATTAGAAAACAGTGCATGCATGTCATCTGTATCAACTTGTAGTGGAGTATCTACTACTTCTTCAATTCCATCTTTTAGATGGAATTCACTTTGTGTTTCATCAAAGTGACGATTGTTGATGATATCAATGACTTGTTTTAGATAGTCCAGTGCTTCTTGTTTGGATATGACCTCTTTTGGATGGAAGTTATTCCGTTTATCTAATTGTAATAATCCCGTTATGATAGAAGCTTTGACTTGTTGTGGATAGATTGTATCGTTGATATCTTTGATCTCGTTGTAGCTTGTACTTTCCTCAAAGGAAAGTAAGTTCATTAGTGTATATGCAAGTGTTTCTTTGTTTAGATCTTGTTGAATATCAAATGGTAAGCTTGGTGATATAACTTGCCACTCGACTGCTGCTTGTACATGTGTAAAGTATGGGGAGTCTTTTGTGATGTTAATGAAGTATGGCTCTGTTTCGTCATAAAATTGTATTCCAGCTTGATTTGTCAGTTCTATAAGCCAATCTCCATTTGTCATCGTTTCTTTTATCTCCTTATTACAACTGGTCGTTATACATGTAAAAAGAAGACAAGGAGCCAGTAATAGCTTTTTAATATTGGATTCCTGTCGCATTGCCAGTGATTGTTGATTCAAGAGAATCATAGCTGGAAACTGTTGTATCTAAAAACTTTGCATATGCATCAATTAAAGCTTTATGTTTTTCAAAACGATTTGCGAATAGTTGGAAGCGATTGCGTATCTCTTCGCCTCCTTCAGATATCCATGTACCGTTGAGTGTTGCCATCTCTTTTTGCATGCATACTAAATCATCGTACATCATCTGATTGATAGATCTGAGTTTAGTAGCTGTGTCGCTGACTTCTGGTAATGATATTTGTATTGTGTCCATAATCCCTCCTACATTCCTAGCATCTGTGCTTGTGATGCGATTTCTTCTTGTGTATTACGATATGATCGTGCACTGTTGCGCAAGAACTCTATGTATTCGCTACACAAGATAGAAACTTGTTTAAAGTCTGATTGTAGTGCTGTAATCTTGGTGATAAATGCTTGATTATCCTTTCCTTTCCAAGCTACATTCATCGCATCTACCGCCGAAAATAATTCGTTTACATTACGCAGGTAGGATGTATTCTTTTCCTCCATACGCATTGCACAGGCATCCACCTGCATGGGTTCTACTGTGATTTTTCTCATAGTATCTTTCTCCTTTCACTCTCTATATATACAAACAAGTGATGTATTCCCCTTAAAAAATATAAAAGAGTGTCTATTCAATCAGTCAATTAACCAATTAAATAGACACTTTGTGTAGTTTATTTCTCTTCTTCTTGATGAATACGAGCGATGATTTCATCAATATGACGACCATTCATCTCTGTTTCATCTATGACAAAGCTTAGCTCTGGAACTCGACGAATGGACATACGTTTCGATAGCTCTGTACGAATGTAACCTGCAGCACGGTTAAGTGCACGTAGGCCTGCTTGCATGCGTGGGTTTCGTCCAAGGAATGTAACATAAACCTTTGCGTAGCTATGGTCGTTGGATACTTGTACATCTGTAATCGTAACAAATCCTACATCAGGATCTTTTACACCAAACTGTATAATCTCTGAGATATTCTTGCGAATAATACCCTCAAGTCTTTTTTGTTTCACACTGCTCATAGACTATACCTCGAGTGGTACTTCTTGATCTTCGTATGCTTCAATGGAATCACCAACTTTGATATCGTTGTAGTTTTCAATTGTTACACCGCAATCAAATCCTTGTAGAACTTCCTTAGCATCATCCTTAAAGCGTTTTAGGGAAGCAAGTTTACCTGTGTAGATGACAATACCTTCACGGATTAAGCGTACATTACAATGGGAAACAAGTTTGCCATCTGTAACCATACATCCAGCAATTGTACCAATCTTGGATGCTTTATAAGTCTCACGTACTTCAGCTTGTCCAATTACAATTTCCTTATATACTGGCTCTAACATACCCTTCATCGCTAATTCCATCTCTTCTGTAGCCTTATAGATAATGTCATGTAAGCGAATGGATACACCTGTTTCTTCTGCTTTTCTTCTGATATTCGCATCAGGACGAACGGAGAAACCGATAATCATCGCATTGGATGCACTTGCAAGCATGATATCAGACTCTGTGATGGCACCGGCTGTTGCGTGAATTACATTCACACGTACACCAGATACATCTAGTTTTTCCATAGAGGACTTAACAGCCTCAGCTGAACCCTGTACATCTGCTTTGATGATGATAGGGATTTCCTTTAAGTCACCTGATTCAATCTTGGATGAGAGATCATCAAGACTCATCGCACTTGTCTTTCTACGTTCAGCATCGATCTTACGACGTTTACGTCTATCCGCAACGGCACGTGCTTCCTTCTCATTTTCATAGGAACGGAAGATATCACCAGCCTCTGGTACATCATTTAGACCAATAATTTCGACTGGTCTTGATGGTCCCGCGGATTTGAGTTCATTACCGTTTTCATCTGTCATACGACGAACTTTACCAAAACATGTTCCTACAACAACTGGATCTCCATGGTGTAGTGTTCCGTTTTGTACTAATAGTGTGGCTACTGGACCTCTACCTTTATCAAGCTTGGCCTCAACAACAGTACCTGTCGCTGTACGATTTGGATTGGCTTTTAGTTCCTTAACATCTGAAACAATTAGAATAGTCTCAAGTAATTCATCGATACCATCACCCTTTTTCGCACTGGTATTGACGAAGATTGTATCGCCACCCCATTCTTCTGGCATAATACCAAGTTCTGCCATCTCTGACTTAACATGGTCTGGATTCGCATCTGGTTTATCCATCTTGTTGACAGCGACGATGATAGGTACACCTGCTGCCTTGGCATGGTCAATCGCTTCTCGTGTCTGTGGCATAACACCATCATCAGCCGCAACGACAATAACAGCTAAGTCAGTTACACTCGCACCACGTGCACGCATGGCAGTAAATGCTTCGTGTCCTGGTGTATCTAAGAATGTAACCTTACGTCCATTGACAGTAACCTGATAAGCACCGATTGCCTGTGTGATACCACCTGCTTCACCAGCTGCTACCTTTGTACGACGAATTGTATCTAGAAGTGTTGTCTTACCATGGTCTACATGTCCCATGATTGTAACAACAGGTGGACGCTCTTTAAGATCTTTCTCATCATCCACTTCATCGTCTTCTAAACTATCTGCCTCACGTTCTTTGACTTTCTTAGCCTCAACATTGAAGTTCATACATACAAGCTCTACCATCTCATCTTCTAGTGCACTATTGATGGTAACCATCTTGCCTTCCATGAATAATGCCTTGATTAGTTCACTTGCTTGACGTTGAAGTTTGTCCGCCAACTCACCAACTGTAATTCCTTCACTGAATGTGATTTCATGAATATCTGCTGGTTTTAGCTTCTGTCCTTCATTCTTGTTAAATGGCTTACGCTTGTTATTGTTGCGATTTGTATTGCTACCTTTCTTATTTGCAGGTTTGCGTTTTGTTTGTACTGGCATTTATGTACCTCTCTTTCTTTATCAAAGACTTTCGTCTCTATCACTTGTATCGGTAACATCCCTTCCTTTCAAAATGGATACCATTACTGCATTGCTTTGGCAATTTCTTCCCAAAATTCATCAGGAATCTTCTGTGATAATGCTCTTGCTAAAGCGTTATTTTTCTTGGCAATTTCAATGACTGCCAAATCTTTTTTTAGATATGCACCATGTCCATTGGTTCTGCCTGTTGTATCTACAACAAGTTCACCCTCTGGTGTTCTAACAATGCGTAACAACTCTTTTTTAGGAAGTTGTTCACCAGTTGCTACGCATTTACGCATTGGAATCTTCTTAGGCATAATTACATGTTGTCATCGTCTTCGTAGTATTCTTCATACTCATCGTAGTCGATGTCATACTCCTTCTCTTCTTCAGATTCCTGTTGTGCTTCAATCTCAGCAAGTTCTTCTTCACTGTAGATTGGAGCGTTATTAGTGACGTTAAGATTCTTCTTAATTTGTTCTTCAAGATCTTTATTTCTAATCTTGAATTCCTCCTCGTCATTCTTCTTCTTTTTCTTCTTGAACTTAGTTTCTGTAGTCTTTGTCTTAGAAGAATCGACAAGTTTTTCAAAGTGAGATACGTAAGTAGCCTTCTTAGCTAATTCTTCTAAGTCAGCGTGTTTACGACCTGTTTCTTTCTCTTCAGCTGTTGTCTTTTCTTCAATCTGTTCAACAGGTTCTTCAGTGACTTCTTCAACTGCAACACTTTGTCCTTCAACCCCAGGAATTTCTTGTACTTCTTCCTCTGGTTGATTTGAGATATCCTCGATAATTGTATCGTTTACAGTTTCCTTCATTTCATCAGGAATGTATTCTTCCTCCTCATCGATAATCGCATCAGGATTCTCTGCTCTAAACTTAGCAATCTTAGCAAGTCTTGCTTCTTCCTCTTCTTTAGCAGCCGCCATTTGACGCTCTTTACTCTTAGCTTCTGCTTCTTGTGCAATTCTTGCCTTCATCACTTCTGCCTCAGCTAATAATGCATCGTAATCCTTACCCATATCTTCTAGTTCTTCACGTGTCTTAATATCAATCTTATGACCTGTTAGCTTAACTGCCAAGCGAGCATTCTTACCACGCTTACCAATTGCGAGTGATAATTGATCATCACTGACTACAACAAGTAGACTGTTGGAATCAGAACCCGGTAATACTGAGATAATCTCTGCAGGTGCTAATGCATTCTTCACAAGCTCTGTAATATCATCACTCCACTCAAAGATATCAATCTTTTCTCCATGGAGTTCATCGATAATCTTCTGTACACGTGTACCACGTGGTCCAATGCATGAACCAATTGGATCTACATCAAGATTGTGTGAGTATACTGCCATCTTTGTACGTTCACCAGCTTCACGTGCGATAGATTTGATTTCTACAACACCTTGGTAAATTTCAGGAACTTCTTTTTCAAATAGACGTTTTACTAAAGTCGCATCAGCACGTGATACAAGTACTTGTGAGCCCTTCGTTTCTTTTTGAACATCAGTAATCACAACACGAATGCTTTGTCCCTCTACAAGTCTTTCATGAGGAATCTCTGCTGACTTAGCTAGTAAAGCAACTGTCTTACCAAGATTGATGAGTGTGAACTTATCCTTTACAGATTCAACTGTACCAAGAACCATTTCATCCTTTTGGTCGATATATTCGTTGTATACAGCAACCTTCTCTGCCTCACGTATCTTTTGACGGAATACGTTTTTAGCAAGTGAGGCAGCTGCACGGCTCATAGAAGTAATTTCTTTCTTCTCACGAACTTGTCCACCAAGTGTCACTTCTGGATCAATCTTTTGTGCATCTTCTAAAGAGATTTCCAACTCATCATCTTCAACCTCTTCAACTACGTTGTAGTATTGGTAGATATCAATTGTCTTATTCTTTTTATTGATCTCTGCCTTTACTTCAATATCCTGTAATTCAGAATCTTTTTTAAATGCTTTCGCAACAGCTTCTGTCAAAGCTTCTAGAACAATATTCTCTGGTACGTTTTTGTCATCTTCAACTCCGCGGATCGCGTTTAGAAGTTGTGTGTATTTAATCTCCATGATCTCTCCTTATAATTTGATTGCCATTCTAGCAAATTCTATATTATCAATATCGATTGTCGCTGTACGTTTTACCGCTTTATCGCGATATTCTATTTCAAGCACATTGTCCTTAAAACTACGTACATAGCCTGTTATTTCATCCAACTGTTTAAAAGGTGTGTGCAATCTTACAAGTACATATTCATCAAGTAATTGATTGAACTCTTGATAGTCCTTGATCTCTCTTTCTGCACCAGGACTGCAAACCTCTAAACTATACTCTTCTTTGATTGGATCGTTTTGATCTAATAGCTCACTGAGTTTCTCACTGACAGTTGCACAAAGATCCAAATCAATCTCATGAGTGTCGTTGTCGATGGCTACTTGCAATGTATGCTCACCTGCAAGCCATACCAATTCGTATAGTCGTACATGACATTCGTCAAATACTGGCTGAAATAATGCTTTTAATTTATCAATATTTTCCATATGCCTCCAGACATAACATAAGGAGAGCTCTTGCTCTCCTTGATTCGTCTATAATATACCCTATTTTTAAATGCTTTTCAAGCATCTTATTCATCATCAGAGGTAAAAAGGCGTGCTGATTGTACGGCTTTTTGCCATCTGTGATAAAGTTGATTCACTTGATCCAAAGACATCAACGGTTTGAACTTTTGACTTTCCTTCTTTGTTTGAATTTCTTCTAGATCATTCCAGAAACCTACCGCAAGACCTGCTAAATATGCAGCACCAAGTGCTGTTGATTCAACATTTTCAGGACGATCAATTTCACACTGCATCATATCACTTTGAAACTGCATGAGATAATCATTGGCTGAGGCACCACCATCCACACGAAGAGATTGTATCTGAATACCAGAATCCTCCTTCATCGCATCAAGGATATCTTCGTTTTGATATGCAATCGCATCCAAGGTTGCCTTGGTTAGATCAGCTTTGCTAGTAGCTCTTGTAATACCAAAGATTGCTCCTTTGCAATCATTATCCCAATAAGGAGCACCAAGACCAACAAAGGCAGGAACCACAATTAATTCATGTTGATCCTTGGAGGATAACGCCAGCTTTTCTGATTCCTTTGCACTTGTAAAGAATTTCAATTCATCACGCAACCACTGTACAGCACTACCTGCTACAAACACCGATCCCTCAAGTGCATAAGTAATCTCACCACGATATCCCCAAGCAATGGTGGTGACTAAACCATGCTTGCTAGGATGTGGTTTATTCCCTGTATTCATTAACATGAAACAACCTGTACCATAGGTATTCTTTACATCACCCTGTTGAAAGCACTGTTGACCAAACAGCGCTGCTTGTTGATCACCTGCAGCTCCTGCAATTGGAACATTCTTACCGAAGAAATACTCAGAAGCTGTATACGCAAAGATACAACTGCTATCCTTTACTTCCGGTAACATGCACATTGGTATATTCAATAGCTTACATAGATCCACATCCCACTTCTTATCATAGATGTTAAATAACATTGTTCTAGAAGCGTTACTGTAATCCGTCACATGTGCCTTCATACCAGACAAACACCAGATAAGCCAACTATCAATGGTACCAGCAAGTAATTCTCCACTTTCTGCACGCTGTTGTCCATTTTCGATATGATCGAGTATCCAACGAATCTTCGTTGCTGAAAAGTATGGATCCAGTTGTAATCCTGTCTTCTCTTTAATCATGCTTGCATGATTAGCATCCTTTAGTGCATTACAGATATCGTTGGTCTGTCTTGATTGCCATACAATTGCTTTGTATACAGGAATACCTGTTTTCTTATCCCATACAACTGTTGTCTCACGTTGATTTGTGATACCAATACCAGCAATCTGCTGTGGTTTAATATCTGCATTGAGCATCGCTTGCATCATACAGGATAGTACAGATAACCATATCTCATTGGCATCATGCTCTACCCAACCTGAATATGGAAAGTACTGGGTAAATTCCTTTTGTGATGTCGATATGATATTTGCGTCATGATCAAAGATAATTACACGAGAACTGGTCGTCCCCTGATCGATTGACATGATATATTTATTCATCATTACCTCACAATAAGTGTGTAAAGGACCGTCAGATGTTGACAGTCCTAAATCATTTTACTTCTTTGTTGTCTTCTTCTTAGTTGCTGTTTTCTTTGTTGTCTTCTTTACAACTTTTTTAGCAACTGGTTTCTTAGCAGTCTTTTTAGCGACTGGCTTTGTTACCTTTTTAGCAGCGACATTCTTCTTAACTGTTGCTTTAGCTACAGATTTTTTTGCTGTGGCTTTCGCAACTAGCTTAGATACTTTCTTAGCACTTGTCGTTTTAGCAGTTGTCTTTTTCGCAACTACTTTCTTAGTAACTGCTGGTTTAGCAGAGTTGCGAATTGCCGCTTGTGCTGCTGCTAAGCGAGCAATTGGTACACGGTATGGAGAGCAAGAAACATATGTTAAGCCAACCTTCTGGAAGAACTCAATACTTGCTGGATCTCCGCCATGTTCACCACATACACCTAAGTGAATATCCTTACGTGTAGTACGTCCCTTTTCACATGCCATTGCAATTAACTTACCAACACCATTTACGTCGACATGGGCAAATGGGTCATTGTCATAGATGTGCTTGTTGTAATAGTCATCTAAGAACTTACCAGCATCATCACGAGAGAAACCGAATGTCATCTGTGTTAAGTCGTTTGTACCAAAGCTGAAGAACTCTGCTGTACCTGCTAATTCATCAGCATTGAGTGCAGCACGAGGAATTTCAATCATCGTACCGATCTTATAATCTTGTTTTACTTTCGCATCCTTAATCACTTCTTCAGCAGTAGAGCGAATGATTTCAGCTACATAGTCTAGCTCTTTCTTTTCACCTACTAATGGAACCATGATTTCTGGAACAAGCTTCCAAGTGCGGTGCTTCTTATTTACATTGATAGCAGCCTTGATAATCGCACGTGTCTGCATGACACCAATTTCTGGATATGTTACATCAAGACGGCAACCACGGTGACCCATCATTGGGTTGAACTCATGTAAGTTGGCAGCTGCAGCCATCAAGTCTTCAACAGAGATTCCTAAATCCTTAGCTACTTCTAATGATTCAGCTTCTGCCTTAGGTAAGAACTCATGTAGAGGTGGATCTAGTAAACGAATTGTAACGCTTCTACCACCCATTGCTTCAAAGATACCTTCGAAGTCACCTTGTTGCATTGGCTCTAATTGTCTTAAAGCAACCTGACGTTGATCAACGTTCTGTGCAACTACAAGCTCACGAATTGCCTTAATACGTTCTGGTGAGTTGAAGAACATGTGCTCTGTACGTACAAGACCTACACCCTCTGCGCCAAAGCTTACTGCTCTTGCGGCATCTTCTGGTGTATCAGCGTTTGTGCGAATCTTCATCGTTCTGCGCTCATCAGCCCATTGCATGAACTTCTTAAAGTTACCGGAGATTGTTGCTGGAACAGTCTTAATCTCTCCACGGTAAACAAGACCAGTTGAACCATCGAGAGAGATGATATCGCCATCCTTGAATACTTCACCATTCACTGTGAATTGAAGTTTGGATTCATTGACTTTAATGTCACCAGCACCAGATACACAGCATGCACCCATACCACGAGCAACTACTGCCGCATGAGATGTCATACCACCACGTACTGTTAAGATACCTTGTGATACATGCATACCTTCAATATCTTCTGGAGATGTCTCAAGACGAACAAGGATAACCTTACGTCCCATTGTTGCCTTAGTCTTAGCTTCTTCTGCAGTAAATACAATTTCACCACAAGCTGCACCAGGCGATGCGGCTAGACCCTTGGCAATCACATCATTCTTCTTTTTCTTTAAGTCATCAGCGTCAAATTGAGGATGGAGTAAGTCATCTAATTGCTTAGGATCAACCATCAATAATGCCTGATCTTTTGTGACAAGTCCTTCCTTGACCATGTCAACAGCTACCTTCAATGCCGCAGCTGCTGTACGCTTCGCATTACGTGTTTGTAACATGAATAGTTTACCGTGTTCAATTGTAAACTCCATGTCTTGCATATCATGATAGTGCTTCTCTAAACGTGCACAGATATCTGTGAAGTCCTTATATGCCTTAGGCATTGCTTTCTTTAACTCAGCAATTGGAGATGGTGTACGGATACCAGCCACAACGTCTTCACCTTGTGCATTGATCAAATACTCACCAAATAATTTTCTTTCACCAGTTGCTGGATTGCGTGTAAAGGCAACACCAGTTCCACAATCCTCACCCATATTACCGAATACCATGGATT
>JALENJ010000049.1 GCA_022767445.1 Erysipelotrichaceae bacterium | reverse complement strand
TTTAAATCATTCGAAGAGTTTACAGCTGCAGTAGAAGAATTCAGGCAAAAACAAAATGGATGACACCTGTGCAATACAGGATGGCATCCATGTGTTCAGCCTAGTTCAAATATGTGTCCAGGATTCTGGGTACATATCACTAGAATTACTTGATCAAAAATGTGCTCCTAAAGATTAATGGTGCTAACTTCTAAACACGGGTTTTTGATGATATCTATTTGTTAAATTCAACGGGATTACATCGCTATACGATCGAATCCTAGTGAAACGCTTTCATTATTTTGTGTGTCTATTGTGAAAATGTGAAATAAACCGTATAATACTAAAGAGAGAAATCTCTAAGAAATAAATGGAGGGAAATATGGGTAGTATGGGATTAGGTCCTGTGATTCCTGTCATTTTAACTCTTATTGTAGGTATATTTGTCGGCATTGGTATTATGAAAGTTGCTGGCAAACACGGTCTAGATCGTGCGATTGTAAAATCACAAGATATTCTTGAAGAAGCAAATTCAAAAGCAGAAACAATTACGCGTCAGGCAACCCTGGATGCAAAACAACAAACTTACGAATTAAAACTACAGGCAGAAAAAGAGATTAAAGATCAACAAAATAAATTACAACAAGTTGAAAATAAACTTTTGCGCCAACAAGATAGTTTGAATTTCCGTGAGGAGAATCTTGCGAAGAAAGAAAAGAAGATAGACGAAAAAGACCAGCAGATCACTGGTAAACTTGCAAATATTAGTAAAATGGAATCGGACTTGCAGGAAAAGATAGATCAGCAAGTATTAGAGCTTGAACGTGTATCAAACATGACACAAGCAGATGCGAAAGCTGAGTTAATGCAAGCAGTAGAGAAGAAGACAGAAGCTGAAGTAGCTTCCTATTTACGTGATAAGCAGGAAGAGGCAGAAGCTGAGGCATCTTCTGTTGCTCGTAACATCATCTCATTAGCGATACATCGCTATGCACAAGAGGAGACAATTGAGCGTACAGTTAGTACGGTTACACTTCCAAGTGAAGAGATGAAGGGACGTATTATTGGACGTGAAGGTCGTAATATTAAGGCGATTGAACAAGCGACTGGTGTTGATTTAATTATCGATGATACACCAGATATTATTACAGTTTCATGTTTCAACCCAATCCGTCGTGAGATTGCACGTCAGTCCTTGGAAATCTTAATGAAGGATGGACGTATTCAACCAGGACGTATTGAAGAAGTCGTACAGAAGGTTACAGATGAGCTAGAAGAGACAATCTTTAAGATTGGTAATGAAGCAGTCTTTAAGCTTGGTATCGGTAAGATGAATCGTGAGTTAATCAAGCTAGTTGGACGTATGCGTTTCCGTTATAGCTATGGACAAAACGGTTTATCACACTCTGTAGAAGTTGCTCACTTTGCTGGTATGATGGCTGCTGAACTTGGCTTGAATCAAGCTTTGGCTAAGCGTGCTGGATTACTACATGATATCGGTAAGGCACTTGACTTTGAAACCGAAGGAACACACGTTGAACTAGGTGCTAAGGTTGCTAAGAAGTATGGAGAAAATCCTATCGTCATCAATGCAATCGAATCTCACCATGGCGATACAGCTCCAACAGATATTATCTCTGTATTAGTAGCGGCAGCTGATACAATCAGTGCAGCTAGACCTGGTGCTCGTTATGAATCCATGGAAGGTTACATCCAACGTCTTGAGAATCTTGAAAAGATTGCCCTAGACTTTGATGGTGTTGAAAAAGCATTCGCAATCCAAGCGGGTCGTGAGCTACGTGTTATGGTACAACCTGAAAAGATTGATGATGTACGCATGGTGAAGGTAGCACATGATATTCGCGAAAGAATTGAAAATGAAATGACATATCCAGGTCAGATCAAAGTAACATTGATTCGTGAAGTTCGTGCACAAGAATTAGCGAAGTAAAAGAACCGTTTACGGTTCTTTTTTAGAAAAGAGAAAGATATGAGAATCTTATTTTTAGGGGATATCGTCGCCAAGAGCGGACGTGAAGCAGTGGTGAATCAACTACCATCATTAAAAGAGAAATATCATCCTGATATGACCATAGTCAATGGTGAAAACGCTGCCCATGGCAAAGGGATTACCGCTAAGATTTATAATCAATTGGTGTTAGCTGGAGTAGATGTCATCACATTAGGAAACCACGCATTCTCAAAACAAGATATTCTCAATCATCTACCATCCACAAGACAGATGATACGTCCAGCAAATATGGAACCATCCCATATTGGACAATCTTATGTCATCAAAGTCATCAAAGATAAAAAGGTTGCAGTGGTAAACCTTGTAGGTAAAGTCTTTATGGATATCTGTAAAGAAGATCCAGTGATTACCATGCAAAGATTATTACAGCAGATCGAAGCAGATATCATCATTGTAGATTTTCACGCGGAGGCTACCGCGGAAAAGATTACCTTTGCCCAATACTTTGCACAACATCTAACAGCAGTACTAGGTACACATACACATGTACAGACTGCTGATGAAAGAATCATCGATGGTTGTGCCTACATCAGTGATGTAGGTATGTGTGGTAGCTTTGATTCCATACTGGGCAGAGATATTGAAGAGGTAATATCACGCAGTATCTATAATGAGCCAACTAGATATACACCCGCAATGGGACCAGCAATCCTGTGCGGTGTCATCATCGATATCGATGAAAAAACAAACCGAGCAAATCGAATTGAAAGGATTCAAATTCGTCCGAAAGGTTAGCATTTACTAACAAAATAGTGGGGTGCTATACTTTAGATGTTCATAAAGGAGGACTCGAATAATGCCAGTTACAGTTGATAAGGATACTTGTATCGGTTGTGGTGCTTGCGTAGGAGTTTGCCCAGTTGCAGCACTCGCTTTAGATGAAAATGGAAAGTCCGGATGCGATGAAGACACATGTATTTCATGCTTCTCATGCATTCCAGTTTGCCCAGTTTCAGCTATCACAGAAAAGAACTAGATATAAAAAAATCGGTGCCCACCGATTTTTTTATATCTATAGGTGATTGACAAGTTGTTCTGCTTTGCTATGATATGTATAACAAAAGCGTGTTACTGGAAAGCAGGCATTAGCTCATTGGAAAAACATTTTTTCTGATGGGCTTTTTTCGTGGGAGGTTCTTATGTTCTTATTTCATAAAAAATCAATGATTTATTCACCATGTGATGGTACATTCAAACCATTAAGTGAAGTAAAGGATGAAGTATTTTCTAAAGAACTAATGGGAAAGGGCTTTGCGGTTGTACCGATAAATGGAGATATTCACTCTCCAGTCGATGGTAAGGTCACAATGGTATTTCCAACCAAACATGCGATTGGTATCACAGATAGAAACAATATTGAATATATTTTGCATATTGGTATCGATACTGTACAGTTAAAAGGGGCAGGCTTTAATGTATGCGTACAAGAAGGGAACAGCGTTAAAGCTGGAGACTTACTTGTAAACTGTGATTTAGCTATACTAAAACAAGCAGGCTATCAAACAGATGTTCTTGTGATCGTCACAAATCATAAGGATGTACGCATCAAACAAGCAGGTAACCTAAAAGTAAAGGAAGAGATAGCATATTGTGAAAACATATAATATTGCAAAAATACTAAATCACAACGTCGTTGTATGTCGTGGCGATGAAGATTCTAGAGAGTATATTGTCTTTGGAAAAGGTATCGGTTTCCAAAAGAAAGAAAATGATATTGTTCCTAGTAAACAGATTCAAAACGTATATGAGCTTGTTGATTTAAAAGATCGTAGACGCTATGAAGAGTTAGTTCATAACACAGATGATGAAGTAGTAGAAGTTACAGAAGAAGTGATCAGTGAGATGACAAATAGCTTTGGTGCATATGATAAGCGTATCCACCTGGCATTACTCGATCATATTCAGTTTAGCGTAAAGCGTTACCGTGAAAAGATTACAGTCAAAAATGTATTCACGGATGAAATTCAATTCTTATATCCAAAGGAATTTCAATTTGCAAAGGAAGTGCTAGCGAAGATTAACGAGCGTTTGGGTATTCACTTGGATAATAGCGAGATTGGGTTTATATGCATGCATATTCACGCTGCCTTACAGGGTGAAAGTGCCAGTCTTTCTACGATGATTGCACAGATATTAACAGAGACAATCACAATCATCGAAAGAGAAATGCAAATCAACCTCAATGATTATGAAGTGGCGAAGCAGCGCTTGATAACACACTTGAAGTTTGCCATCAAACGCTCATTAGATGGAGTTGAAATTAATAACCTGATTGGTGATCTTGTTCATGATAAATATCGTAAGTCGTATCAGATTGCATGCATGATAGGAGATCATATTGAAAATACATATGGCATTAGCATCGGAGAAGGAGAAAGATGCTATCTAACGATACATTTACAGAATATTGTATTGTATCGCAAATAATGGTTCGTACATGTGTAGTAAGGGGTATTACACATGTGGAATATAAGGAGGATATTTATGTTTAAGATGCTTCAAAAGATTGGTAAAGCATTTATGTTACCTATCGCAATTTTACCGGCTGCTGGTTTATTGTTAGGTATTGGTGGTGCTTTATCTAACCCTACAACAGTGGCGACTTATCCTGTATTAAATAATCCAGTATTACAGGATGTCTTCACAATTATGAGTGCTGCGGGAACGGTTGTTTTCGCAAATCTAGCAATGTTATTGTGCGTAGGTCTATGTATTGGACTTGCAAAGCGTGACAAGGGAACTGCTGCCTTAGCGGGTGTTGTTGGTTTCTTAGTAATGAACGCTACAATCACTTCTTTATTAGGTATTTTTAATCCAGATGGTGCTGCCATTGACACCGGTGTTGTTGGTGCAATCGTTGTTGGTTTAGTTGCTGTAACATTACACAACAAATATCAAAATATTGAACTTCCACAGGTACTTGGATTCTTTGGCGGTTCACGTTTCGTACCAATCGTTACTTCATTTGCAAGTATCTTCATTGGTGTAGTGTTCTTCTTGGTATGGCCACCATTCCAACAGTTATTAGTATCTACGGGTGCATTCATTGCACAGGCAGGTCCGGTTGGAACATTCTTCTATGGATTCTTAATGCGACTATGTGGAGCTGTTGGTTTACATCACATGATTTATCCAATGTTCTGGTACACAGAGCTTGGTGGTGTTGAAACTGTTGCAGGTGTCGCTGTAGCAGGTGCACAGAAGATCTTCTTTGCACAGTTAGCAGATCCAAATCATGTAGGTCTATACACAGAAGGAACACGTTTCTTCGCTGGTCGTTTCTCAACAATGATGTTCGGTTTACCAGCTGCATGTCTTGCGATGTACCACTGTGTACCGAAGGAAAGAAGAGGTAAGTACAAGGGCTTATTCTTAAGCGTTGCCTTAACATCCTTTATCACAGGTATTACAGAACCAATCGAATTCATGTTCTTGTTCGTAAACCCAATTCTTTATGTCATTCACTCATTCTTTGATGGTGTAAGTTTCTTTATCGCAGATATTCTCAATATCTCTATCGGTAATACATTCTCTGGTGGTGTGATTGACTTTACTCTCTTTGGTATCCTACAAGGAAATGCAAAGACAAATTGGATCTTAGAAATTCCATTTGGTTTAGTATGGGCATGTCTATACTACACATTTTTTAGATGGTACATTACAAAGTTCAATGTTATGACTCCTGGTCGTGGTGAAGAAAGTGATGATGCTGAGCCAGTGGTAGAGACAAAGTCTACACTGAAGGAAGATAGTCATAAGATTATTGCTGCTTTAGGTGGTAAAGAAAATATCGAAGACGTTGATGCATGCATTACACGCTTACGTGTAAGTGTGAAGGACGTTAAGAAGGTTGATAAGGATGCACTGAAGAAGTTAGGTGCTACAGATGTTCTTGAAGTTGGTGGAGGAATCCAAGCTATCTATGGTGCGAAGGCTATCCTCTACAAGAACAATATTGTAGAAATTTTAGGTATCGATGAATAATCAAGAAGTTATCGCTGCCTTAAAGGGTAAACTTGTCATCTCTTGTCAAGCGCTGCCAGGAGAGCCGCTCTATACAGAAGCGGGTGGAATTATGCCATTAATGGCATATGCAGCAGAGCTAGCAGGTGCGAGTGGAATCCGTTGTAACTCAGTACGAGATATTAACGAAATTCGTGCAAAAGTAAAACTTCCAACGATTGGAATTATCAAGCAAGATTATTTGGATTCACCAATTTATATAACCCCTACATTTGAAGAGGTGAGTACACTTGTACAAACAGGCACAGAGATTATTGCTTTAGATTATACAGATCGCATCCATCCAAATAACGTCAAGCGCGAAGAATTATTTCATCAAATTAAACAAGCATATCCAAATCAACTACTCATGGCAGATATCTCAAACTTTGAAGAAGCGAAAGCTGCAGTAGAAATTGGCTTTGACTTTGTTGGTACAACACTGAATGGTTATGTTGGCGATGAAAAGACAGAAGGTCCAAACTTTGATTTGGTATCAAGAATCGTCAAAGAATTAGACTGTCGTTGTATTGCGGAAGGTAGAATCCATGAACCATCACAAGCTCGTAAAATGCTAGAACTTGGAGCCTTTGCGGTAGTGGTTGGTGGAGCGATTACACGTCCACTTGAAATTGCGTCAAGATTTATCAAAGAAATCAACAAGGACCGCTAATTGTGGAGTGAACCCAATTTCTTGGACACGTTAATTTATAGACATGATAAGGCTTGATTCCTTGCCTGACAAGGGGTTAGGCCTTTTAATTTTGTCTGTATTCTTTCTTCGTTGTAATAGTGTATGTATTCTTCCATGGCACATTTCAATTCTTCCAATGTATGGAACTCATATTCATGTCCGTAGAACATCTCA
>JALENJ010000041.1 GCA_022767445.1 Erysipelotrichaceae bacterium | reverse complement strand
GTTTATGGTACTGCTGAACTCAGACAATTGAATACAGATTGCAGTGTAGATGTTATTAAAAGATATTCATATAATTATACCTATGATGTTGCAACGGAATGGTGGCAATAATGAAAAAAGTAATTGCATTAGTTCTTTGTTGTACTTTGTTAACAGGTTGTAAATCAACTGTTGCAGAGGATTCATCTACTGATAAAATCCAATATCATACAGAAACTGTTATTGGTATGGGTGGAACAAGTGTTGTACTTGTATTTTATGAAAAGGATGATGTTTTATATTATAAAGCACTCGTTTCACCGGATAAAGAAAAGTATGATTACATAGATGAGTATCCAACAAAATGGACGAAAATTTCTATTAGTGATAAATAATCAGAATAGATAAAAATGCACTTATAACGGTATTATGAATACTGATGGGAAAAGCTTGTGAATATTTGTAAAGTTTATCTCAGAATGAATTAAGAAGGATCAAAAAGAAGAGGCTGTGTAAAATCGCTGAAGGAAAAGCTATTTTGCATAGCCCTTATTTCTTGCTACATGAAATAACAGTTAGAAATAAACAAGACGAGTGTGATATGTGTTTTTAGAATTTAAATTTTTGGAAAAGAAAATTTGGTATGACATCAGATTACATCAATATGATTTGATACATGTGAATGAGTTACAAGTCCACGGTTGGTCAATTAAACCTATTTATTTTATAATTTTTGCGAATTTACAAAAAAGGGAGGGATATACTTTGTTTTGCGAATCAAGAAATTACAAAATTTTAATTAAATACTCAGATTTCGATTCTGGAGACGTGGTTAGGTATTTTGGGGAAATGAATGAATTTGCGTCCACAAGAGAGGATATTCCGTTTGAATTCAAAGGAAGAGATATATATTATTCAGTAATTACTTGTGGAATGCCACTGTTTTATTTATCTAAGAGTGCAATGAAAAAGAGAACCGAAGAAATTACATATAAAGTAAATTTATTAAATACTGCTTTAGATGTAGATAGTGATGGATATTTAATTTTTTCAGATAAGATGAACTATTTAGACGCAACAGAGCGAGTATATTTGATGTATTATGTGGGAATGTTTATTACAAAATTAATTTGTGATAAAATATTTGGCTTTGATTATTTAGTACATTTAGGTATAGCTAGAAAATACATGAGTATACAAATTAATACAAACAAACAACCAGATTTAATAGCTTTTAACGTTGATGATGATGGGTACTCTGTTTTTGAAGCTAAAGGTAGGACTAGAATTGATAATAGGATGTTTAATTATGCGAAGAACCAAGTAAGGTCTATAAAATGGATTAGTGGTTCTAGACCATTAAATGGAATTGTTAGTGCTGTATATCCGTATAATAACAGAGTGAAGTGCCATCTCAAAGACCCAGATATTATTGAGGGCAAAGAGTTTGATATTAGTAAACTAGATTTAATATGGTTATACTATGAACCAATATTTACTATTTTAAGAGAAAAAAGAAAAAATGATGAAAAAGAATATAAGTATGAATACACGACGGAGCCAAAGAAAAATAAATATATTACAAGTGTGATAGAATTAGAGAAAAATAAATCCATTACGATAAGTATGAATCCTAAGTTATATGATTTCTTTGATAAGTTTGATTTTGATATAGATAGAAAAGATAAGAAATACGAATTACAAAGATTAAAAGACATTTTAGGAACACAAAAAGGATTGAATATAGAAATTAGTGGAAATTAAAAATAATATCTAATAGGCTATTTAGCCCACACATGGAAAAGTATTGTTCAAAAAGGTAGCCAACACCAATCAATTTAAACAGTATTATTCAGCTTTGGGATGTTGATTATAAAAATATGTGGGTCTGATGGTTGGTTATAAAATAATATTAAAGACGATAAAAATTTTATAAACTATCGTCTTTTTAATTATGAGATCCGGATCAATTCTTCCTGATTTGCAGTCAACCACCAAGAAAAGGGAATAATGAGATTGACATAAACACCACTATTGAATATGGCAACTGTACGATTATACAATGTACATATAAGATTTTGGAGTTGATTATCATGCGCTGCTTTAAACAATTGACACAGACCGATAGGGTCAAATTGGAAACTTTATATGAGAAGAAAGTACCAATCGAGGATATAGCAAAGGTCTTAAAAGTGCATATATCCACGATATATCGTGAAATAAAGCATGGTAAATATTATAAAAAGGTTGGCAATTCTCATAAAAGAACATACAGTTCTGATCTGGCACAACAACGTCATGAAACAAAGATGCGGTCAAAGGGAGTTGCCAAGAAAATATCTAGGGATCCACGTCTTGCCCGATATATTGAAAACAAGATTGCAGATGACAAGTACAGTCCTGCAGTTGTATTGGGAGAGATCAAACGTAAGAATCTGAAATTCCGAGAATCAATCTGTGTAACCACTTTGTATAACTACATCGATGCCGGTGTATTTGATAGAGTCACTAACAAAGACTTGATTGTCAAGGGGAAAAGAAAGCGGAAATATAAGAAGGTAAAGAAGAACAAGGGAGCAAAACGGATCGTAGGAACAAGTATTGAGAAACGTCCGGAATACATCTTGACCAGAGATGAATTCGGTCATTGGGAGATGGATACCGTCAAAGGAAAGAATACATCCCACAGCAGTATGCTTGTTATGACGGAAAGAAAGACCAGGAAAGAAATCATTGTCAAGTTAAAACATCATTGTGCCGAAGCGGTCGTACAAGCATTAAACAATCTTGAAAAACGATTACAGGGGAAATTCAATATACTCTTCAGAACGATCACCTGTGACAATGGGACAGAGTTTTCCTATGTGGATAAGATAGAACGATCCTGTACAGATGGAACACAGAAGAGAACGGAATTATATTTTTGTCATCCATATACAAGTTGTGAACGTGGTAGCAATGAAGTTGCAAACAAATTGATCAGAAAGTTTATTCCTAAAGGGACGGAGTTTGATGACTATCCTTTCATTCAATCTATGGTAAATTAATACAGATATTTTTTAAAAGGAGTTCTATGAGTATATATTTATTACCTATCAGGTCGGCTTTGATTGCGTTTCCATTTATCGCTGCTTTGTTTGTGTTGCCTGTTTATATTTATCAATATCGTAAGTTTGGCTTTGTTAATAAGTTAAGAATATTTGCTTTCTATGCGTTTATATTGTATTTGATGTGTGCGTATTTTGAAGTCATATTACCTCTACCGAATACTAGGGATATCATTTCGTTGTATGGTACGAATCGTCAAACATATGATTTGACATTGTTCTCATCCATTCAGGATATCATTCGTGAAACGCAAGTGATTCCTTCCAATCCTGCTACGTATCTACATTTATTTAGAGAGCGCGCTTTCTTGCAGTTAGCCTTTAATATCATATTGACGATTCCGTTTGGTATCTTTATGCGTTATCTATTTAATCGCAACTTCAAGCAGACGGTATTCTTTAGTTTCTTATTGACATTGTTCTTTGAATTGAGTCAGTTAACTGGTTTATTCTGGATCTATAACGCTCCGTATCGTTTATTCTCTGTAGATGATTTGTTGTTTAATACAATTGGTGGTATACTTGGGTATCTAATAACACCTCTTATTACCGCCTTTATCCCAACACTTCAGCAGATTGATAGTCAGACTGTTCTTCCTACTAACGTAGGTACTCTGCGCAGACTTGCGGCGTTAGCTGTGGATTGGATTATGATATCTTTCCTAACTTTAGTTTTAAATATCATGTCTGTAAAAGCGATTCCTGAATCATTGAGTACTTTTATCGCAGTGTCTTTGTATTTCATTGTGTTACCTGCGATTGCACATGGATATACAGTTGGTAAGAAGCTTGTACGTATTCGATTATCCGATGATCATGGAAATCTTCCACTTGGTAGACTTATCCTACGTACTTATTTATTCTATGGTGTCACAATGGGTTTAAACCCATGGATTAACAGTATTGCAAATTATTTTACGGATGATTTAATCATTCAGATGGGTGCCTTTATTCTTACAAGTGGAATCGGTTTGTTATTGATTGTTAATTTCCTTGGAAATCTTCGCAGCCATATCTTTTTCCACGATAAGCTATCTGGTATTCATAACGTGGTTGTAGATAAAAAGTAAGGGATATACCCCCCCTTACTCTGTATAGTAGTCTTTCAACTTTTGTAATGCATGTTGGTCTAAACCAAATTCTTCTTGGAAGTATGCATCGTAAGATGTGTACTTTTCTTTTATCTTGTTGAGTGAATATTCTCCATTTGTATAGGATACTCCTTCAAATGCCAACAACATACCAGCGAGTTCTGGATCCATTTCCTTGAGTGGGAATGTCTTCTTGAAGTTATCAATGTATTCCTTGCGGTATTCATTGGTCAACATGTAATCATACATGATTGTTTCTTCATCTACACCCAGTGCTAATAGGATTAACATCGCAGCGATACCTGTACGATCTTTTCCTGCACTACAATGAAACATGATTGGTGTGTTGTTTTCTACAATATCTTTGAACATCTTTTTGTATGCTGGAGAAAATGGTAGATTGCCATATACCTTCGATGTGAATTCATGGTTATTCTCTTTGGAATACACAACTTTATCTTCCATTGCGGATGGTGAGAAATCAATCTCTGTTCCATCTGGTTTTGTAATAGCTGATATATGGATGTATTCCGCACCATCTAATGCTGGATCTGGTGCGTCCTTCGCTTCCGCAAGGGATCGTAGGTCATATATCTTTTTGATATGTAGGTTTTCTACGATATCAAGTTCTTTCTGACTAAAGTCTGATAGTCGACTACTACGGAAGAAGTATCCCTTCTTCACTGTTTTGCCATCGGTTGTTTGATATCCACCTAAATCTCGGAAATTTCTCTTCTTTTCAATACCAATGATATCGCTCATTTCTTCACTCCTAGTATTCTTTCTGCTGTTTCAATCTGTTCTTTGGTTGGTTGGGGTGTATCCATTAATGGATATGCAATTCCCATCTTTTCGTATTTTGGTATCCCCAATACATGATACGGCAATACTTCAACCTTTTCCACCGATTCTAAAGTATCGATGAATTTTCTAAGATTCTCGAGATCTTTCTCATTCGCAGTAATACCAGGAACTAGAACGTGACGTATCCACATTGGAATATGATGATCTGATAGATACTTGGCTAACTGTAGGATGTTTTCGTTACTTACACCTGTTAGATAGCGGTGTACTTTATCATCGATTTCTTTTAAATCCAATAGGACTAAGTCTGTTACCCTCATGAGTCTTTCAAACTTTGAGAAGAATGGTTCCTCATAGGTAAATGGATTTCCTGCAGTATCGAGTGTGCAGTGTATTCCTTGTTTGTGGGCTAGTTCAAATAACTCTGTTAAGAAATCAATCTGCAAGAGTGCTTCTCCCCCAGATACGGTAATTCCTCCACCATTTTGCCAATAGTTTTTATACCGCATGGCTTTTTGTAAAACTTCTTGTGCTGTATAGAGTTCTCCACCTTCCATCAACCATGTGTCTGGATTGTGGCAGAACTTACAACGCATATTACATCCTTTTAGGAATATGATAAAGCGTACTCCTGGTCCATCTACTGCACCAAAAGTCTCAAATGAATGTATGCGTCCTTTCATATTCTCACCCCTTTATTTCATCACTTTGAAGAAAATGACTCTGTATCACACAGAGTCATTTTATCAAACGATAGACGTGTTTTACACAAGAACGATCACATATGATCGTGGAATGTTCTTGCGATAACATCCAACTGTTGTTCTCTTGTTAGAGAGATGAACTTAACAGCATATCCAGATACACGGATTGTGAAGTTAGCATACTCCGGCTTTTCAGGGTGTTCCATCGCATCAACGAGCTTCTCTTTACCAAAGACGTTAACGTTGAGGTGGTGTGCACCTTGATCAAAGTATCCGTCCAATACGTTTACAAGATTGTTTGAACGTTCTTCTTCACTATGACCTAAAGCATTTGGATCCATTGTCTGTGTATTAGAGATACCATCCAATGCCCAGTGATATGGAAGCTTTGTTAGAGAGTTCAATGAAGCAAGTAAACCATTTTGTTCAGCTCCATAAGATGGGTTAGCACCAGGTGCTAATGGAGTCCAAGCACGACGTCCATCTGGCATATTACCTGTGAACTTACCGTAAACAACATTTGATGTGATTGTCAAAATTGAAGTTGTAGCTTCGGAGTTACGGTATGTGTGATGTTTCTTGATCAATGTGATGAATGTCTTCAGCAACCATACAGCGATTTCATCTGCACGGTCATCATCATTACCATACTTAGGGAAGTCTCCCTCAGTGATGTAATCTACAACTAATCCATTCTCATCACGAACAGTCTTAACCTTTGCATACTTGATAGCGGATAGTGAGTCAATAACATGGCTGAATCCAGCAATACCAGTTGCGAATGTTCTTCTTACATCTGTATCGATTAAAGCCATCTCAGCAGCTTCATAGTAATACTTGTCATGCATGTATTGGATGAGGTTCAAGATGTTTACATATAGACCAGCTAACCAATCAAGCATCTGTACATACTTCTCTTCTACTTCCTTATAGTCCAAGTATTCAGAAGTAATAGGACGATATGCAGGACCTACTTGTTTGTGGTTCTTTTCATCCACACCACCATTGATTGCATATAGCAATGTCTTAGCTAAGTTAGCACGAGCTCCGAAGAACTGCATTTCCTTACCTGTTTGTGTTGCGGATACGCAGCAGCAAATGCTATAGTCATCACCCCATTCAGGACGCATTACATCATCATTCTCATACTGAATTGAACTTGTAGATACGGAAATCTTAGCCGCATACTTACGGAAGTTTTCAGGTAAACGAGAAGAATATAGAACTGTTAAGTTAGGTTCAGGAGATGGACCCATGTTCTCTAATGTATGCAGGAAACGGAAGTCATTCTTTGTGACCATTGAACGTCCATCCATGCCCATACCAGCAACCTCAAGTGTTGCCCATACTGGGTCACCAGAGAATAGCTCATTATAAGAAGGAATACGAGCAAACTTAACCATACGGAACTTCATAACGATATGGTCAATTAACTCCTGTGCTTCACTTTCAGTTAATGTTCCAGCTTCTAAATCTCTTTCGATGTAAATATCAAGGAATGTGGAGATACGTCCAACAGACATCGCTGCACCATTCTGTGTCTTGATCGCTGCTAGGTAACCGAAGTATAACCACTGTACAGCTTCCTTGGCATTGGATGCAGGTTTAGAAATATCATAACCATATACCTCTGCCATCTTCTTCATACCTTCTAAAGCACGAATCTGTTCAGATAACTCTTCACGTTGACGAATGATATCATCAGTCATTGTTCCATCGCCACAGTTGAGTTTATCCTCTTCCTTCCAAGCGATTAACTGATCGATACCATATAGCGCTACACGGCGATAGTCGCCAACAATACGTCCACGTCCATAAGTATCTGGTAAACCTGTGATAACGTGACTGCTTCTAGCAGTTCTCATCTCAGGTGTATAAGCATCAAATACTGCTTGATTATGTGTCTTGTGATACTCAGTAAAAATCTTGTGTAACTCTTCATTTGGTTTAAAGCCATATGTAGATAAAGCTTCCTCTGCCATACGGATACCGCCATAAGGCATGAACGCTCTCTTTAAAGGCTTATCTGTCTGTAGACCAACAACTTTTTCTAAATCCTTTAAAGACTCATCAATATAGCCAGGCCCATAGGCTGTTAAACCTGAAACAACATCAGCTTCTTCATCTAAAACACCACCGTTTTCACGTTCAGCCTTCTGTAATTCCTGTAACTTACCCCATAATTTGTCTGTCGCTTCTGTCGCATCAGCCAAAAAACTCTCATCACCATCATAAGGTTTGTAGTTGTTTTGGATGAAGTCGCGAACATTGCATTCTTCCTTCCAGTTTCTTCCCTGGAAGCCATGCCACTTTTCGTTTTCTACCATCTTCGTTCCTCCGTTTTAAAGACTTTATCATTTTATATGAAAGCGTTTTTCTCGTCTATTCATGTTATCAGAATTTGTTATTTTCGATTCTTATCGATAGGGGACATACTATTTTTTATAAACAAATTCTGAAGAATTAACTTGAAGAAACACCCTTCATCCCAAGTATTTTAAGTACTTTACAAAAAAGTTAGTTTCACTTAACTAACTGAAATTATACAACCGTTAAATTTCACCATCAAGCATAATGTTAATAGATTAACAATTATTCATTAATGTAAACGCTCACATTTAAAAATAGTCATTAAAAATGATGAAATATATAAAAACCGCTAACGTAACTAGGAAAAATCTGACTACCTGTGGACCATGATTTATAGGAATCGGTTTAATATCGACCGTGCTATTTATTTTCATAAAATCACGACAAGTAGTATCAATTTAAAGTATTGCAAAAACAGTAGTTGTGTAAAATTAAAAGGAGGTACTTGTTGTCATACCTCCCTGTATATATCTAAAAAACTAAGCTGTAATAATCTTAAAATTATGATGGAATGACAGTATAACTATTGTTTTTTTGTTAATCGATTAAGCCATATATGAAGAAATATGACAAAAATAGTAGATACTGATGTAATCAAAAAATCAGTATTGTAATCTATTACATCCATGACTAGTAAAATGGTTGTAATGATTAATATTACTATAAAAATTTTGCCGGCTAGATAATTTGTTTTCATAACCTAATATAAGCACGTCCAAAATCTATACGCTGCTTGAGCAGCAGCATAGTAAATTCCGATTCCAGCTGGAGTTAGAGCGCCAGCTATTACTCCTTCAGCTAAAGAACCATAAGTCTTTATAACACAATCCAGCTCTCTCTTGGTTAATCTTACAGAGCTACCTACCGGACGGTTATTTGAATATCCATGAGCAACGCACCATTCCCAAGAAAACCGATCCGTGCAGCGTCCACGATCTCTAAGCAGTTCATAGTTATTTTTTCTGTACTCATCATAATTTGCATCAACGTATACTTCATATTCATTTAAGTCTGAGATTTCCGTAAAAGTTTCAGCATAAACATTTGTATTTACGGCACATAATACCATAAAAGAAATTAACAATATAGTAAGTAATTTTTTCATTATTTCCTCCATAAATTAATGTAAAAAGATTAGTGATATAATTTATAACTATCCAATAATGATATACAATTCTTCTCGCCTTGTGCCGATCCAATAATTTTACCATTCCTATCAACAATTAATACAACAGGAATATATTCAAACTCCATTGATTTAAAAATCTCAAATTTATAATCGAGATAAATAGGGAATTTTTTAGAATTTTCTATTACATCTTCTATATCCGGATCAATAGAAACAGTGAATAGTGAGTTTCTTAGAATTGAATTTTCATCTTGCATAATATATGCGATTACATTCTCACAATGCAGACAAGAAGCAGACCAAAAAAGCAATATATTTTCATCTGTTTTCAATCTGGAATAGTAGTGCTCATCAGCCTTTAAACTGAAATCAGGTACAAATTCTACATTAGTAAATGATTGATATTCTGGATGTTTGATAAGATTACAGCCAGCACAACAAAATAAGAAAGAAAAAATAATCATTATTAGCCGTAGATTAAACAGCTTAGATTTATTAGATTGCATAGCCTATTTGGCACCTCTTCATTCTATAGATAAAAAATTGAAGTAAAGAATCTTTAACTAGAATCATAAGGGCTAATGATAGAATCGTTTTTCATAATAATATTCTTTCTGCGATTTAATAGTACACTCTTCTACAAAAAAATAAAGAATTGAATTTTGATATATAGAGCAGTATAATTAGTAGAGATACAATCTATTTAAAATAAAATCTTAATCTAACAGCTGAATATGTAATATCTGGATGGAAACATAGCACAGATAATCAGTGGGATAGTCACTTCCGCAGTAACAAACTATCCACGATTTGTGGGAATTGGTTTAATCCCAATCATGTTATATATTTCATAAACGATAAAAGAGAAGTCAATTACTTCTCTTTTATTAAACTAAATATAATTTCTAAATTACAATGACAAGTTGAACATCACCAATAAATAGTCTATTAGGCAGCACAAGAGTAAAGTTGATATGCAGTTTCCAAAACAGATATCACTTCAATCGATTGTGTTAACCATGCATTCATACGTTCATAGTCATGGTTAACAATAACATCTTGTATACATAGAAACTCATCCATCATAGGATGACTACCATCTACCACATCAATCGATACACCATCTTGTGATTTCTGTTCTGTAAAAGAACCCTGATAGATATACCCTGGGCGATTTGGATAACGGATTGTTCCATCTTCTCCTTGAATGGTAATAAAAGATGGAGAAGAAGAATCCTTAGCTCCAGTACATACTGCTTTAAAGCCATCATACTCCAGTACCAATACACCAGAAGTATCCACACCATTCGGCGCATCATTACCAAAGTAGTGTACGTTAGATGGAATCCCAAATAATCCCACCACAAAATGAACATTGTATACATTCAGATCATATAGAGCACCACCATAATATTCTGGATCGAATGTGGGTGTAACGATGCCATCTTTAAACGCATCATAACGACTTGAATACTGACTATAATTCGCCTGTATCAGTTTGATATTTCCGACTTTATGTATTACTTGTTTGAGTCGTTCATAGTTAGGACTATAACGTGAGATAATCGCTTCAAACAACATACATCCATTTTGATTCGCTAGTTCTTTTAATTCTTTCGCTTCCTTGGAGTGAATCGTAAATGGCTTTTCTACAATGACATGTTTATGTGCTAATAATGCTTGTTTGGCATATGCATAATGTAATGTATTTACAAGTGCGATATACACAGTATCATAAGAATCATCTTGTAAGAACTGATCATAATCATCATACTGATGTGGTATGTGATACTTCTCGACTATGGGTTTTCCCTTTTCCTTATTACGACACCACAATGAACTGATTGTGATATTTCCTTGTATCATCGCTTCTATCGCAACTGGAACAATCTTTCCATTTCCTACAATCCCAATCTTCATAGCTCATCACCTATCAACTGATATTTCTTAAATGCATTCATGATACCATCATCCAAAATATCTGTTGTGATATCATCCGCAATATCCTTTACAGATTGGGAACCGTTCCCCATTGCGATAGAAGTACCACAATACTTCAACATCGGAATATCATTATCACTATCCCCAATCCCAATCGCATCATCCTTGCATGCATGGTAATGTTCTAATACTTTTTGAATACCTGTGGCTTTATTAATGGCCACATTGGTAATCTCAGCCACATAAAAATGTGCTTCAGGATCTGATACAACATATGTCATCAAATACTCTTTGCCAAGCTTTTCTTCCACAAGTGGATATTCACTACCATCATGACTATAGACACATATCTTGTAGATTGCATCATCCTCATGCGCTTCACTTTCTGGGTAGGAACAATTCAACATTGCATTCTCTATCTTTTCATCCCTACCTGCATGCATATGTGAGAAGTAGTTCAATTGGAACTCATATCCAATTGGATTGCCATAGGCACCTGCATTACCTTCTAGTGTATAACCAAGATTCATCCCATTTAACATATCTTTGAGGGATGCTAAAGCAGGTTTGCTAATGGGTTCATCATAGATGCACTTCTTATCCGCATAGACCTTCGCACCAGCCGCAAGAATATAGCCATCAATGTCATAATCTAGATACGTTACGATTTCTGCTAAACTTCTGCCTGTACATAAAAAGACCTTATGTCCATTGGCTCTAGCTTGATGTATTGCTTGTAATGCACTATCTGGTGTTGCGTTAATCACTGGACTGTAGAGTGTTCCATCTATATCCAAAAATATATACTTCCCCATATGTATTCCTCCATGTCTATTATACAAAAACAGTTTAAAAAAGGTATTGCCCTAATGCAATACCCGAATACCTGCCATATGAATACGACTCATTAGAATAGGTACAACGACTAGACATATCATCATCGTTACCAAGTTATACCATAAATTATATGTCAAAGAGAAAGTCCAAGCCGGAAGACTTCCTGCAGCGACTCCATCCGCCCAAAAGTAAGCACCTGATAATACAGTGGATAGATACTTAATTACCATCACTACAACAATACCAAAGTGTTCTTTTGTACTTGTTAAGAAAATTCCAAGTAACACAAGTACAACAACTAGTCCAATCGCAATGAGAATCGATTGTATATTCTTGCCATAGGATACATACACTGCATATCCAGCACATAATCCAATCACAGTTAATACACCAACAACGACAGACTTACTTGCATGGATAAATGGTTTAAACAAAGAAACCATTCCTACACTACAGATAGGTAGTACATAGTCCAAAACAATCTGTATTGGATGAACAAAATACACCGGAAATCCTAATGCGATTGTTAGTACAAAGGAAGCTAAACCACACAGTGCTCCATACTTCCAACCAAGGTGATACGAGGCAATCATCAAAGGAATTAACTCCAACTCAATAGAACCTCCATTTGGCATCTGTAGGATAGGTATTAAGTTACCTACCATCTTTAGCACAACATACAGTGCCATATAGATTGCCATATACGCAATCTTTTGAATCTGACCATTCTTCATAAAAAAATACACCTCCATTTTGAAGGCGTAAGGAATTAAAAAGACTGAACTCCCTACGCTAGCTTTACCTAGATCAGGTGATAAGGGTTTTTCTCAGCAAATATGCACCCCTGTTCACAACACAATCATACCACGTAACCATGCATACATAAATATAAAATAACAAATCAACACATTTCTATGATTGTGTTGTTCAAACACCTCCGATACTCACCTATACTAAAGCCATAAACAAGGAGGACATAAAACATGTCATTAATCGAAACAAACGAAAATATTGCCGAAATGGTTATAGATACTTACAACAAAACAGAGAAAACAGCTATCAACACATACAACAAAGTCTCCGATTTCTTTATCAACAAATTCTTTACAAAAGATAATGAAAGCGTAGAACAAGCCAAAGCAAGACTAAAACAATCAGCACAAGTATCTAAATTAAATCACAAATAGTTCCCTCCAACCACAAAGTAAACCTTTGTGGTTTTCTTATACCTAAACATAAAAAAAAGAATATTGCTTGGATGCCCCGTCCTTACAATATTCTTTATTATTTCGCATATACCTGTGTAATTTGAGGAGGACACGGATATGCATGAAACTTCCGGATTTATGTCAATTAGAGTATACCAGTCTGCCCATGACTAGTATTTGGACTCCGGAACACGCAGGGTACTGATGCATAAAGGAGTGTGTGATGGAAAGAGTGAGACATCAGTTAGCCTGTGCTAACTGTATGTTAGCAAACACTAACCAACATGTCAACAAAGATTATCAACTTTTTTTATTTTTTTGTTCTGTATAACTATTTACATCGGTTCAGACATCAATTGAACAACCACATTACCTGTAATTCCTGTCTTCTCGTGTGATTTCTTATTTACCTTGCGCTCACGTTCAAGACTCGACGCTACCTCTATATATAAACTATTTTTAACTTTAGATAAGTACCTTGTTACATCAAAGCTAAACGGAGCTAGAACCTGTATACCTAGACTTTGTCCATTCCAGAATAGTTCTACATCCTCTCCAGCATTTTCGATATTCACATAGACTTTCTTTCCTCGATTGACAGCCTCAATCCACTCTGTTGGGATATCCACATCTGTTGTATAGGCAATATGTCCAGAGAAAGTCTTATGTTTATCACTGAATGGTTGTAGGTTATTTGTAATCTCTTCCTGTGTAAATCTTGGATAATCAATTGCTTTACAGGAAGAGACTTTCCACATTTTTGTACTATCCGTTAAATTGATTTCATTCAAGACTGAAGTTGGAATTGTTTCACCTTGTAAAGATAAGTCATCATTTCAAATCAAGATGATACTCTGACAAGAATTTAACGATAATGTAAAGATCATCTTACCACCTTCTTTATGGTATGGCACAGTGATCAATTTGTTATTCCAAGCATCATATCCAACAAGATCCATTTCACCATCAATCATCACTTGTGATTGGAATGAATCTCTGCTTTCATTTACGAAGTATAATATTTCTTCATCAGCTTTGTAATGGAATACACGTATACCATGGTTGTGTGCTTCTAATACAATATCCTTGCATGCATGTTTTGATACATGTGATAATGATATGCATTCACAATTACTTGTGACCTGTTCTAATAACCCTTGTACATCATCACCAATAATTGCTTGTGGATATCCATCCACAAAATATACATGAATACCATGGTTAGTCATTTCGATGATATTCTTTGCGAGTGTTTCTGTTATATATTTTGAGGATGATATATTTCTTTGTAATAGTTGTTGTTTACAACGAGTATTCCTTCTTCATATTTTGTATGATACTCGTTGTTATCATCAAATACGTCTTCCGGGATGATGTGTGCTGTAATCTGATTCTCCATGAGTGTACGTAGAATCTTTTGATTCAACATACACTCACCCATCCATTCTTGTTCTGCTTGATAGAGCACTGCTGTATGACATACAGCTTTACCATCAAAGATCAGATTACAGATACGATTCATGTATAAGATGACTTGGCTAAAAGCTTTGTATTGTGGATTGTGTCCACCAGCATAGAAGTGTGGAAAACAATCAGGATCTGGGTAGGCTTTTGGTAAGAATGCATGTGGTACAAAGTGATTGATGCCCTGTACCATAAAGTGATCTGCAAGATATTTTTCTAGGCGTGGGCCTTCTGACCAACCGTAGTTTCCAAAGATTTCACACATACATCTGCCTTCTTTCTTTGGATCGATTGCAGCTAAAGATGCGCCTAAACAGTAATGGTAGAACTCTCCATCTCTACCACTATCCACTTAAAGATATCCTCCGCTGGTGCATCTTCCTTAAATGGAATTACTTATCCATCGAAATCATCGATACCTGCCATGTGTTGTCCGGCAAGTCCTCTAAAGTAATGCCCTAAGCTTGAGCCTGTTCGACAATGTTGGTTGTTATCTTCAATAACATGTCCAATATAGGAAACGCCATGTTGTTGGCACCAGTTGCCTATTTGTTCAGAGAAACATTTCTTTACAAGTTTGGTAACTGAATCCATAAACTTGACTCTTGTATAAGCGACTTGTTTATCATCACAATGATTATCAAACAACATAGGCATATATAACTTCCAATCATCACCAAAGGTAGCTTCCATTTCTTGTTGTAAGTCTCTACTCCATGGTATATCAAAGTCATTACCTAGCTCTGGTTCATCGGAAAAGAATCCTTGGATTGTCTTGTCAAAGTCATCTTTGCAATGAGCATAATGTGCTTCATATACAGTATCGATTAACACCTTGCATGATTCTTCATCCATCATATTCATATAATCACGATGGATACCTGCATTTCTTGTTAGGATTGTGATATACAACATATCCGCATTAGCGGGTATCTGTACGGATAGTTTATTTCCTTGCAAATGATATGGGATGGAGATAGGTTTGTCTTCACCTTTTACATGTACGGATACATCTAGTACGGTATCATCATCGAAGATATCTGCCCCTTTATTCATCTGCCGTTTAACAATCTCCCACATCATTGAGGTTGGAAGTTTCTTGCATATCTTGCGTATATCTACCGAAACCTTCTTACCTGCATGTACAGGGATCTTCTTTGTATAGATACTTTGTCTACGTAGTGTGTTTGGTTTATTCTTGAGTGCACCGTTCGCATATCCGCTTGGAAAGTGAGAGTCATCGAGTATCCAGACTTTCATATCACGTTTTCTAGCTTCATCTAAAATGATATCCATATCCTACCACCATTTATCACCACAGAAGTCAGGATGTGGTCTAGCCTCAATACATACCGCATGACAGTTACTTTCGTCGATGATCTTCATGTATTCACGTAAGGTCTTCTCATCTTCTCCATGTTGCCAGAAGAATGGTAAGATGTGATTCTCTAATTTGTTATCTAATATCTTTATTATCTTTCTCATTGTTTTACACCATTTCTATTGTTATATATATTCTGCACAGAAATGTAAGGGCTTTTATAACATATTTTTTGTATGCCTAATAAAAATCCACTGAGTATTCAGTGGACATTACTTTTCTACAATTTGCATTTCATGGATTAATTTGTATCCATCGCTCGACATTTGAAAGTGAGCGACCCCACAATTTGGTACAGGGTTAACACCCATCTGTTGTGCTCTGGTAAAGATTTCTGCCTTCTTATCATGGAATAATTCTTCCAGTATCACTAAATAGAAATCACCATGTGATACAAACATAACTGTATCTCCATCTTGATGGCTATCATACACTTCATAGAATATCTCATGGATTCTCTCGGCAACATCCGCATATTCCTCACCACCAACATCCCCATAATGAGTGCTGTAATAACGTTGGAATGTATCTTCGACTTCGTCAAAGCGCAGTCCTTCGTGTCTGCCATAATTTACTTCACAGATTTTATCTGTATATACGATATTTCCTGGGTGATATTGTCGGAAGATATCCGCTGTATCACGAGCTCTTTCTGAGGTTGATACATAGATGGTAGAAAGTGGAATATCCTTGAAGTTCTTCGCAGCTTCTATCGCATCCTCAATGCCCTTTTGTGTTAGTGGACTATCACATCTACCTTGAATACGTTCTTGTACATTAAATACTGTCTGTCCATGTCGCATGAAGTAGACATCCAATGTCTTTGGATGAAATTCTCTACGATATTCATTTACATCCATTGGCTCATGATCCAAGTAGTATTCCCCATCTTTGTAGTGGAAAGTAATAATACCTGTATTTGGCATCAACATGCGTCCTTCTCTTTGCCGTCTTAGTACATACTCATCTAAATCCATGCCAAAGAGAATGGATAATATACGAACTGCGTATGCCCCATGACCTACTAATAGGATTGTGTCTTGGTCATGGGATTCACGAATGATATCCTGCATGGTGTTCTTTACTCTTTGGGCAAATGATTCATTTGTTTCACCACCAAGTGCGGACCAATCATCCATGAATGGTGAATTGATGACTTCATCCTTATATGCCCCATCCAATTGTCCAAAGGAGTATTCCTTCAATCCCTTGGTGAGTATAAGTGGAATATCATGGTATCGGCAGATTAACTTAGCAGTATCCCATGCACGTTGTGAGGAGGAACTGTATGCCTTTGTAAAAGGCACATCACGTAAAGCAGAAGCTACATTCTTTGCTTGATTGATTCCCTCTTGCAATAGAGGACTATCACACCAACCTTGCATACGGCCCATCTGATTGAATAATGTCTTTCCATGTCTGACAAAGTAGAATTTCACTTCCATAGTACGCTTTCTCCTTATATGAATTCCCGAAATTAGGTTGGTTTATTTCCCACAGAAGACTATAATAGTCTAGTCGCTATGTTAGTATATCACATTAGCGTGTATACTAATTTTGAGAGGAATTTATGAATTTTCTACGTAACAAATTAAAACTCAAATACTATCACCTGATTACACTCGGGTTTGCTGGAATCATATTGTTTGGTGCCCTATTATTAATGACTCCACTTGCGAGTCAAAGTGGACAGTGGACATCCTTCCTAGATGCTCTATTCACATCGACATCTTCGGTATGTGTAACCGGACTTGTCGTACATGATACCGCAACCTATTGGAGTTTCTTTGGTCAGCTCGTCATTATCATCTTGATACAGATTGGTGGCTTAGGTATCGTTACGGTGATTACATCCATTGCCCTAATCACCGGCAGAAAAATTGGTTACTTCGCAAGATCAACACTTGCCAACTCAATCTCCATCTCTGCTGTAGGTGGTATTGTTCGACTAACACACTTCATATTTAAGATTACATTTGCGGTTGAAGGTTTCTTTGCGATACTGATGTCATTCAAGTTTATCCCAGACTTTGGTTTGGTAAAGGGAATCTGGTACAGTATCTTCCATTCCATCTCCGCATTCTGTAATGCAGGATTTGACTTAATGGGTGTACGTGAACAATATTCATCCTTGATGAGTTATGTTTCTAATCCACTCATCAATATCTCAATTATGTTGTTAATTGTCATTGGAGGATTAAGCTTCTCCACATGGGCAGATATCAAAGAAAATAAATTGAATTTTCACCGCTACCACTTACAATCCAAAATAATCTTATCGATGACAGCGATACTAATTATCTTCCCAGCAATCTACTTCTTCATTGTAGACTTTGCAGGTATGCCACTAGGCACAAGAATCCTAGCTTCCCTATTCCAGTCCGTGACTCCACGTACGGCAGGATTTAACACCGTGGATTTAACCAAGATGTCAGAATCCAGTATCCTACTACAAATTATCTTGATGTTAATAGGTGCTGCCCCAGGTTCCACTGGTGGTGGTATGAAGGTCACAACCTTCTTCGTTATGTTTAAAACATCCATCGCCATCTTCGAAAACAGTAAACGTTCCGAAGGATTCGGCAGAACAATCCCAGAAAATATCGTACGCAACGCAGCCACAATCTTCATGTTGTATATTGGATTATGTATCGGCTCCGCAATGATATTGAGTGTACTAGAAAACATTCCAATTCTGACTGCAATGTATGAGACAGCTAGCGCAATTGCGACCGTAGGTTTAACCTTAGGTATCACAAGAGATCTATGTTCCATCTCACGTATCATCTTAATTATCTTGATGTTTGCAGGTAGAGTTGGTGGATTAACACTGATCTATGGTATGTTCCCATTCAAGAAACTAAACTTAGGTAAAAAGATTGAAGAAAATGTAGCCGTAGGCTAATAGGAGAAAATATGAAACAAATACTAATCGTTGGTATGGGTAGATTTGGACGCCATATCGCTCGTAAACTAAATGAATTAAACATCCAAGTACTCGGTATTGATACAGATGAAGATAAAGTCAGAGAAGTACTACCATACGTCACAAACGCTGAAGTAGGTGATGCGACAAACCAAGAATTCCTTAAGACACTTGGTATTAAAAATTTTGATGTATGTATCGTTGCGGTTGGTGATAACTTCCTAGCATCCCTCGAGATTACATCATACCTCAAAGAATTAGGTGCTAAGAAAGTTGTATCCCGTGCAGCACGTGATACACAAGAGAAGTTCCTACTTAGAAATGGGGCAGACGCTGTCGTATATCCTGAGAAGTTGATGGGTAATCTTACAGCGATGCGCTATAGCAGCGAAAACATCTTTGATTACATTCAGATTGGCAAAGACTTCGCTGTATTCGAGATTGCCGTACCACAGGAATGGTTAGGCAAGACAATCGGACAAGCCGATGTACGTAAGCACTACAGCATCAACATCATCGCAATTAAGAAGAATGATGAAGTTTCTGTCACACCAGGTGCTTCTCACATCCTCACTGCAGATGAATCATTACTTGTTATAGGACGTGATAGAGATATTCGTAACGCTTTCCACATTTTAGGATAAAAAGAGAAAAGACCTCCGCAGGGTCTTCTCTCTTTTTTATTTAATAAGGGGATAGAATTTTCTCTAAAATCTTGCTAAGGGGGAGCAATCTTTCAGGGGCAGATATTATTTTATCTGCACATTTATAGTACAAAATAAATGTCGCACAATTATGGTAAAAAGATGTTAAATTGTGTGATTTCTATCCAAGAATCTTAGAAGTGCTCTTTGATTTCTCTTCACCCAACAACATTCTAATAGGAACGATTGCACCACCTAAAGCTGCGAGATACTGAATCGCAAGCTGGCCATAATAAACATAGGATTCAATATATCCTTCGGATATCATCTGTGGTAATACAGAGAAAGAATCCATCATACGTACAGATGAATATCCATTATTATGGAAGATCTGTGTTAACGATAACGCAAAATCAATACGATTCGCTAAATAGACACCAACAATCATCAGTGCGATACAGATTGCCACACCAACCTTACTGAGTTTGCCAGAACCCATTTTATAAGCTACTAAAGACGCAAAGCCCATGAATACACCACCAAGAATCGCAATGTAGCCAAGTCTTCCGATGATGACAATCGCAATTACACCAAGAATCGTACCGACAATCGCAAACAGGGTACCCAAGATGTAATTCTCACGAGCAGTCGCAACGTTATTGACTTCCTCATCAACTATAGCCAATTCCTGTTGTGCTCTTTCCTGTGTATAAAAGTGAATCTTACCCTGTAGAACTACCATCGTAATATCACTTGTTTCTAATGTATCCTCTGCACAGTTGATATAACCATTCATCTTTAAAGCTTCAACGACCTGTGGAATTCCATTGATCGCAAACTTAAAGCGATTCATTGCCCAGAATGCAGGTTTAAATCGAATCGTCACCAAATAATCCTTTGTTGTTATCTTAGTGATACCCTTAATATCCTTTAGAATCTGACGTAAGTTAGTATCCACTGGTTTCTGTTGGTTATTATCACATACTGATAAAGTAACGATCATTGAATAACCATCAAAAGTCATAACTGATAAAGAATAACCACCTTTATTTCCATACGCAGCCGAAATCGTAGTATCAACATTTAAGTCTAGCTTCTTCGCTACACCTGACATATAATTCAAAGCCATAACATATACCTCCAATAAAAAAGATAGATAACTCTATCTTTATATCATAATTAACCTACAATATCTAGCATTGCTTCAGCCACAACAGTTAGATTCGCAAGGAATGCTTTTCTTTCTTCTGTTGGTAGATGACTTGTTGACTTCGTCAACACCTTGTTTAGACGTTCTAAGATACGATTTGTTACATCAGTACCTGCAGCAGTTAAATGTGCACGTGCACCATATCTGCTCCTACCTTCACGATATTCAAAACGAATGAACTTACCTTTTTGAAGTTCTGCAAGTGACCTTGAAACAGCCGCCTTATCCATCTTGCTATACTCAACCAATTCAGTATTTGTTAATCCCTCTGGATGGAAGCTAAGATACAACAACAACATTGTCTCTGCCCCTTTTAGTTTTGTAGATTTAATCTCTGCACTTTTAATCTCTTGAATACTATGATTAAAAGCATTTGCTGCAATTACAAAATCACGGCTCTTCTTATTCATTTATCGTTTTCGCCTCTTTCAATTATTTTAGCATGCATGGTATAAACCAATGCCATAACATACCCAACAGTATTTATTATAAATTATCATGCATGAAATAAAAGTTAATTTTTACAATTTAGTATAATGTTTTAAGAAATTATTAAGCGATAATGAAAACTTTTCAAAAATAATGCATGTTTAGGGTAAACATGCATTCATATCTTTATCGATTATGCTTCACCTGCAACAGGTGTATATAGACTAATCATCCAATCACTATTGATGCGAGGAAAGTCCGTTTCATCAATCGCAAAGCGATCCGCATCAACCTTCATCTCTTCTTGTAAAACACTGATAGGAATCAAGAAAGACATACCTTTATCATCTGCACGAACATTGATTTTCATAACATCATTATCTGTGTGTTGATACTCAACAGAAGTAACTTCTTCTGGTTTTCCTTTTTTGTTGTCAATGTATTCAATAAAACTGTCGTATTTTGCAAGTTCTACCATGATGTCATCTACACCATCTTCAAAGATTTGTAGTTTCTCAACAAATTCTTGTATTGTACCACAACGACGTAAACGATAACCTTGTTTAGCAAGTGGTGCTGCTAGTTGTTTGATTGCACTTGCGGAATCATGTTCACTCACCCACAACAAGAACTTGCGTGATGGATCTGAATATACAAGTGGTGGTTGAATCATAAACTCATGATGACAATGCGGACATACATGATGGAATATATCTCCACTTATACAACGATCTTTTAAATCTACATCCGTATCAGCGTTAATTGCTGTATAGATTGTTGTATCAAACTCTTTACCACAATATGGGCAAGTATACTTCACTTCTTGACTTTGACTCATATCTTCTCCTAACTCTTCATTGATATTCCTGTGAAATCAAATCCCAACTTCTCTGTTTCTGCGACAATCTGTTCGAGCACTTCGCTTTCCTCTTTGCTCAGTGATGGACCACCAAATAGAATAATCAAGCGATGGATTCCATCCGCAAAGTATGGAATCGCCCATACTTTATCAGCGAAGTGTAAACCAATTTCCATATCAGGTTCATCATCCAATTCACCAACTACAAACGGTCCTTGAATACCTGTTAAATTGATTTGTAATTCATAGATTGAACCTTCATGCATGACACCAGCTACTACACGATCTGGATAGACAGGATCACGTAAATCATCGAGTCTTTCATCCTGACGTAAACGTCGAATATCTTCATCGATGTTATGTTCTACCTTCTCTAACCAAGTCGCATTCTTTTTGACCATGTCCACAGTTTCTTTGGCAATTCTAGTTTCACAATCAAATACCTGCTCCATCGAAAAGAAGCCAAGCATTTCCGGATTGTCCATTCCACGCAAGCATGTTTCCCATGAGTTTCCAATGGACAATACGTTAAACATCAACATACCATCATCTGCACAATACGATGAACATAATGCATAACAATCATCGTCATGTACATCGATTTTATTCTTCAACTCTTCGGTTAACTCATCAACTTCTATCGTTAGATATTTCTGATGGATATCTGTAAAGTGTACTTCTACAACTTTCATGCTAAACTCCTTTCTTAAAATGGCAGGTTATAGAACCTGCCATTATCTTACACTATATTGCTGTTAATTTCTTCTTCTACCTAAGATTCTGAGTAGATATAGGAACATATTTACGAAATCTAGATAGAGTTGTAAAGAACCGTAAATCGCTAGATTCTCATGTAATGCATCACCATCATTTGCCATGTAGTAGAAATGACTAATACGTTGTACATCAAATGCAGTATATGCCATGAAGATAAATAATCCGATATAACCAATCAATAGATTGCTACGTAGTGCTGGTACAAAGATTGATACTACAGTCACTACAACTAGTGAAATTAATGCACCAAATAAGATACCTTGATACTTCGATAGATCAACATTGGTAACACGTCCAATAATAGCACAGCTGATAAATAATACAGCCGCAAACGCAAATGCTTGGAATACAACACCAATGTTGTACGCAACCGGTATAACACCAAATGTAACACCCGTTAGAGCCGCATATACAAAAAATAAAGCTCTACAAGCAACAGGTGATAACGAGTTAATCGCACGATTTAACCAAATTACCAAACCTATCTGTGCAACAAACAATAATAGTTGGGCAATCATTGCGGAACTTCCTAAGAAGAAGATCTGGGCAATGATACCATAAGAAAATATAGAACGGTAACACAAATACGCTACCAAGGCAGTAATACCTACGCCAATTCCCATATTTGTAAATACTTTTGTCATATATGCTTTCAATGAATTTCCATCATTCATTGATTCATAGACATTCTGATTGTTAAATTCACTCATAACTTTTTCCTCCTGGATAGTACTATAATATTCCAATTTGACCGAATGTCAAATTATCTAATTTCCCTGATACCAAGTTACTAGCTTTTCAAGCATCTGTTCTCTTTCGAGTGGGTTTTGATTCTCAAACCACTCGACATCCATCTGATGATTGAACCAGGTATATTGTCTCTTTGCGAATTGTCGTGAGTGTTTCTGTATCTCTTCTTTGACTTGTTGTACTGTTTGCTCCCCATCAAAGAAAGACTTCCACTCACGATAACCTATCCCCTTCATACATGCATCATCAAAATGAACACCCTTACCTAAAAGTTGTTCGACTTCATGTTGTAATCCATCCTCGAACATCTTTTCTACTCTAGCATTAATACGCTTGTACAATGCACTTCTTTCCATCGTACAACCAACAATACATGCATCATAAATCATCTGATGATCCTGAGAGGCGATTACCTCACTTTGCACGATGGAATTACGACTAGCAATCGTTAACGTTCTTAACATACGCTGACGATTGTTAGGATGAATCTTCTCTGCCTGCTTTGGATCAATCTCCAACAACTGTGCGTATAACTCTTCATTCGTATACTTTTCAAGTGAAGTATCAATACCTGCACCATCTTGATCACTAAATACATAGTCATAAAGACATGCTTTAATGTATAGACCAGTACCACCACAAATAATCATAGGCTTATCACTGTGATCAATGATTTCTCTCGCCTTTATTTGAAAGTCAGCGACACTGTACTTCATATCTGTTGTATAGATATCGATTAGATGGTGTTTAACTTCAGCCATCTCTTGTTTCGTTACTTTACCAGAGCCAATGTCTAAGCCTTGATAGACCTGTATCGAATCACCGCTGATAATTTCACCATCTAATCGTTTAGCAAGTTCTATCGCAAAATCACTCTTTCCAACGGCGGTTGGACCAACAACAACGATTACCTTCTTCATCGCAAGAATTCCTTCACCAGTGTCTTTTCATCAAGAGTGATAAACGTTGGTCTGCCATGTGGACAGTGATATGGATTCTGGCAAAGAGATAATTGACGTACAACCTCCTTCATTTCATCCATTGTTAAGCTACGATTAAAACGGATGGAATGATGGCATGCCATGGTAGCGATCTTTTTCTTTTCCATGCGTGCATACTTAATATCTCTATCGTTCTTGAAAAGATCGATGACATCGTTTAAAAACTGTGTTTCATCAAGATCCTGCATCCATACAGGTACACTATGTACAACCAATGTATCTTTGCCAAACGGTTCAAATACAACGTGTACATCTACAACTGCAGCGTTAATCTCATCGACTCTACTAACTAAGTCACTACCTGCATGAATGGTAATTGGTACTAAGCAATCCATCATCGCAGGATCTTGATTTAGTTTTGCTTTATATTCTTCATAGTGTACACGCTCTTGGGCTGCGTGTTGATCAATGATAACGAGTCCCTTCTCCGCTGCACACAGGATGAACTTTTCATGAAGTTGGCCGATGACTTCCATCGGTGGAAATACCTGTTGTTGAGGCTTGTACTCTGGGTATGTTTCCTCAAATTGTATTGAGATACGTTGTAATTCTTGCTGTGTTTCTTCTATCTCTTTTTCAAGTGTAATGGTTTCTTGAACAGGTTGTTGTGGATGTGGTTGAGATTCAATCTGTTGACGTTGTTGTTCCTTACGGATTTCAGCTTCTTGTATCAATCTATCTGTATCAAACGATAGTGGTTGATAGTACTCTTGTCTTGCTTCACGGACTTCTGCCTCAGGAGCTAAGATCGTTGTTCTTAAAATATTTGCTATCTTGTTTTGTATAAGTGTTTCTAGCTGTATCTCTTTGGATAAACGTACTTCCCACTTGGATGGGTGTACATTTACATCTAATAGATGTGGATCCATTGTGATATCTAATACACAGATAGGATATCTACCTTTGACGATAAAATCTTCATATCCATCCTGTACAGATTTATATAGCTTATATGTACGTACCATTCTACCGTTGAGGAAGATATTCATTCCTGTGCGACTTGCACGTGTGATATTTGGTTTGATGATAAAGCCCTTAACTGTATAATCGTAGTCTTGAAAGTTTACTGGTACGGCATACTCAGCTGCCATTCTACCAAATACCTGATATACAACTTCTAACAGGTTTCCCTGTCCGCTAGTGCGGAAGGACTCTCGATCGTCGCTACGTAGTATAAAGGCAATCTCTGGATGTGATAGTGCAAACTTACTAACGACGTCTTGTATTAAGGATGCCTCATACGCTGCAGAACGCATGTGTTTTAAACGAGCAGGCGTATGATAGAACAATCCTTCTACGGATATCTCTGTTCCTTGATTGCATGGATATGGTGTCACACTTTCTATCTTTCCATAGGCAATCACTACTCTTGTGGCATCCTTTCCATCACTGGTATTCAATACCATTCTAGATACGGATGAAATGGATGGTAATGCTTCTCCACGGAAGCCCAGTGTATGAATTGACCATAGATCGTTTTGTGATTGTATCTTGGATGTTGCGTGTCTACCAAAGCATAGCTGTGCATCTTGGCTATCCATACCACAACCGTTATCTATGACACTTAATCGTTGAATACCACCTTCAGTGATGTTAACTTCAATTCGTGTACTTCCTGCATCGATTGCGTTTTCTACAAGTTCCTTTACGACTCCCATTGGTCTTTCAACAACTTCTCCAGCCGCAATCATATTCGCTGTTAATGTATCTAATTGCTTAATTTTTCCCATAATTTTTACCTATGTATATTATACTATACTGGTGTATGAAAGGAATTGTATGCACTTAAAAAATGAGTATCGCAAAGAGACGGTCATCCAAAAATCTAGGTTTATTACCTGTGTCACATACGCTACTACACCTGAGGAAGCCAAAGATTATATCGACTACATCCGTCAGGAGTTTCAAGACGCAACGCATGTATGTACAGCGTATATCGTTGGAAAAAACGATGCATACCAAAAATCCAACGACAATCATGAGCCAGCAGGTACTGCTGGTATCCCCATCCTAGAGGCAATACGACAAGCAGGACTATCCAATACTGTATGTTGTGTTGTGCGTTACTTTGGTGGAATTAAACTTGGTGCTGGTGGATTAATCCGTGCCTATGGTGGATGTACGAGTGCCGCTTTAAAGGAGGCATATAAAGTTGATGATGTCATCATTGATACTTGGCATGCAAGCTATCCATATGAATATGTTGGTGGTGTAGAAAACTGGATACGTACATATACATCCGATTTTACTTTTACATATGATGATCAAGCACATTGTGATTTTGCCTATGAGAGTGTTGACTTAGAATCCACTCTCATGGATTTAACCAAGGGTAATCTAGAGCTAAAGAAAACAGGTACCACCATACATGAAGTACCTGTCACTGATTAGTCTTTCTTTACAAACATGATGTTCATATCAACACTTGTTGATATGCCATCCACTGTACCAATAGCCGTAAACTGCCAGATGTTGAAGTTATAGGCAAAGTTTGGATAATTGCCATACTCCGCAACCCAGAATTCATAATCATGTAAATAATTGAGATTAAATAATCTCGGGAATAGTTGGGAACTACTATAGATCATTGCTGGATATCCAGCATTTTTTATATGATTTAGGAATGTGACTGCGGCTTGGGTATGTTCCTCTTGTGTGCCGTTTTCCACACGATCTGCGACGTTACTTACCTCTTCTAAGTCAAATACGACAGGTAATTGAAGATCATATCCCTTAATTCTTTCCAGTACGAAGTCTGCCTCATCCCTGGCTTCTTGTGGGTTAACTGCTTGTGAGAAGAAGTAGACACCTACATCAATTCCATTGTCGATAGCTCCCTGGATATTTCTTCTAAAATAGGCATCTTCCACCAAGATACCAGATTCATATCCACGATATCCGACTTGGATAATCGCAAACTTTACACCACTTGCCTTGACTGCTTGCCAATCAATATCCTTTTGATAGGAGGATACATCAATTCCCATCACGGATGTGTATGTATCATCCTCGTAGTAAGGAACTCCATTGTTCCAAGTTAAGTGATCCCATGTATATGTATGCATGTTTGGATCAGTCTCTATAAGCTGTTCCTCTTGTTGTAAAAGGTATTCATTTCTTGATGTTTCGATACGATTGCGGATAATCAATAAAAGACCACAGATTACTATCGCTAGCATCCACAGTCTTCTATTTTGTTTTCTTTTTCTATATCTAAAGTTTCTTCTCATTGATTACCATACCGTATTGATCTGCAATGTATCTAATATACTGGAGAATATGACCACAAAGTCATTATTCAATATCACAGTAATTAACACCGCATACAATAAGGATATCACCGCAACGATAATGTATCTATTAATTTTATTCGATTGCGTGATAATCGAACCAAGACACACGATCATCGACGTGAGGATTGGCCATAACCACAATATCGTAATCACTCCAATACGAATGAATACAGCAGCTACCAACAACAGTAATGATGGCACAAACAACAAGCTTCCTACCTGAATTGTAAGTTCAGATGGTGATAGACCCACATGAGAATTCAGATAACTGAATGTATATAAACCAGCGCAGAATAACAATGATATCAACACACCATCAATCGTAGAGCGTACCAATATCATATTGATTACCACAAAACCAACAACGATAATCAAAGCTGCCACGAAAGAAATCTTCTGAACCTGAAAAGGATTGCGAAGTAGCCCCAGCAATCCCGAATAATCTTTTTTACTCAAATATTTATCAGTTGATAACTCGGTCGCATGGATATTTACTTCTTCAAAAGTTGGATTTTCGTTGACTTTCGCACCGCAATATCCGCAGTACTTACTCATCTTTGATATTTCTTTGCCACAATTCTTACAAATCATTTACTACCTCCAACTTTGGCATTATACCATGCATGACAAGAGTTATCGATCTGTATAGTCTAATAAATCCGCAAGTTTACCAGAAATGATCTGACTATCCTGTAACATGCGTCGAGATTTCTGATTATAGTTAAAATACAAAAGAAGTGTAAGGAATGTATGCCAACTCATTAAGCGTCTTCCAGTTTCAATTGCACTGTATGTTTGTCTTGAGATACCAAGAATACCACATAGCTCTTCTTGAGAAATACCAACTCGGGCACGATAGACAGTTAAATCCTCTGTCAGTTGCTTAATATACTTCTTTTTCTCATTCGCAGATAACAAATATAATTTTGCGTATGCCATATTCCCCTCCATTTAATATATATCCAATCTCATTATCCAAATCCTTGTTTATTAAGTCAACGTTCTAATTCTTATGATTTTCTAAAGTTTCCAAGTTGTAAAAAGAGGTGTCATTTGACACCTCTTGAAAAGCCCTAAAAATGCGCATTATTTCTTAGTTACGTCTCTTTCAGAATTGATCTCCAATAACTTGTTGGTGAGCTGGTTTTCAATTCGACGTAGTTCAAGCTGAGCAGCCTCACGTTTATCGTGACCTTCTTTTTGGATATTTAACACTTCATCCAAGGTAGAAATTAACTGCTCGTTTGTATGTTGTAGAGTTTCGATATCCACAATTCCACGTTCGCTTTCCTTCGCTGTTTCAACCGTAGCTTGATGGAGTGTTTCCGCATTCTTCTTCAACAACTCATTTGTCATGTTTGTAACTTCACGTTCAGCTTGTAAAGCTTGCTTAGAATGCGTAATACCCAAGGAAAGCACAATCTGATTCTTCCAAAGTGGAATTGTATTCACCAATGTACTTTGAATCTTCTCTGTCATCAAAGTATCGTTGTTTTGTACCAAACGAATTTGTGGTGCCATCTGAATGGATACTTGTCTTGTTAATTCAAGGTCATATAACTTCTTTTCAAAACGTACACAAGCCTGTTCCAAATCATTTGCCTTCTGTGCATCCTCTGGTAAGCCTGATTTCTTGGCAGCCTCAATCAATACTGGCAATTCATTTGCACGTACTTCCTTGAGTTTCTTACGTCCAGCAAGAATATACATTGTAAGTTCTTTGATATTTGTTTGGTTACGTTCATATAACTCATCCAGTAAAGCAATATCCTTCAACAATTGAATCTGATGATCTTCAAGAACACCAGCAATCTTATCTACGCTAGATTCTGCTTTATCATAGCGCACTCTAAATTCATCAACTTTACTCTTACCTTTATCAAATAAGTTTGCAAAGAAACCCTTCTTCTCTTCCGCATCAGTAGGATTCTTTAGATTTACAACTAACTCCGTTAGGATATTACCAATTTCACCTAAGTCCTTTGTACGTACGTTTTGTAGTGCTGTATTGGAGAAGTCTGTAACCTTCTTTTGGGCGGCAGATCCATACTGTAATACAGTGTTTGAATCCATGATGTCAATCTTCTGTGAGAAGTTATCAATTGTCTTCTGTTCAGCTTCGCTGAATTGTGTAGCTTCAATTGGATCAACAGCTGTATTTTTTGCGTCTTCCTCTGCTTTTTTCGCCTCTAATTCAGCTAATTGTCTCTGATTTTCTTCCTGTAATTCATCAGGCGTTAAAGTTAAAGTGATCTCTGGTTCAGCCTGTGCTTGTGCCTGTGTTTGATTGTTATTTTCGCTCATAGAATGTCCCTTCTTTGTTGTCTTTTTTAGTATAGCACGATGCTAGTATTTCTCAAACGTTATTCCGATTCATCAGCTTGATTGCCTGTTTTTTTCATATATCTCTTTGCGATAAAGAAGATAATTAAACGGATAATCGCAAATAGTACAACGATAGCGATGAATCCGAAAACATATACACGATACCCAAAAGCAGATGTATTTTTAAAGAAACGAATGAAACTAAACTTTGTATCGGCAATCTTTTGGTGTCTAGCTACTTGGTATTCACTGGATATCTCTGGAATACCATTTACTCTATCCATATCAGAAATATAGCGTGTTACTGCCTGCCACTCTTTTAACTCTGTACCATCCGCATTGTAGAGTATCATGTCATTGAAGTTATCAATCAAGTGTCCTGAAGCGTCATATGTATGAATCTCTAATTGATTCATCGTACGCTTGCCAATCGTCGGCAACATATTCGCTATATATAGATTGGTAATCACTGGATATAGCTTATCCTCATCCAGTGGAATATAGAAACCGGCATTTGTTCGTATTTCCGTGGAAATGACATGATTTAAGAAGAAACGATAATCAGAGTACTGATACTGCATATCACTGAAATACAGTTGACCATCCACCATCATACTCTTACCGATGCTACGGTCTAGCTCCGCTACCTTCATCAGGTCAGAGCCCTTCAAATACACTCGAATCAAAGGATATCCTAGTAAACCATCACTATCCTTGCCTAAACTGCTGACATCATAGATATCGCTCAACGTTATATCACCCTGAGGTAACCCAGAGCGAATAATACCCTTCGCCGTCAAGCCAATCGTAAAGCTTGTATCCTTCGTCGATAATCTACTTGCGTATACATACGCATCCGCAACCAAATCACCAATCGCATTATCATTAAAGGAAGTATAATCCTCATTAATATCCTGAATCGCAAAATTACTATGTGCAATCACTTGATCCATGGAATATTCAGATTGTGCTAAATATTGGTTTACATATCCCTTATACTCCTGAATCTGTGCTTGTATATTACTATCCACAGGACTATCTGCTGTAATTGGAATCAATTGATAATCAATCTTCTCCTTTGTTTCAGGATTGATATCCAACATTCCAAGATACTTACCAAAACTGCCAGCCGAAACAATCCATGTATGATTGTGATAAATAGGTTCTTGTAAAACAGTGTGTGTATGTCCACTGATGATTACATCAATACCATCTACCTTCTGTGCTAATATTTCATCCTCCGATTGTTTCGGATTCTCATTTGTGCCACTGTGCGATAAGCACAAGATAATCTGTGCTCCCTCAGACTTTAACTTCTTAACACTTGCCTTGGCACTTTCAATCTGATCGCTGAAGTGATTATTACCAGGAGTTGCGATGTAATCAATACTATCTTTCCCCATCACTGCAAAGATACCAATCTTATATCCACCACGTTCAATGATCTTAGTGTCAGTACCGCCCTTGTCACTCCATGCCTGTTGGAATGCTTGTGATTGTTCGTCATCACCAAAGACTAAATTACCAGAAAGAATCGTTGGAGCTTGGGATGCACTCTGCAACATCTTCGTTATAGAATCAATTCCATAGTCAAACTCATGATTGCCAAACGTTGTCGCATCATACCCCATCATCGCTAATAAAGATAAATCTGGAGCATAGTCCTCAAACAATGAATTATATAAAGTGCCCATGGAAAAATCCCCAGCATCCACAAGTACTGTATTCTCTGTACGATAGCTGTTAATTGTCCCAGCCAAAGCCGCATATCCACCAATGACTTCCGTTTGATTGGTTTCTGTATTTGTTATCTTATATGGATCAATATGATCATGTAAATCATGTGTAAATAAAATACGTACACCAGTGTTATCCTGTGTACTTTCTTCCGCGAATACTTTCGTTGATAAAGATGATGTTAACGTCAGTACAATCGCAGCGAATGATTGTAAAAGTTTCTTCATGCACTACTCCTTTCACACTTCTAGATTATAGCATTTTGCACTATGAAAATGGATACCCACATAACGAAGTAGACCTCTAAGATTCAACTTAGAGGTCTACTCAACTCATTTAATGATTATCTTTATGAATTCTGATTAAGAACAAAAGATGTAGTTGCATTGGATCTCCTCGAATACCACGCTTATAGTGATCCATACGCTAAACAATCTCAATACTCAATTTGCTTTAACAAGAAATAAATCGATATGAATAATGATTTTAGCTTACTCCTTGTAATACTATATATGCCTACTTTCTACTCACTGTATCCAATCGTAACCAGGATCTCTTTTCATTTCCTTTGTAAACTCGCCATATACAATATACTGTTGCATTTAAGTTGAAACATAACTACTTCGATCTATTTTGAAATGTCAATCATAGTCTTATCTTTTAATTCTACAATTCTATTTGCATAACGTTGAAGATTTTTGTTATGCGAAATGATCAGTACTATTTTATTTTTTAACAGTGGCAGAATTTCATCAAAAGCTTTTGTTTCTGTATCAGCGTCCATTGAGCTCGTTACTTCATCCAAGATAATAACATCTACATCTTTGCAATTAGAAATTAATCTTCCTAATACAATTTTCTGTTTATCACCACCCGATAGATTTGTTCCATCTGAAGTAAGTTTCAGGTTTCCCTTATCAATAAATTTACCAAAAAATGACATTTTTTCGTACTCTTGATTTGCATTAGTATTTAGTTCAATATTATCTTTTACCGTCCCATTAAAAATGGAATTCATTTGCGATATATATGCCACTCTCTTTCGCAATGAAGATAAGAGAATCTCATTTTGCTCAATACCATTGAAAAAAATATTATCCGCATCCACAAAACCTATTAATGATTTTACGAAGCTAGACTTGCCAGTTCCGGTTTCTCCAGAAATAAATAGAATATCTCCTTGATTAATCGTCATGTTTATATTTTGTATTAGGATATTCTTTTTATATTGAATTGTAGTACCTTTAAAATCAATGCTTCTAATGTGATCAATATCATTACCACCCATTCTCTCCAAATTATTTTCGATATCATTTGTCAAGAATTCAAAAGAGGCATTCACATCCTTCATGTTTACATTTAATGTCATCAAATCATTAAATGCCTCAAAACAAATAACAATAATCATGATATCGAATAGAAACATAGACATATCTATACTTTTATTTGCAAGAAGGATTGCTAATATCAAATACATAACATACTGAAGATTTGTAATGATACTATTTAATACATAGTAGAAATTCCCTGCATATGTATTGATATCCGTTGTTACGCGGTGAATATCATATACATTTTGATTTAGTAGGCTTTGAATTTTGTTTGAGCTTCCATATTGTTTAACAAATTCGACATTATTAAAAATAGAAATATTATCTGCAAAGCGTGCAGCGCATACATCTTGAAGTATCTTACTTTTTTTCGAAAGCTGAATGTTTAAAACCTTATATCCGTTATACTGAATGATTAATAATAGTACTAGTATTCCAATTAGCATTAAACTGTCTTTACCAATTAATACTAAACATAAAATAATCGTTAAAAGTGTTTTAATATAACTTGGGATTGTTGTAAGGATAAAATCCGCGAATTGATATACCGCCGTTCCGATTCGCTCGATATAATAAGCCGCACCCTTCTCATTGTATTTCTCGTATTTTACCATTGCCAATTCATTAAAAATCTCCATGTTAATATTCTGCTTATATTTTATAATCGCACTTTTTTTAATCTGAATAATCAAGAGGTTAATCAGCAATGTAATAACAATAATCACAAAAATAATTAAATATTTTTTAATTTCTAAATCACCGTCAATAGCCCTTGATACTGTAATTGGTAATACGAATGCTAATAACGCTTGAATAATTACAAGAATTGTAATAATACCAACGTATCTACCGTTATCCTTAATTAACCGAAGCACATTTTTCAATTTCATAAAAACTCACCTCCATAATTTTTTTGTTTTCTTCTATATTTCTTATTTTCATTCGTCAGTTGTTAATTCTGCTTTATTATTATTTAAAAATTTTTGATTATACCAATAATAGCAGTTCAAATTACATCGTTGCGTCAGATACACATATGCAACTAGTAAATCTTATCTATCGTAAAACACTATATATTTTTCAATTTTTTATTATTCAGTTCTTCTCTGGTATAGAAAATAATTTATTCCATACGAGAAAATCTCTTAAATTAGACTTTCCAATACTTAACAATTTGTTTTCAGCCACATTTTATTCATTAAATATTCCATCTCTTTTAAAATTGTTTTAATCAAACACAATATATAATAGTCATTAACTTTTTATATATCGAAAAGATTATCATAATAAATCATATTTACTAACCTCCCCTTTGCAGCATAAATACATTTATTCATATAGTAAACCTTTAGTTAATTTTTCATATAACAAAGCAAACTAAGTGTGTAGTCTGATGCACAACTTCATCTATGATTCCTAGCTTTTCTATCCCCAAGTTTTTTAAATTACCTAAAAAAGTAGGCATAGTGCCTACTTTTTTACTGATTTTTAGACTCCCACACTAACACTAGCACCAGCACCACCACAACTACAACCAGCAGGTTTACTAGTTGCCTCAAGATTTTCTAAATCTGAAGTATCTAACACTTCAATTACTTCATCTTGAGAGGTATTTAAATTGCTCATGTTAGTTTCCTCCTTCTTGCTTATATTTTAATACTTGCTAATTTACAATTAAACATTATTTCTTACATTTATATCATTTATTATTGTGAATTTTACTTTATTATGAAAAAATTTTCATTTATTAGTACTCGTTTTTAACGTTTAATCATCTGGGAAAAGAAGAAAGATAGAGGCTAGAGTTACGAATGGACCTATAGAAGGTAGAAACAAATATATCAAGATTATATTGAATCTAGCTAACGGATATCAAAACTTTGATAGATTTAGAAATCGTGCAATGTTTGTGCTAAACAAACCCACTTCATTCTCAGCAACTAAGTTTAAAAACAAAGTAAAGAGGATTACCAAAGGTTTCAAAAATGGGGTTCGTTTCGCTTTACTTCATCTATGATTTCTACCTTTTCTCACCTAAGTTGTTTTAAATTTCCTAAAAAAGAACCTCTTTGTTGTAAATCAACTCGAAGGTTCTTTTTGAATATATTAGTTTGCTAAGAAGTAGGCTGTTGCTCGCTCAGCACGTCCTACTGTATGGGATGCTCCCTCGTATCTCGATACGAAGATAGTAGCTGCTTCCGCTGCACCCTCAGCAGTATTGGCTACACTTTGTAGGCCTGATAATGTACTGCTGTATGATCCATTTAGTTCATATGTCATGAAAGCTAGCTGTCCATCAACAGATGTATAGTCTAGTCCATTGTTTGCACAATAGTTCATCAAGTTTGTCAGACGACCACCACCCCATTGGCAAAGCCCATAGTAAGATGAACCTGCAGTAGGATCGAACTTAGATTCTTGATACATATTCGCTAATACACCAGTCGCTGCAGCTCTGGATAGTCCAAGTGTACCTGTTAGATATGCATAGATATACTCATAGTTACCTGAAGTATCAACTGGACCAATGGATGCGACTACATTTCTTGTAACACGGATTGTGTAAGAAGCAGTAGATACATTGCCATTTTTATCTGTGGCTGTCACAGTTGCAGTATATGTACCAGCCTTCGATGTATCACCATCAACAGCTACTGTATACAGACCAGCTCCATTTTCAGCTGAAGCTGTTAGAGAGCCATCAACAGGATCAACTACGGAAGCCACATTACTATATGGATCATAGGAAGCACCAGCTCTTAACTCCACAGTATCCTGTGCTAGTGTGATAACTGCTGGTTGTGTATCTACGACCTTTACATTTGTTGTAAAGGTTTTTGAATCTGTGATACCAAATTTACTCTCTTTGCCAAATAGCGTTAACTTGATGGCGTATGCACCAATCGCATTCTCATTGATATCGCCATCAATCTTAAGATTACCTGTATGTTCAGCCACTAAAGTATGTAAATCAAATGAGCTGCCATACTCTGCAGTATCTACACCAGTCATACTTAACTTGAGTGAATCGTAGAGCTTGCTTTGTGTTAATAACATCTGTTTATTGATGTAGTTCTGCTTTGCAGATATATATCCAATCGCTACACCCGCTATTATGCATGTCGCAAGTGTACCGGCTAATATTCTTTTTACTCTTTTTCTTAATACGTGTTTCATATAAAAATGATACACGAAAAAAACATATAACGTCAAATTTAGAGCCTAGTATCCACGTATTTCACACAAAAATAACACAATGTGAACATCAAGTGAATTTGAAAACTAGTTGTATTTAACAACTAGTTTCAAACTGATAAGATATGATGTAATGCATGTTTTCAGGTACTTCAAAGTTGATGTTTTCACTTACAAATTTACCTGATTTATGATTGGCTAATGCCGTTTGGTGAAAGTGACATAAGCCAATGCCCAAGTCAAGATTCTTGATTTTGATCACATCTTCACCAAGGCTGTTTTTGTAGTCATTAAAGAAGTGGAAAGTATTGCCATCTTTTACCACTGCCCATGGTTGTCCATTGGTTGAACTTGGTGCTAATCTAAACGATTCTAGTTCTTCTTGGTATGTTAAATCTTGTGTCATTGGATGATTGAAATCTTTTTCAAAGAAGATCTTTTCCCAGGCCTTACGTTGGGTTGAACCAAGGGATACACGTGTGATTCTCTCTAAAATTGATTTTTTATCAGTTGGATATCCAACTGGTGAGATACAAGGGAAAAGATCATCTTTTTCAATGTGCATCGCCTTTTCAAAATCCTTACGACTAAATGTAGCTGCTAACCAAACTGTACCTAGTCCTTTACTGGTCGCATACAGTACAAGTTCTTCAAACTGATAGCCTGATGCGACCATAGCGTATGGTTCATCTTTAACTGTGATTGCTAGGAAATCCTTTGCACCTTTGATTGTCCCATAAGTACCTAACTGAATGTTATCTGCACTGTTTTCCTTACTGATGTATTGTACATTTACTTTTACACCAAATGGATTCTGTGTGGTTGCGTAGAAATCCATTAGATCTTGTTTGTCTGCTTCACTGAGTGATTTTGCTTCGTAGCTACGTACACTCTTACGTGTTCGAATCGCCTCTTTTATATCAATTGGTAATGCGTTTATATTCTGAAATTCCATATATTCTCCTCTATTTAAATGTTAGTACTGTCTTTCCTTTTGAATGTCCATTCGCTACTTTTTGTAGGGCATCATTCACTTCTTCAAAAGGATATACAGTATCAATGGAAGGCTTAATCTCTAACTTCTCAAAGATATCTGCGACTTCCTGTAGTTGTTTACCATTGGACTCTACAAAGATAAAGTCATAATGAACGCCATAACGCTTTGCCATTGCATCAAAAGAGTGACCGGCAAGCGTAAATAGTAATTGCTTATAGTAAGGTAAATGCATTCTCTTAGCGAAGCTTCCGTTAGGCATTGCTCTTAGTGAAACAAGACTGCCACCCTTCTTTAATATCTTCATCTGCTTCTCTGTCTCTTTTCCACCGAGTGTATCTAATACATAATCTACATCAGATAGAATATCGACATAGTCCTGGCTCTTGTAGTCAATGAATTGATCGGCCCCTAAAGCAAGTACTCTATCCTTGTTGGATGCACTACCATTTGTGATGACAGTGAGTCCTTTCGCCTTGGCGATTGGAATGGCCATTCCACCAACACCACCTGTTCCCCCAGAGATAAAGATGGTCTTACCACTTTCGATATGCATCAAGTCTAAAGACTGCATAATCGTAAGTGAAGTTAATGGAATCGCTGCAGCCTCTACATCTGTTAGATATGTAGGTACTTTGGCGATTGCCTCGGCATCAACCGCTACATATTGTGCAAATGCACCGATGCGGTTTAAAGGTAGTCTGGAGAATACACGATCACCAATCTTGTAATTCACTACATTCTTTCCGACTTCCTCAATGATACCGACAACTTCGTTACCTGCAATCTGTGGAAGTTTATACGGAACGATCAGTTTTACTTCCCCTTTTGAAATCATATTATCTACAGGATTTACACCTGCAGCTGTAACTTTGATTAATACGTCATTATCGGATATGGATGGTTTGGTAACATCCTCTAATGTAACGGTAATATCTTTGTTGTATTGTTTGATTAAAGCAGCTTTCATCTTATTTCTCCTTTGCACTTTGATATAAATCCTGTATCAGTGCTTGTAATGTTTTCCCTTGTAAACCTTGTATTAGTCGATTCTGTGAATCCTCAAAGAATGGTATTAGTACCTGTTGGATATGTGCTCCTACAGGACACTCTGGATTTCCAGTATCGTGTATGTGTAATAGTTCTTTCTTTGGATATACAGCGTTGTACACCTTATCTAAAGATAAATCCTCAGGTTTCACCTTTAACTTGATGCCAATCTTACCTTGTTGACTCTCTAGGATATTGGCATCCTTTAATAATGTAATAATCTTACGTATATGACTCGCATTTGTTCCAACACTTATCGCCAGCATCTCTGAAGTTACTTCATCCTCACTCTCAGCGATATAAGCCAATATGTGTAGAGCAATCGCATATTTTGTATCCATGGCTTTCTCCTTTGCCGGTTAACTATAACATGTACTTGTATCTGTTGCAAGTACATGTTATAGAATATTTGATAAACTTAAAACCCTGACTCTTTGCTTATGTGTGATAAAGAAGCAATAGAAGTGCAAAAAATTTTGCCGTTCCTATCCGACACTTGGCCATTGTGTCGGATAGGTCGGGCGGT
>JALENJ010000029.1 GCA_022767445.1 Erysipelotrichaceae bacterium | reverse complement strand
GCAGTAGAAGAATATATCGATTATTATAACAATAGAAGAATTCAGGCAAAAACAAAATGGATGACACCTGTGCAATACAGGATGGCATCCATGTGTTCAGCCTAGTTCAAATATGTGTCCAGGATTCTGGGTACATATCACTTAATTTAGAGGTTGGACATTTTATTTTCTAGGCTGCTATGCGTTACAGCCCCTTCTATATGTTTACTTTGTTATTTGTGCTTGTACTGCTGTTAGAGCTACAACACCAACGATATCTTCCCAAGAACATCCACGGGATAGATCGTTCACTGGTTTTGCGATACCCTGTAACATTGGTCCATAAGCTTCTGCCTTGGCTAGACGTTGTACTAACTTGTATCCTACATTACCACCATCTAGGTTAGGGAAGATGAGTACATTTGCCTGACCGGCAACAGGCGAGCCTGGAGCCTTGCTGGCAGCGACACTTGGTACGATCGCTGCATCTAACTGAAGTTCACCATCACATACAAGATCTGGATATTGTTCGTGTGCGATTTCTACTGCAGAGACTACCTTATCAACTAATGCATGTTTTGCACTTCCTTTTGTAGAGTGTGATAGGAAGGCAACCTTGGCTGGAGCACCTACAAGTGACTCGAATGATTTAGCCGCATCATGTGCGATCGCTGCTAAGCTTTCACTGTCTGGATCTTGGTTCAATCCGCAATCAGCGAATACAAATGTTCCATTATGACCATATTCACAGTTTGGTACATCCATGATGAAGAAACCTGAAACTAGTTTCGCACCTGGTGCAGTACGTAGAATCTGTAATGCTGGACGTAGTGTGTTGGCAGTTGAGTGACAAGCACCTGATACAAGTCCATCTGCACTACCAGTTTTTAACATCATGACACCAAATGTTGTGTTGTCTTCTAGTAATGTCTTGCGAGCTAACTCTTCTGTCATACCTTTTGCCTTACGTAGCTCGTACAATGTATTTACATACTCATCTAACTTATCTGAAGTGTTAGGGTCAATGATTTGAACACCTTCGATATTGACGCCGTACTTTTTGGCATCTGCTTTTACAGTTTCCTCGTTACCAATTAGGATGAGGTTGGCTGTTTTTTCTTCTAAGATTTTAGCAGTTGCACGTAGTGTACGTTCATCCTCTGATTCTGGTAATACAATTGTTTTTACATCTTTTCTTGCTTTTGCTTTGATTCCGTCAATAAATGACATGATATGAATTCCTCCTTGAACACATAAAATTATCACGCTAACTTGAAAAAAAGTCCATTTTTCTTAAAAAATTCACAAAGAAAAATACAAGAATGCATTCAAAAAGTGAAACTTAAATTTATATGCAGAATTTCATAAAAGCTAAGTGCTATAATAAAGCAGAAAAGTGCGGAGGATTTATGTCAGTATACACAATTCAAAATGAGCTCGTATCTGTAAAGATAGATGAGCACGCTGCTGAGATTCACAGTTTCTATGATAAGGAAAGTGGAATTGAATCTATGTGGCAAGGTGATGCTAAATACTGGGCTGGAAGAAACCCAACGTTATTCCCAATGGTAGGTAAGACTTGGGATGGTGTATTACACATCCAAGGAAAAGAGTATCAGATGGGAAACCATGGTTTTTGTCGTCATAGCGACTTTCAGTGCATTCATCATAGCGAAAGTGAAGTTGTAATGGAGCTATGTGATAGTGATGAAACACTTGCACAATATCCATTCCAATTCCGTTTGGAAGTGAAGTTTAGCTTACATGGGAAGAAGTTAGATATAAGTTATACGGTTGAAAACCGTAGTGATGTTGTGATGCCATTTAACTTTGGACTGCATCCAGCATTCAATTGTCCAAGTGAAGATAGTTCCTCATTTGCGGATTATTATCTTGAACTGAACGCAAAAGAGGATGTAGATGATAAACAGATGGATCATTTTCAGCTCGATACTGAAAAGCTAGCGAAGACAATTATTATCAACCAACCAAAGAGTACATGTGCAAAGCTAACGAATGGAAAGCATGGAGTCATGGTAGAATATAAGGGATTTCCATGGCTTGCATTCTGGTCACCGAATGCACCATTTGTATGCATAGAGCCATGGTATTCACATACGGATTTTGAAAAAGTAGATGTTCCATTCGAGAAACGAGAAGGAACAATCATGTTAGAAGTGAATAAAAGCTGGGAAACAGCTTATTCAATAACAGTATTCTAGAAGGAGAAAAGAAATGTTAAAAATTGTTATTGCGGATTCATACGACCAAGTTAGTCAAGAAGCTTTCAAGATTATGCGCCAAGTTATGGAAAATGAGAATCCAGTATTAGGTCTAGCAACAGGTTCAACACCAGTAGGTCTATACAAGAAGATGATTGCAGACCATAAGACAAACGGTACTTCTTATAAGAATGCCATCACGTTTAACTTAGATGAGTATGTAGGTTTACCACGTAATCATGAACAGAGCTATTATACATTCATGCATGAAAACCTATTCAATGAGATTGATGTACCAGAAGAGAATATCCATATTCCAAATGGTGAAGCTAGCAATCCAGAAGAGGAGTGTGTTCGCTATGAAAGTGAAATGGCAAAGTATGTTGTTGATGTACAGGTATTAGGTATCGGTTCTGATGGACACATTGCCTTCAATGAACCAGGTGCAGCGTTTGATAGCTTAACACATACAATGGAATTAACAGAACAAACACGTAAGGATAATGCTCGTTTCTTTGATGGAGATATTGATCAGGTTCCAACACTTGCGATTACACAGGGACTAGGCACAATCATGCGTGCGAAGAAGATTATCCTAATCGCAACAGGCGCAAATAAAGCAGATGCTGTATACGGTATGATCAAGGGCCCTAAGACAACAGATTGCCCTGCAAGTATCTTACAGGATCATCCAGATGTGACTGTTATCTTGGATCAAGAAGCTGCCGCTAAAATTAAATAGGGCATAATTCTTTTGTATCAAATACATTTGTGACATAATACTAGTGGAGGTATTCTAAAATGGATATTATTAAAAACAAAGAAGAGTATGATGCATTATTAGCAGGTAATCCATCCGTATTTGTAGATTTCTACGCTGATTGGTGTGGACCATGTAAGATGGCTGGACCAGTTCTAGAGGAGATTTCAAAGGACTACCCAGATATTAAGTTCGTAAAGGTAAATGTTGATGACAACCCAGAAATTGCTCAACAATATGGAGTTATGTCTATCCCAACAATGATCGCCTTCAAGAATGGTGAACAGACAGCTACATCTTTAGGTTTCAAGCCAAGAGAAGAGCTAGAAGCAGTTGTAAAAGCGGCACAATAAGTAAGTAAGAGAGCAGATTAATTTCTGCTCTTTTATTATAGGAAACGAAGTTTCCTATAAAAACCATACGCTAAGCGTATGAGAAGGGAAAAGCTTAAGCGATGAAAAAAGCCTCCGTATATAATTGAATAAGGCTGACAACCGAAATTCAAAATATAAGGAGGAGATATCAAT
>JALENJ010000053.1 GCA_022767445.1 Erysipelotrichaceae bacterium | reverse complement strand
CATTCGTAGCTTGAAGCGTCCATTTGAATCATCTCACCCATGTATTTAGATCTAGATCTACGTGAATGAGGTGTATCATCTTCAATTGATTCAATCTGCTCTTTGAGTGTGTTTTTAGCTTTGGTAGATGTTGTTTGTTCTATTCGTTAGGGGGACAAGACATCATATTCTGATAACCAGTTTCTGATCGTTGTATCACGAATAAAGATACCTAGTTCACTCTGAACAATTTCGCTGAAATGCGTAATGTTGGCATCAAGGTATTCATTGATATAGAGCTCAATAATCTGATGTTTCGTTTCTAGTGAGAAAGTGTTAGAAGGTAATCTTCCACGATTTCCATGAGAGAAGGCAGACTTACCTTCAGACTTATAACGTTTCATCAATCGGTTGATATTCCGTAGAGAACAATTTAGCTTTAAAGCAGCACGATGCTTATTACCAGAATGATCAACTAATTCTTTAATAATATTGTATTTGTTTTCTTCCATAGGGGTTAATATAATCTTTTTCATATTCACTCCAATCTAATCTGATAGAATGAATCATAACAATTCCTTTCTATAAATTGGACATATTCCTTTTTCTTTAACTAAGACAATATCGGTTTCGAATCATAGATTTTACTCCCCCTCCCTTTTATAAAATTGATAATCTAAAGAAATAATAGTATAATATCTTTAGATTAAAGGAGGTGTTATTATGCCAAACATTAAATCAAGTACAGATTTACGGAATAATTACAATGAAATCTCTTCGTTTTGTCATGAAACAGGCGAACCTATCTTTGTTACCAAAAATGGTCGTGGAGACCTTGCTGTTATGAGCATTGATTTATTCAATAAACTCATGGGAAGATATGAGCTGTATCAACTTCTAGAGCAAAGTGAATCTGATTTTACAAACGGTCGTACCCTAACTTTTGATGACTCCATGAAAAGTTTAAGGGAGGGGCTAAAAAATGGAACGCTATAAGATACTTGTTTCTGAAACCTATCACAGAGACCTAAAAGGTATAATTCATTATATTTCCCACAATTTTGATGCACCATTTACTACATCTGACTTACTTGACGAGATAGAATCTACTGTTTCTAGTCTATCTACCATGCCTCATCGCTATGGATTGGTGGATGATGCCTATCTACGCCAGAAAGAGTTTAGAAAATGTCTTGTTAAGAATTACATCATTTTCTATAAAGTGCATGAAGAAAGTAAGACTGTAATGGTTCATCGAATTCTTCATACAAGACAAAATTGGATTGATATCCTGTAAAATAGCCATTCCACTCGGAGACTGTCCCAAAGTTTGTGTAAACCTTCAAACACTGATGTAAGATAAAATTACTTAGTTTGTAGGTTTATTTTATGGCAAGAAAAAAATGACAGCCCACAAAAAGCAGAAATGAGAGAAATGATGCGTGACTATTTAAAAAAGAATGATGTCAGCGTCAAAAGCGGTACCGATGTGAACGCAATCATGCGAGACATGATATCTGTGATTCTGGAAGGTGCTCTAGATGAGGAGTTGGATGAAAAACTCGGCTATTCCAAGTACGATTACCGCAACAAAGAAACCGATAATAGCAGAAATGGACATTCGCAAAAAACAATGCACACCGGCTATGGTGACATAAATGTCTCTATTCCTCGCGATCGAAATGGTGACTATGAACCAAGACTCATCAAGAAATATCAGAATACAGTAACTCAAGACATGGAAGAAAAGATTCGGTCTATGTATGCAAAAGAAATAACTACTGGAGACATCGAATCACACATGAAGGAATTGTATGATATAGACATCTCTGACAGCACGATTAGCCGCATTACAGACAAGATTATGCCTATCGTTAAAGAATGGCAGGAACGGCCGTTAGAAGAAGTATATGCAGTCGTTTTTATGGACGCAATTCACTATCATGTTCGCAGTGAGGGACGTATAGTTAAACGTGCAGTATACAATTGTACTCGGGATTGATATGAACGGACACAAAGATGTTTTGGGTATGTATGTCGGTGAAAATGAAAGTGCAAAATGCTGGTTATCCATCATGAATGACTTGAAGAATCGTGGCGTTGAAGATATCCTGATTGCATGTGTCGATAGGATTACAGGTTTCCCACACGCAATAGATGCTGTGTATCCGGAAGCAGAGGTGCAACAATGCATTATCCATCAGATTCGTAATTCAACAAAGTTTGTTTCCTACAAATATATCAAAAAACTCATAGCAAACTTAAAATTAGTGTATGCTGCACCAAGCGAAGAAATAGCCCTGAACGAGCTCGAACTGTTTAAGGATAAATGGGACTCCAAGTATCCTAAAATCTATAAATCTTGGCATGATAATTGGGTTACATTATCCACTTACTTCAAGTATCCAGAAGCGGTTATAAGACTCATATATACTACCAATGCAACAGAAGGCTTTAACTGTCTGCTTCGAAAAGTAACCAAAAGTAAGACTGTTTTCCCATCTGATGATAGCTTGCTAAAGATGCTCTATCTGGCAACAATGGATATCACTAAAAAATGGACTGGACACAGGCAAGACCGGGGTCAGATCCATTCACAATTAGAGATATATTTTGATGAACGTCTCGAAAAACAGAACCTATAAAATCATTCTTTTTCAGCAGTCTCAGATATGGCTTCTTTTATTCCGGATAGACCATCAGCGCAGATTATCATAACATCCTTTACACCTCTGTTCTTAAGGCTGTTAAGTACGCCCAGCCAATACTTACTGCTCTCATTTTCACCAATTTCAAGGCTTATTACATTCTTCATGCCGTCGCAGTTAATTCCTATGATTACATAGACAGCGAGCTTGCGGATTATGTTGTCATCTTTAACAGAGAAGTGAACGGCATCTATGAAGAGTATTGGATAAATCTCATCAAGCGGTCTGATCTGCCAATCCTCAATATCCTGAAGAACCTTATCGGTCACATCGGAGATGAAGCCTTCGCTACATTCAAAGCCATAGATTTTCTATATCTGCTCGGAAATCTGCCTTGTTGTGAGTCCTCGTGCATACATGCTGATTATTTTCCGATCTATTCCGGAGATGTCTTTCTGACGCTTCTTAACGACCTGTGGCTCGAAACTACTGTTTCTGTCTTGAGGAACATCAATCTCGAATTCTCCGTAATTGCTACGAACCTTCTTTTTCTTAGTCCCATTACGGTAGTTGCCATTGTCGCTGCGCTCGTAACTCTCATAGCCGAGATGCTCATCCATTTCAGCTTCCTTCATTGACTTAATCGTTCCTCCGAGAAGATCCTTCAGAGCTTCTTGGATGTCGTCCGCTGTTTCTATGTCGTATTCCTCGATTAGAGATGCGATGATGTTTTTCTTTCCATCGGTTAGAGGTTTAACATGATATACTTCTATTTCTTTGCCATAATTAATAGCCTCCTATGGTAATTAGATTCTACCATAGAAGGCTTGATTTTAATTTACAGACTTTTTCTCACACTTTCTCTGGCTCTGCCCTCACGTAACTATCAACATATCTTATATCAGTTTTTTTTCTGTTTATGCAAAACTTGAAACAGTCCCTTTGTCTACGGTCTGAGCTCTTGAGATATAACTCAAGAGTTTTCGAATCGTTTTTTAACATTTTAAATCATCTATTTCTGTCGCTTGGAAAGTAACCGCCTTTTCTTTAAGGCAACAAGCCCTGCAAGTGATATCATCAAGAGTGTTCCGTAAACTGCAAAGTTGCTTTCGTCTCCTGTTCTCGGCGTTTTTATTTCTGTCTTATGATGTTTTGGAGTCTCCGGTTTTTCCTGAGACGTATTTGTAATCGTATACTGATTATCTGCACCTTCTACTTCGGATTTATAAGATACCTTATCTATTACAATCATTCCGTCTTCGGATGTACCTAATTCTCTTACGGAATAATTATATTTTTTGCTGTAATCCTCCGAGTATTCTTTGAGATTAACAAATTGACCTTTAAAATTGTTTTCGCGTTTTAAGGTAACAGTATCTCCTGTCGCCTCTCCGTCTCTCAGAAGTTCGACCTTTACTTCTGCCTTTGGAGCTTCTTTCATCGGTTCTTTAAAATAATCAAGCCAAATTTTATTTACATTTAAATCTATTGTAGGCACTGCATACTGCATTACATAAGTAACTATCCTGCTGTGATCGAATTTCCCTGAAAGAAGTTCCTTTCCTGCCTCCAAAGAACCTTTTTTCCCGGTTTCTTCGGTATAATATTTATCTGAATATATCGTTTCCTCTATTTTAGGTGAACCGTCTTCATTTGTCTCATAATTCCCTTCGGCATCTACCTTTTGAATATGAACTTTTATTGCAACAAGCTTATACTTTTCTATATTGTTGTTTGTTTTGTACTCGGGTATTTCTAAATTAAATTCTTCGGAATAATTATTTTGATCCTCCACCGTGATATTCTCATTCTTTGCACGTCCCTCATAAGAATCCGATTCTTTACCTGTTTTAGGATTCTGTAAAGGATTTATAATATTCGAATAATCCTTTTCATCAACCAACTCGTATCTTGAATTTACTGTCCCTGTAGGATATATTTTAACGTGCTCATCAAAAGCATTGGACTTTAACTGATATTTTAACAGCGTTAAGCCCTGTCTTTCAAAGCCGTTAATATTCATTTGAATATCACCGCCTACGATGACAACCGGTTTATCGCTAAGGGCAATCTTGTTTGCAGATTCTTTTGTAACATACCCGTTGATACCTCTGTCATAATTATCGTAAACGGTCAAAATCATAGGTTTCATAAACTCCTCAAAGGATAATTTTTGAAAATCCTTTCCACCGTCAGGATCGTATTTAGGAATAATTTTAACAGGCAGCTCAACCTTGTAAAAAGAGTAAGAAGAAGAGTCGTAGTTTTTATCCGTTCCCTCCCTGCTGCTGACAAGATTCTTCTTGATGAAATCCTTGTTTACTGTAAATATCCACTGATTCGCATTCCCGTCCGCCTGCTTAACATCAAGCACACCGTATTCTGCCAGCTTTGCCGTATCCGGAACCTGCCATGTGCTTTCAAACAGTATTTTAATATCTTTATCAAACTCAAGCCTTGAATCAAAGTAAGCATTCATCGTTCCCTGCCACTGTGTAACTTCATTGATTCTCCCCCATAGGGTAACCAATTCATTTTGTAATTTATAGAAATCAAGAAACGCTTTATAGTTCAATGTTTGCGAGTGATCTATTACAAGTGCCGACTTTGCCATCTCATAATCACTCGGATTAGGGGCATCCTCTCCCGAAAGCTTTATTTCAGGTCTTGCCCTGTCAGGATCTGCAATTGCGGCAGCATCGGTTTTCTTAAGCTTTTCAAGCTCTATCCACCTGTCGTAGAGGACAAGCTCTCCTCCCGTTTTTTCAAAATCTTCGACAGTTAATGTATGTCCGCCTCTGTAGTATGTACCGCTTCCGTCTTGTGCCGTATTCCACGCCTGAAATCTATATAGATTTTTATAATTATCCAATAAAATATTCATCCAACCGTAATCACCTATATAGTTCCATGCGCCTGCCTTATTCCCGAATTCTTTTTGATAGTATTCTTTAGTATCGTTTCGGAATATCTGACCTTCGCTTTCTATCTCACCTATGAGATGAATATTCTTGTTGAAATCAACCAAGACTCCTGACAAATGTTCCCCTTCATATAAAGTTGTTGTTATTGTTTCAGGATCTGAAACACTTGAAGATATAGGTGAATTCCTATGATAAGTCACATTGAAGGCTTTTTTATCTTCCCACTTTGCATAGAGCTTTGTCAGCTTGGTTATATCTATATCCGTTGCGGGTATATTACCTTCTTTGTCTAAAGTCCATCCAACAAATGTCTTTGACCTGATTTTAAACATTGGGGCCTTGGCGATTACCTCTTCTATGGCAAGGGGAGAAAGTTTATCGTCATTTCTCTCTACAAATGCGTATTTATCAGCATTTTCACTTCCGTCATTTACATAGTACCTGGTTCCTGCCGTGATAGGCTTCAGCACTACCACCGTATCTTCATTAACTATATCTGAAACGCTGTATAAAGCATTTACATTTCCATCTATAATCATTTTAAAATCAGGAGTATACTTCAGACTTTCTTCGATTTTTTTCTTAAGTACATCTATCTTTGATTGCTCAATCAAAACTCCGTCAGCGTAGGCTTTGCCACTCAGTTGCTCAAGACTTGTGCCTTTTATCAATGTAACGCTTTCCTCAAAATTACCGTCCTCCGACTTAAAAGTAAGTTTAACCTTAGGAAGAGGTATTGCCTTTGAAACATCGTTATTATGCTTCAAAGGAAGCCCGTATTCATAGGAATTGTTATTTGAGTCCTGGAAGGAAATTCTCCCCACCTTAGGATCCTCGATGAATGTAAATACTGCTGTATTTTCCACTTCCCCGAAAAACTTGGTTGCAAAAGGTTTCGGAGTTTTGGCATTATGAATACCGTCTGTTTTTATAGTTGTATTGGTAGCGGTCCCTGTTCCCAAATCCAACAGAACAGACCCGTAGTTTTTGATATCAATAGTTGAATCCTTTAAATCAGGCGTTGTGGCAAATATTATTGCATATCCCGAAGTCTGACCAGGATTGTCCACGATAAGTTCCGATTTTGTCATTGAAAAAGGCTTATCGAATCTAAATCTTTTGCTTGTTCCTGTCAATCTGAATACGGTATTTTCCAAAGTGTACGGAGCTCCGTTTCCTACATTGTATGAGCCTGATTTCACGGAGTAGTTCTGTGTAATATCTGCTTTTCCAATTTTTGAGGAAGTGCTTGTTCCCGCCGCCAGAATATTAACATCCGCAGTAGAGATTTTAACTCCTCCGTCGGTTGTCCCCGAAATAGTTCCGTCGCCTTCTAATTTAAATGCGGCCGATGTCATTCGATTGCTTTCAGATAATTTTGAAAAGTCAAAGACATAAATTCCGTCGCCTATTGTGCCGCCTGTTCTGACAATGACTGCAGGATTGATCGCCGCACTTCCCTCTCCCGTAAAGGTTAAGGATTTCCCGCTTGCAACGGAAAAAGAAACTCCTGAGGCAACCACCAGTCTGTCGGAAGGGGAATTGTATGCGAAAGAAACATTTTTACCAACAACAATATTTTCTGTTGCCGTTACTTCTCCTACAAAGTGAACCGTACCGCTTTCCGCCACAATTTCCATCGCTTTTGATAAGGTTTTAACTGCATTAGTCTCGTCAGCACCTGTTTTTAAATCATCCCCCGAAAGCGAGTTCACATATACCGCGTTGAGTTCTTCCCCTCTTTCACTTCCGCTTCTCAAAAGAATCGATGCACTCTCAACAGCTGTTTCTTCTTTTATGACGGATGCCTCTTCAACATCCTGATCACCGCTTGTACTCAATGCTTCTTCAACATCTCCGCTCTCATCTTGCGGCGATATTTCTTCTGCTTGTACAGTACTGCCAATAAATTCTGGAGCATTACTTGCAAACAGGCAGTAAGGCATGCTTGAAGCTGCCAATAATGAAATAGTCAGTGCGGCTAAAAACATAATTCTAATAAGCTTTTTTTTCATTTAATTTCCTTCCATAAATAATTTCCGTGCTTAATCCGATACACCTTTTTATATGACAATTGATATAATTTTTGTTACAAAGTGTTATACCACTTATAAAGCCATTTTGCATTATACTTATAAAAGTGGACACATAAAAGAAACAGACGTACTATTCTATTAGACACTCTAGTTTAATTTTACACCTAAACTCTTTACGAGATATATTCTTTTGCTCCAAAACATCCCATAATCCACTATAATCTATCTTCACATTTACACCTTCTAAATCCTTTCTAAATATATTTTCCATAAAAGTACCTTTTACGGTACTCATGTGGGATATTAACTTTTATATTATCAAGGCATAGATGCGATACCGAAATTAGCAAATGACCCAATTATAATCATTGTTTGCATACATAGATCACTCGTATTATTAAGTAAGTCAAGTAATTAATTTTGATGAGTGGGTTATGCCCCTGCTGTTGGAATAGTATCATTTAAATGCAGTCGTTAAACCCACCAAGAGATGATATCATATTATCATAAAGGTGGGAAGCGTATGAAATACGATAAGGAATTCAAGCTGTAAGCGCTACAACTCTCCGATGAGATCGGAGTAAAAGCTGCAGCAGATCAGCTCGGTCTCAAGTACTACACGCTTGCCAAATGGCGCAAGACCCGAATCCGTCACGGTGATGACGCTTTCGTCAGCAGCGGCCATAAGGCAGGTCCTCTCTCTGAAAACGAGCACCGCATCCGAGAATTGGAACAGGAATTGCGAGAAACCAAGCTGAGTCCTGCAACTCCTCCAATAACCAGCTTCCCGGGAATCATAAAGAAATACAGGGCTGTGGTAATTATAAAATCCCCAGAGTAATGAAAACATACTCCCTGGGCTCAAATTTACTTATATTCATACCACTTCGCCTCTCCCATACAAATTCCAAAGTTTTAAAATAAAGTCCTTCTTTAGCCATTGTTAAATCCCCATTTCAGCCTTAACTTCACAAAAACACTTAACTGCAAAATCCAAGTCTTCCTTGGTATGTCCTGCAGAAATCTATGTACAAATTCTTGCTTTTCCAGTCATACTATATAATATTTTTATGAGTGGATTGGTGGAAATTTTTGTTTGGTTGCAATAAAACCGCCTGATTGAAAAGGCTATTTCATAGATGTATATGTCGGAATTCATATGCATATACCGAAAAACAGAAAGGGCAGGTTTCACATGAGAGGGTGAATACCTGCCCCTGTTTATGCACTCCGTCTCGGATACTCTCTGCGGAATTTACATAGATTTTTTTCTTTTCCCAGAAGCTAAAACTGCTAGAGCTGCCAGAGCCAGTCCCATTGCGCACGCATAGACGGCTATATTTGCAGAATCTCCCGTTTTTACGCTACCGGTTTTCGTTGTTTTTGTCGGTTTTGGCGGATTTGCCGATGTTTCGTCTTCCACCAACCTATACTCGTAGATGATCAGCTGCTTTTCTTCTGTCACCTTCCCGGTGATAGGATCCGTCTTAGGATCTACCTTTCTTGCCGTCAACACATAGGTCTTTCCATTTTTTGTTAACTTCTTTGGCTGGAAGGTCTCGTCTGTTGTATCATAAACTGTTCCTACCTGAGTCCCGTGCTTCTTTACAATATAGTTGCCGTCGACATCCTTTTCCTGCACAGCCGGATTTTCCAGTACCTCATCTGTTCCCTCAATGATATACTTCACTAGGACCTCGCCACCTTTCTTTGGTGCATAATCGTAATTAATCACCTGGTGTTCTTCGGTAACTTCCCCTTCTGCAGGAGAAGAGTTTACTGTTATTTTTTCTCCGTTAGGATCCTTGGCTGATGGATAGTCTCCGTTCGGTTTTACATCTGTAGATACCAGCTCATAGACTTTTCCATCTTCATCGGTCAGCTCCTTAGGAAGCAGGGTTGAATCTGTCTTTGCAGATTCCGGCACGCTATAAGGTGTTCCCACATACTTATCCTTTACCAGATCCTTATTTGGCTGAAGCTTGGTGGATGTTCCCTGGATATAATAGGCAACCTCCACCGGCTCTCCTTTTGCCTTTGACAAAATAACACCGACTCTTTCAGGTTCCGTCGGAAGCAGTCCGTTGGTGGTCACTGCAAAAGAATTCCATGCTGCCTTTGTTTCGATTTCTTCCGTTCTCTTTGGCTTGCCTTCCAGAAGCAAAGCAGCATCAACCTCTGTTTCCTTCGGTGCTGTCATTTCAAATGTCAGCGTAATATCCTGACCTTTGACCCATTTGACTCCATCTTTAAACTCCAGCTTGAAGCTGCGTACCTTTGCCCAGTCATCAGTCGTCCATCCTGTAGTATCCTTGGTCCATCCCGGAGCCTCAGCGCCTGCCGGCTCTACATGTACATAAGCATCTTTCGGATAGCTCACTGTTCCATATAGGTCTGCCCTTTCCGGATTCTGCACTGTGCTGTAATATACATCAACCTTGTCTTTCCATTCCTGAGGCAGCTTGATTGCTCCCTTCAGTGTAGGCGTGAAGGCGCTTCCTCGGTTGGTTCCGTCCACAATCCCCAGGTCGCCGATTCCAGGCAGGACATCCATGAAGCCCATCTTGAAGATGTCTTTTCCTGTTGTATTGGTCATCTCAAGCTTGTAGCTGATATCTTTTCCCGGAGTCGTATATCCGAAAGTGGAGTATTCGCTGTCCAGGCTTCCCTTCACATACTTCTTAATCTTCAGATCGTTTCTGGAATACTTCACATACTCTGCCTGCAGCTTTGCACGTTTCTGAGTATTGTCCCCATTCTTATCTACATCGCTTGCGTCTGCTTCAATCGTTACATTGCCTGCATCGGTCTTAAGCTCTGTATCTGTCGAGCTTGTTCCATATGCCACCAGCGGCAGCTGATC
>JALENJ010000063.1 GCA_022767445.1 Erysipelotrichaceae bacterium | reverse complement strand
TATATGGAAACAGTGGAAGACCATACGGAAAAGAAGAAGAACACTCATGATACTAGGGGCACCAAGATGGCTGGCGGAGGGACTGTCGAACTCGCGCAAAGGATGCATGGCAATCGCCAAAGGCGGACTAGGGTCACTCATTAGTGCGAAGATTCTAAAATTAAAAGGTCTGTTATCACTAACAGACCACTACCAAAAAGTGCATAGTTATTAAGTTGTGAACCGCCGTATACCGAACGGTACGTACGGTGGTGTGAGAGGTTGGAAGTTTTAAAATTCTTTAAAACTTCCTCCTACTCGATTATTGGTTGTCCTTGGCTTCTGTTTCCTCAGGACTGTAAGATCCTGCATCTGTACAGATAGTCTCTGACTTTTTACCACTACTGTTTACAAAGTATCCACAGGCTTTCACTTTACCGTTAAAGTATTCAGGGAAGCCTGCATACATGTTGGAGTTACTTGTGACGGTGGTTACATATACATCATCTTGGTATAAGTCTGCGTAGAATTTACCATTAGCTGATGTTTGTAGGAAGCTATTGTATGCTAAGCATTTACCACTTCTTGAGATGTTGTTGTAGTTATCCTTGAGGGATATGTTACGACTACCGGAGCAGGTATCCTGGGTTAACCAATCAATGTAGATAATACCATTTGAGATAGAAGCATCGAGTCCTGCTAAGTAGCTCTTATCATTTGTATAGGAGCTACTGGATACGTTTGGTGTGTATTTTAATCCTGTTGAGGATACTTGTGATGTGATGGTTCTTCCACCTGTGCTGTTATTACTTCTTGTGACATGTGGGTAGGTACCGTAGATGTATGTAACATCTTCAACATCGCTTGGTTGATTGACTCCACCTAGTGTATTTGGCGAGATTGACTCTTCTAAATCTAGTAGGGATTGATTGATCTGTCCTGTTGTATTCCAATCACGCCATGCTGGGAAGTAGGTCATTTGACCACTGATAGCTTGGTCAAAGCCATACCATACTGCATTTGTGTATTGGGATGTACTAGCTATCATCCATTTGTCTTTGGCTGCTCCTTGTGGGATGCCATATTGTAATCCATCGCTACCCCAGTCTGTTGTTCCAGTCTTTGCGTAGACCGGATATCCTCTTTGTAATATCTGCATGTGGTTGTAATACGTATTCTGGTTGACATTGTTTTGCATGAGTTGGTCTACCAGGTATGCACTACCTGAGGATAGGGCACGGATGTTTTGGTTTTGTGGTTCATATACACTACCATCGTTGGCTTGTATACGGCGGATGGTGTGTGGTTCGTTGTATACACCTAGATTGATTAACATAGCATGTGCTGCAGCCATCTCTTCTACAGAGGCGGTAAAGTCATTGCCACCAATCGCATAGGATAAGTGATATGTACCGTATTTTACTTGTGAGAAGCCTATCTTCTTGAGGTAATCGACGATAGCATCAGATCCTATCTTAGCTGTTACTTTCTGTAGGGTTAAAATAGCGGGTGTGTTCAAGGAATTTGCTAGTGCATCTTTGATTGTTACATCACCCTCATACTTACCGTTGTAATTTACAAGTACTCTTTGTTCAGCAGGATAGGTAATTGGTTTATCAACTAGGACTTCATCGAGTGAGTATCCTAGATATTCATACGCAAGTGCGTATTCCAATACTGGTTTTATACTAGAGCCTGGTTGTTTGAATTGTTGTGTTGCACGGTTTAATAAACGTGATCCACCATCGCTACCATAGTTTCTACCTCCACCAATACCGACGATTTCTCCATTTTGATTATTCAGTGTAATCATCGCTAGCTGTACTAAGTCGCTTTCAAATGAGACTACATCACCATTTTGGATGGCATCGATATGAGATTGGATCGCTGGATCAAGTGCGGTATAAATGGACATGCCAGTTGAAAATGGATCGAGTCCTGTCATCTTTTGTACTTCATCTAATACGACATCGATGTAGGATGAATACTTCGTATTTTCTACATTGAAGTTTTGTTTGCCAACGAGTTGGTCTTCAACTTTGATGGATTTGGCTAAAGCACATTCTGCACTGGTGATATAACCATGGTATTGCATTAAATCCAAAACGTTATTACGTCTATCTGTTGCATAGTCTAAGTAGTTATATGGGTTGTATGTATTTGGTAGGTTGATAATACCTGCAAGTAGTGCGGACTCTGATAAAGAGAGCTCTTTTGCGTTTTTGCCAAAGTAGTAGAGTGCTGCTTTTTGTACACCACGAATACGATCACCAAAGTTTAGTTTATTGACATATAACTCAAAGATTTCTTGTTTGCTTAACTGTTGTTCTAGTTGCATACTTAGCACGATCTGTTGTGCTTTGTAGGATAGTGTAGCAGAGCGTTCTGTACTGTTATCTCCATCTTCAACTGAGAAGTAGGTATTCTTAATTAGCTGCATGGTAAAGGTGGAGCCACCTTGGGTGTTGTTGCGTAATACAGTTTCTAATACTGATTTTGTAAAACGTGGCACATCGAATCCGTTATGGGCAAAGAAACGGGAATCCTCGATGGATAAAAAGGCATCAACTAAGGATTCTGGCATTTGCTCATAGGGAATATTTTCACGATAGTATGTACCAATTTCTGTTAACAATGTACCGTTACCATCATAGATTTTTGATGATTCTGTACTGATTAAATCATCAGCATTTAATGTAGGCATACCTTTTAATAGTTTGTTTGTATATCGGATTGCATAGACACCAACAACGACATACAAGGCAATAAAAATGACTAAGATACCTGTTAGGATTCTTCTTAGATGTATTTTACGTATAAATTTCTTACGGTATTTTTCTCGCTTTTCATCGTCGATTTCATTTGGTGCATCGGGATGATCGAAATCTGGTAAAAATGAGTGTTTCTTTTTTGCCATGAATCCTCCATTTCTTTATAATGTTTGGAAATATTGAATTGCGATACAACCTAGTCCTGTGTGGACAGCGATTGCGTTTGGTAATTCGATGACTTGTATTTTCGCAGTAGGGAATCTTTGTGACATTTGGTGATACATGTTCATCGCTTCATCGACATTTGCGACATGAGCGATTGTAATTAGTGTCTTCTCGTTTGGATTATCCTTGGCAATCTCATCGATTGTTGAGGATAATGCTTTGCGGAATGTACGAACTTTGAGCAGGGTATCTACCTTGCCGGATGTCTTTTTATTGATCTGTAAGACTGGGATAATCTTGAGTAGTTTTCCAAGTCTTGCGGCCAGTGGAGTTATACGACCACCACGGATGAGTTGATCCAGTGTTTCAGGTACGATGAGTGTATTTGTGGAGTTGATGATCTCATCAACTTTAATCTGTATCTCAAGATGTGATTTGCCTTCCTCATACCACTTTTTAATCTGTGTGATGAGATAATCCTGTACAACTGCAGTGACGTAAGTATCGATGCAGATAATCTTCATATCTAAGCTATTGGCAATCGCAGTCATCGTACTGATTGTACCGGATAAACCATTGCAAATAGGGACTGCGACGATTAACTTTACACCTTGTTCCTTAAGGCTTTCAAAGCATTCTTCAATCAAACCTGGGGATGGTTGAGATGTCGTTAAAACTTTGCCTTCTTTCATCAATCGAATACAGTCGTTTCGATTGAGATTTTCCATATCTTGGTATGTCTTATCTTCGATAGTAATCTGTAGAGGAAGGCTGATAATACCTTCTTTTTGATATTCGTGGATAGACTTACCAGTACCGCTATCGGTAATAAAAGCAACTTTCATATGCTTACCTCATTTTCTAAATGTGACTCCTCAATATTATAACGCACATTTGAAATATTTCGTGTATGAAAACAGATGTAACATACCTGACTAGTATTTTATTTTGAAATGGGAATAGCTAGGGTATAATAGAGATATGACAACACATTTATTTGTACGTAGTTGCTATAGTTTGTTAGATAGCACGATTCGTATTCCACAGTTAATACAAACCGCTAAACAATACGGTTATCATAGCGTAGCACTTACTGATCATCATGTGATGCATGGTGTGCCACGTTTTTTAAAAGAGTGTAAAAAAGAGGGGATTCATCCGGTTATCGGTCTTGAAGTAGAAGTAAACTACCATGAACGGATTGTGCCATTTTTACTGCTGGCGAAGGATAATATTGGTTATTTGAATTTGATGAAACTTTCGTCTTTGTTGTGTGATGGTAGAGACCATTGTGATTTAGAAGATTTCCTTGCATATACCGATCATAATTTCTTGATTGTATATGGTGAGGGTGGCTATTTAGATGCTGACTTAATTCAAGAAGATAAAGAAGCGATTACTCAAAAGTTGAAGTTCATGAAAGCTGAACTTCCATCTTTTGATATTGCATTGTCCTTTCAAGAGACATCTTTATGGAAGAGTCGCAATCAACTTTTAAAAGCTTTGGCAAAAGTACAAGGTATCTCGACAGTTGCTTTGAATAAAATCTATTATCTACAACAGGATGATTGTGAAACACTACGTGTTTTATCTGCGATAAAGCAGAATACAACACTTAGAGATAAGATGTTAACACCAATTACTGGTAGATACTTTCTAGATATGCAACAGATGGAAAGTATCTATGATGACGATGATTTACAACGTGCGGATCAGATTGCTACTCAATGTCAAAGCGATGGAGAGCTAGAGAAGACGACATTGCCTGAATATCCACTTCCAGATGGAGTGACCAGCGAACAATATTTACCACAGCTATGTATCGCTGGATTAAAGAAACGTCTTAACGGAAATTTGATGCCACATTATGTAGAACGTCTCAAACATGAATTACATGTCATCCATAAGATGGGCTTTGAAGATTATTTCTTGATCGTCTATGACTTTATTCGTTATGGTAGACAAAAAGGCATTTACATTGGTCCTGGACGTGGTAGTGCGGCTGGTTCCTTGGTTGCGTATTGTTTGGGTATTACGATGGTGGATCCTCTACAATACAATTTACTATTCGAACGTTTCTTGAATGAGGAACGTGTATCCATGCCGGATATTGATACGGATATACCAGATATCCATCGTCAAGAAATCATTGATTATGTATATCAAAAATATGGATCTGAACATGTCGCAAATATCATCACATTTGATACCTTAGCTGCCAGAGCAGTATTACGTGATGTTGGTAAGGTGATGAATATTCCTAAGCGTGAGATTGATATGATAGTCAATCTAATACCACAGACAGCGAAGATTACCCTTGCGGATGTGTATCGTCAAAAGGAAAAGTTACGCACAATTCTAAATGCCAATCCAGCACTTATGGATTACTATCATATGGCCCAAAGAATCGAAGGCTTGCCTAAGAATAAGAGTATCCATGCGGCAGGTATCGTCATGTCAGGTAAAACGCTCAATGATGTCATTCCTACCATTCAAATGAGTGAAGGAATGAAGACATCGCAGTTGGTAGGTAGTTATCTTGAAGAAAAGGGCTTAATTAAGATGGACTTCTTAGGTCTTAAGAATCTAACAACAATCGATGAAATTGTTAAGCTCGTCCAAAAGAGTCATCCGAATTTTCAGATTCTTTCAATACCGCTCAATGATATAAAGACGTATCGTCTATTTTCATCTGCCGATACCATTGGTGTATTCCAATTTGAATCGGATGGTATGAGAAATCTATTAAGAAAGATGAAGCCCAACTCGTTTATGGATATCATTGCGGCATTGGCTTTATTTAGACCAGGTCCAAAAGATCAGATTCAAATCTATTTGGATGGAAGAAAAGCCCCTAGTCAGATACATTACCCATCCAAAGAGCTAGAACCAATCTTAAAGGAAACCTATGGGGTTACCATCTATCAGGAACAAGTCATGTTGATGGCACAGATTGCGGCAGGTTTCTCCCTTGTCAAAGCGGATATACTACGTAAAGCAATCTCCAAGAAGAACGAAAAGGAATTAGCTGGTTTAAAACAGGAATACATTGATGGTTGTATTCGTAATGGATATCCTAAGGAAACTGCTACACATCTATTTGAGTTAGCAGAGAAGTTTGCTGGTTATGGTTTCAATAAATCTCATGCGGTTGCGTATGGATTATTGGCTTATCAGCTTGCATATCTAAAAGCCAATTATCCACTACAGTTTTATACTTCAATTCTAAATAGTGTCATTGGTGATAGCACAAAGACCTCGATTTATATCAATGAATGTCGAAGAAAGCATGTATCACTGATGGGAGTAAATATCAATCATTCCAGTGATGTATATTTCTTCGATGGAAAATCAGTGGTACTTCCTTTATCTATCATCAAAGATGTAGGAACACTTGCGGCAAGAGTGATCATAAAAGAACGTCAAGCCAATGGTCCATATTTAGATTACTTTGATTTTGTGGCACGTGCCGTACTTCGTAAGATTAATCGTACACAACTGGAAAGATTGATCTATGCAGGCGCTCTAGATTGCTTGAATCTTGGTAGAACTACCATGATGAACAGTTTAGATGATGCGATTAAGTATGCAAAGCTAATCCAAATCCCAAATGGAAATCAAGTGAGCATTGATTTAGGTTTGGTATCCAAACCTATCATCTTGCGAATGAAAGACCTACAAGAGGAACTCAGTGAAAAAGAGAAGGAATCCCTTGGGTTTAATATTGGTGAACAACCAATCGTACACCTACGACAGGAGTTAAATATTCATTATCCACCATTGGTAGTATTAAATGGTATGCAAGGTGTACAAAAAGGCTTTGCGTATATCCAAAGTGTTAGACAGATACGCACCAAGAAAGGTGATTTAATGTGCTTCTTGAAATTGACGGATGAGACTGGTGAGGCAGATATGGCAGTGATGCCAAAGCTGTACAATGAGGTTGGTCAATCTTTGATGAAGGGTAGTTATATACAGTTTTATGCTAAAATTCAAGAGGAAGGTTCTTATTTAGCAAATCGTATTGAAATAGTAAGGCAGAAATAGTATGGCAAAAATATTAATAGTTGATGATGAAATGAATATACGTGAGGTTGTAAGAGAATATTGTCAAATCAATGGCTTTACAACCGAAGAGGCTGAAAATGGTCTAGTAGCGATTGAAAAAGTGAAACAGACACATTTTGATTGTGTTGTTTTGGATGTAATGATGCCAGTGCTAGATGGATTTTCAACATGCAAGCAAATCAAGGCAATTGATGATGTGCCTGTGATTATGTTAAGTGCTAGACAAGAAGAATATGATAAGTTATTTGGTTTTGAACTTGGTGTTGATGATTATGTCACAAAACCATTTTCACCAAAAGAATTAATCGCACGTATCAAGGTAGTATTGGATCGCTCTAAGAAGACGGAATCCAATCCTGTTGTGATGAAGTTTTCTGGCTTGGAAATTGATGTACTAGGTAGAGTTGTTACGGTGGATGGGGTTAAGGCACCATTAACACCGAAGGAGATTGACTTGTTGTTGTATCTAGCAAATCATCCAAATGTTGCTTTATCACGTGAGAAATTATTGATTGAAGTATGGAATTATGACTACTTTGGTGATGATCGTACAGTGGATACACACATCAAGATGTTACGTCATAACTTAGGTCCATATCGTGACTTTATTACAACTGTAAGAGGAATGGGGTATAAATTTGAAGCTTGATATTCATGGAATACGTTTTCGCTTTTGGTTATCATTCTTTACGATGGCTGTGGGCATCACGCTTTTCATTGCGCTCTTACAGACTGGTTTGATACGTCCATATTATCGCAATGCGAAAATCGCATCTGTTAAAACAGTTGCGGATTACATCCAACAAAAACTGATACGCAATAGTGGAAGTGATAATGGGATTCAATCCGCAATCAAAGAGACTGTCAATAATAATGCATGTATCGCTATCTATAATGATAAGGGTGTACAGATCTATGATGCGGATAGTTTGGGTACAGGTTGTGCTTTGAATGATACACGCTATGAAGAGTTACGTACTTTAATGGATTTCTCTACGATTGATACATTATTAGAAAATGATGAACGCAGTATCAATCTTACCAACCAAACAACAGGCCAAGAGATGATTGTCTATGTTCGTAGTATTCATGAAAATCTTGGAAACTATTATCTGTTTGTCAATACGGCTCTAGAGCCGATTGATAGCGTTGTGACATTTTTTACACGACAGTATCTATTGTATACAGTTGTTGTAATTGTGATAGCGTCGATTGTGTCTTTCATGATTTCACGTTTGATTACAGATCCAATTATCAAGATGAATCATGAAGCAGTTAAGCTATCCCATGCGGATTACAGTGCTCATTTTGAGGGTGGTTCTTTTACCGAATTACAACAGCTTGCGGGCAGCTTAAATACCGCAAACTTACAGCTATCCAAGATTGATGAGTTAAGAAGAGATTTGTTAGCGAATGTTTCTCATGATATTCGTACGCCAATGACGGACATTCGTGCATACGCAGAGATGATACGAGACATTTCAGGTGATGATCCTATCAAACGTGATAAACATCTTGATGTCATTATTAAGGAAACAGACTATATGACACGTTTGATCAATGATATGAGTGAATTATCCAAGATGCAATCAGGTAACTATGTCTTGCATTATACAAACATGGATTTATCCAATAAGATACGTGAAATCATTGAGTTGAATCAAAGCTCGATCCAAAATGGAGGGCAGATTGTAGAGCTCAAGATTCCAGGTAGTCTTTACATTTATGCCGATGAAGTAAAGATAGGACAGGTTATTACCAACTTTTTAAGCAATGCGCTAAAGCATACAGCTACTGGTCAACATATCTATATCAGTGCATACATCAAAAAGGATGAAGAGACTGTACATTTTGAAATACGTGATGAGGGAGAAGGCATTCAAGCGGATGATTTACCATATGTATGGGATCGTTATCATAAGACTTCTAGTTCTTTCTCTCGTAATCAAATGAATACAGGCTTGGGTCTGGCAATTGTTAAAGCGATATTGGATGCACACCATTTCCAATATGGTGTTATAAGTACTGTTGGAAAGGGTTCAACATTCTGGTTTGAATTGAGGGAGACACATGAAGCTTGATTATCTTGGTGGAACGGATTTCCTTATTGAACAAGGGGAAGATTTTTATCACATGAATAGTGATACAGAATTGCTCGGTCGTTTTATTAATCTTAAAAAGAAACATGAATTTCTGGAGATTGGTTGTAATACTGGAGCGATCTTGTTGTATGCTTCTAGATTTCAACCTAAGCGTATTGTTGGTGTTGATTTATTTGCGGAAGTATTATCCCTTACACAAAAAAATCTTGAAAGATATCAAGTACAAGTCGACTTACATGCATGCAAAGTACAGGAGTTTCAACATGAACCATTTGATGTTATCGCATGTAATCCTCCATATTTTCATACAACGAATTCAAAGTTAATCAATGAAAATATGTATAAAAGAGCAGGTAGACATGAAACATATCTATCACTAGAAGATTTATTTGATTCAGTGAAACGACTGTTAAAGAGTAATGGCTCATTCTATTTGGTTCATCGTGCAAGTCGTATCAATGAGATATTGAAAAAAGGTCAAATGGTAGGAATGTTACCGGTGAGGATGCAGCTTGCATATGATCATAAGGGTGGTGTAGCTAAAACTATATTATTAGAGTTTAAGTTTACAACAAATCATGAATGCATGATACAAGATGCAATCTATCTTGATGATCACGATACGTTTCCAAAATGAAAGAAAAGTTCTCTATTGTGAGAACTTTTTATTATAGGAAACGAAGTTTCCTATAAAAACCATACGCTAAGCGTATGAGAAGGGAAAAGCTTAAGCGATGAAAAAAGCCTCCGTATATAATTGAATAAGGCTGACAACCGAAATTCAAAATATAAGGAGGAGATAT
>JALENJ010000059.1 GCA_022767445.1 Erysipelotrichaceae bacterium | reverse complement strand
ATTGATATCTCCTCCTTATATTTTGAATTTCGGTTGTCAGCCTTATTCAATTATATACGGAGGCTTTTTTCATCGCTTAAGCTTTTCCCTTCTCATACGCTTAGCGTATGGTTTTTATAGGAAACTTCGTTTCCTATAATTTGAAAACGGGAAGTCGATCCTGACTTCCCGTTTTACATTACTTTAACGCTGCATAAATTTTCTTTACGTATTTCATACGTTCGTTTTCTGAACAATTAAATAGCGAAGTAAATAATGCAAATATCTTCAACTTAGACTTCGTGTTATATGTATCATCTTTTTCTACACGTACAATTGTTACATTTGCAATATCTAGAAGCTCTTGTTCATCCATTGTTGTACAATGTTGCATTTTTTCGTTGAACTCATTACGAATGTCTTGATTGTGTTTAGCCATAATATCTCCTTACAAAAAGTCTTCTTCGCTCCTCTTAACTTGTACATTTACTGTTTCAATCTCATCAACTACTTGTTGAATGAGTGTTTCGTAATCAAATTTAGATTCGTAGTACTCACTCTTTACAATTGATGGTTTTGTGACTGGATTCTTTGGATCAAAGATTGTACAGCAATCTTCAAATGGTAAGATAGATGTTTCATAGGTTCCAATCTTACGTGCTAATTCGATGATTTCCACCTTGTCATAACATACTAGTGGTCTTAGAACTGGCATGTTTGTAACTGCATTAATACAGTTGATACTTTCAAGGGTTTGACTAGCAACCTGTCCTACACTTTCACCTGTACCGATTGCCAAGCAGCCATACTTAGTAGAGATTCTCTCTGCTAAGCGATACATCATTCTACGCATGAGAGTAACTGCGTATGGATCACCTGCATGTTTATAAATTTCAAGCTGTAATTGTGTGAAGTTTACTACATGGACTTTCATATGTCCTTGGTATTCACTGACTTGCGCTGCTAGATCCAATACTTTTTGTTTCGCATTTTCACTTGTATATGGTGGGGATGCGAAATGTACCGCTTCAACATTTAAACCACGCTTCATCAACTGATAAGCTGCGACTGGTGAATCAATACCACCCGATAACATTAATAACACTTTACCATTGATACCTGCTGGATATCCACCAGCACCTTGAATCTTATCTGAAGTGATATATGTATCATTACTGTGAACTTCAACTCTTATCGCAAGATCTGGTTGATGAACATCAACCTTTAAGTCTGTATTCTGTAGTATTTCACCAGCTACCTGACGATTGATAGAATCACTATTAAGTGGGAAACTCTTATCATGACGCTTGGTGATCATCTTAAATGTCTTCTTATTGCTTACTTTTGCAATGCGTAAACATGTTTCTTTGATTGCCTCTATATCACTAGGAATTCTTTCTGTAAAAGAGAAAGAACTGATACCAAATACCTTCTTTAGCTTATTAGAGATATCCTCAGGATTTTCATCCGTTAACTTGATATAGATACGATCATGTGTCTTACGGTAAGTTAGATTTGGATAATCTCTTAACATGTATTTGATATTTGTATAAAGACGTGTAATAAAGTCTCTTCTATTTTTTCCCTTTGTACTTAACTCACCATAGCGAATTAATACTGTATCGTATTTAACCATATTGCGAAATAATCTCCTTTAGTGATTCAATAAACTGTTGTATCTCTTCTTTTGTATTGCGATATGTCAAGCTAATGCGTATGCATGAACTTGCTCGTCTTGATGAATAGCCCATCGCGCTTAAAACATAGCTCGGATCATCCGACTTTGAAGCACATGTACTTCTAGCACTAACCATGAATCCTCGTTTGTTTAATGCATTCTGCATCACTTCACTTGGAATTTTCTCATACGAGAAATTAACAATATTACATGTTGCTTTCTCTGGTTGGTTCATCAATATATCTGGAATCTTCTTCAATTCATCAATCAAGTATGTTTGTAAATCTGTGATGTAATCGTGATACTTCTTGCCATTCTCTATTGCTAAACGCAATGTCTTTGCGAATATCATATTGACGCAAGCATTGGATGTTCCACCACGAATACCATACTCTTGTTCTCCACCATTAATCAATGGAACAAATGGTACATGTACCTTCTTAACAAGAATACCACTACCCTTTAAGCCTTCTAACTTATGCGCAGAGATAGAAGCTAAATCTACATTCTGTAGATTTACATCCACCTTACCAATTGCTTGTGTTAAATCAGTGTGCATGTATGCATGTGTATGTTTCTTTACATACTCACTGATTTCATCAATTGGATTGACAGAGCCTACTTCATTATTCACTGCCATAATACTTACAAGTGCAGTATCAGGACGCATAGCATCCTTTACTTGTCGTAAAGTTACAACACCTTCATGATTAACAGGAAGATACGTTACATCATAACTAAATACCTGTTCCATTTGTAAACATGCATTCATGATAGAGGAATGCTCTACATTGGTTGTGATGATATGTTTCTTGTCTGGTTGGCTGAAGCAAACTCCCTTTATCGCAGATGAATTTGCTTCGGAAGAACCAGATGTAAAAATAGTATCATTGGCATTTACACCCAAAAGCTCGGCAATCGCACTCCGAGCTTTTTCCATCATTCTACTAATTTCACTGCCTTCATCATACAGAGATTCACTGTTGACATAATACTTATCCAACAGCGTTTTATAAGTACTTAAAACATCAGGATGAATCGCTGTAGTAGAAGCACCATCAAAATAAATTCTACGCTGCACTCTTTGCATTCTCCTTAATCATCGATTCATAGTTACCTGGATGAATCTTTTCAATTGTAGCAATAGCTGTTGTTAAGGCTTGCGTATATTCGCCATTGCGGAAACTCAACTCACTACGTGTTAATTCAGAATCGATATCTGCATATGTAGAACGATAACGATTGCCAAATACAATTGTATTTTCCACCATCATTACAGTACCTACAACGTTATTCACATTGTTGTATAGCTTATAGATGAAATCTAAAGCCTCTTGTAGTGTTCCATTTAACAACTGCATATTAAGCGGAATCTCTTCCATCAAGTGATTCAAACGATGGATATAATCATTTGCACGACGCATATCGTCTTCATATGCCTCAGAGATATTAGGTAACTTATACTTGCGAATCTTCACCTGCATCTGATTCATAACAATCTGTAATTTAATAAGTTGTTTACGACAACGCTCTTCATCTCCAGATGCCGCTTCAATTCTAGAACGAATATTCTTGAATTCAGAATTGCAAGCGGATAACTCTTGGTTTAACTCCTTTAGAGAACCAGCAATTGTACTTGCTGGTACCTGGTAGTTTCTAACACTATCTAATACGGTAGGCATCTTTGCTTCAAGTGCTTGTAACATAGAGATTTGTGTATTTAACTGTTCCTCTAAATCCGCAAAACCAAATCGAGAGGATGATTTCGCAAAAGCTTCTTTTACATAAATTGCATTCTTATCTGCTTCATCCGCAATTACAGTAGATTCCTTAGATAATTCTTGAATTAAATCAAAGCTTTGTCCCTCTTCTTTTACGGCCTTATCCATCTCTCTTAGATTTGCTTTCATAGACTCTAGGTTTTCTTTCACACCAAGAGTAGAACCAGTCTTTAACTGTTTCAAGGATTCACGCAATGACTCTGTCATTGTAGATAGGTTTTCTTCAACATTTAAATGCTTTAGATAAACACCACGATTACGATTTGAAATATAGTCCTTATGTAATACCTCAGCCATGTTAGGGATCACACCTCTAGCATCCTCAATCAGCGTTGGCATATTATCAACCATCTCTTCAAGTTCGGCCATACCGTTTTTGATACTTACAAGTTCACGGTTTGCTTTATCGAAGTCACTTGAGAACATCCATTCCTCGAAAGTCGCAAACATCTTCTCTGTATCCGCAACCTTTTGTTCAATTAGCGGCCAAGCAAAAGCAAGCTTAGGCGCAATCTCAGCAGCTTGTGCCTTCAATGCACGGAAGCGATTCTTAAGTGTTGTAACCTCTTCTCTTTGTGCTGTCTCTTTTGCAAGAATAGCATCGAGCATATTCTCTAAGCTCTTCACATCAGTTTCTGCATCCGTCATTCTAATTTCTAAATCTTTGACAAGATTACCTGCTTTTGTCAAAGACCCAGCAGAGATATATCCTTCCAAATCAGATAACTTGCTAGATAAAGCAGAGATTACTGACTGCACTTCATCAAATTTATTTTGGGCAGAGTTTACACGATCTACAGTATCCTGATCTACTCTACTAACTGCAATTGCCTTGTTCATTTTTAGTGATAAAGGAATTTGCTTAATTGTTTGATAACGATTTTCTAATTCTATGAATTCAGATTTAAAATGACGTGAACGAATTGCTGTAACAATTAATATAATCAATAAAAGTACAAAAATTGCACCAACCGCTATGATAAATCTGATATCTGATAATAGTGTTAATACCTGATTCATATGTCTCCACCTTTCTGATAGTCTCTGCTATATTTTAACACAGCAAACCTATAAATTGGCATATCCATCATCACTTTCACATATCTTTCCATAATTCATATCACCAATGATTTTATTATTATCACAAAAATTTGCTCATATAACCTTCTTATCTTTAAGACTTAAGGCTCAACTAATATTTATATCCTGTTGATTACCCTACATTTATTTACAGGATTATCATTTCAAAACATTGTAGATAGCACTAAAGCATTGACGGATACCGGATTTCAATGTTATTATCATGGGTGCGTTAAATGATGGCAGCATGTAGAGTCATGCGTCAGGCGTTATCGACAGTTTAACTGGTTCCTAAGTATCCTGCTGCAATAGGTGAACAGGCTCATGATAACACCCCGCAAGGATGATCTACACCTGTTATTGTTTCTCAGCCATATATAGGAGGAAACAAAACATGGCACGTTACACAGGACCTGTATGGAAGAAAGCTAGACGCTTAAGCTTCTCCATTCTTGAAACAGGTGAAGAGCTTAAGAAGAGAACTTATGCTCCTGGTCAACATGGACCAACAAAGCGTATTAAATTAAGTGGTTACGGAACACAGCTTCGTGAGAAGCAAAGAATTCGTAACATGTATGGATTAAACGAACGTCAATTCGCTAATCTATTCAACAAGGCTTCTAAGATGGAAGGTATGGCTGGTGTTAACTTCTTAATCTTGCTTGAAAGCAGATTAGATAACATCGTATACCGTATGGGCTTAGCTAGAACTCGTAAGGCTGCTCGTCAGTTAGTTAACCATGGTCACATTGAAGTAAACGGAAAGAAGTTAGACATCCCTTCTGCTTTAATCAAGCCAGGTTCAACAATCGCTGTTCGTGAAAATGCTCGTAACATGAAGGCAATCGCTGAATCTCTAGAATCAGCTATCACAATCCCAGCTTTCGTTGAAGTTGATAAGGAAAACAAAAAAGGTACATTCGTTCGTCTTCCAGAAAGAAGCGAATTAAACCAAGAAATCAACGAATCACTCGTTGTCGAATTCTACAACAGATAAGAATTCAATTAGGACCAACTTATGTTGGTCTTTTTTGTATAACAAAGGGTATCTAGCTACTAGATACCCTATTGACTATTGTTTCTTGAAACGATAATACGAAGCTGTAGCCATTGCCACTAAAGCAAATCCTAAGCATAGTACCCACAACTGCGAATTTGTTGTATCACTTGTTCTAACTGCATATCTTGATCCTGAAGCTCTGTACTTGGTTGTAAAGTGAATTGACACAGAACCGTCTGGATAGATGAGTTTCATAACATGTTGACCTTTCGCTAATGTCTTTAAGAAACTAGCTTTCAGTTCAACAATTGTACTACCATGTTTCACTGTGTAATCCACATCTCTTGTTAACAATACATCATCAACTCTAACTTCTACTAACAATGTATCATCACCATCTACACGGAATGAAAGTATTTCTTGGCTTTCATTCCATTCAGAATTTTCACCGTCTAGTACAGTGTATTCAAGTTGAGCTAATGGCTCAATCTTCTCTGTACCATCAATTTCACACTTGTATTTGATATAACCAGCTGCACTGTGTGTTGGCTCAACTCTTTCAACTTCTTTAAAGCGATTCTCATCGATGATTTTGATACGACCAGAACCATTTATATCACCATATAGACTTGCTGGAATTAATCCATTTAGTTTTTGTTCGGTATATTGAATTAGCACATCTGCATCGGATGGATAATTGCCACTGACAACTGCACAGTTTTGGAACATGGACATACCATCACCACTATACTGCAAGATATAGAATGTACCTGCAACGTTGTACATCTTGTTAGGATCAAGTGGTTCCCCTTGAACCATGACATTCTGTACACGTCTTGGTTTTGTTGGGTCAACAGATTGGAAACCACCCTTGCTATCTTCGATGACAGGAGATGTTGTTACCTTGGTATTGATCTCATATGTAAGACCAGCAACCTGTAAGAAACCACCATTCATATTTGGATAGAAGCGAGCACCATGTTCCAACGCATCCAGAATTGTCTGTCCGCTTGCGGATACAACACCAACTTGATTCATCCATGGGTTAACATTGATGAGATTCTCTCTTGTAACGAGACCCGTCATCACGTTTGTACGTACACCACCAGCATTCATCAAGGCAATATCAGCGCCTGTCCTCCAAAGATAAGCATCCGCATTAAAATCACCTAGATTTGTCTCTTGATTACGAACTAACCAATTTCCTGTATTGAGATCTTTCGCAAGTAAGTCTACTTCTGAATCACCTGCTTTCGCACCTGAGTAATCATGTTCTTTTTGACGAGAGTCAACGATCATGTTTTCAATTGTAGGATCTTTGTCAGTCAAATCATTTACATTATGCATGACTGCTTCGATTTCTAAGTCTGTATCAAACGTTAACTTTAATTCACCAAAGTTCTTTAGTTTTGTACCGGTTTGTGTGTAATAAACAAGTTTTCCATCTTTGTTATGGAATTCATCTGTTTGCTCAACACCATTTACTTTGTGTGTATAACCAGGACCTACGCTTACTTCATGTGAGTGTCCATCTATATAGGCATCAATGCCATTTGTATTTTCAATGATAGCTTTGGATGTCCACTCACTGGTTGTACCATCCATACCCGTATGACCAATGGCAATGATTGCTTCTGCACCATCCGCTTTTGCATCATCAACAGCACTTTGAATCGTCTGATAGAAAGTATTCTCAGAGAATGTATAAATATAGTTTCCATCATCATTTTGGAAATATACCGGCGTAGATTTCGTATAGGATTCAGGAGTTGCAATACCTACGAAACCAATCTTGTGGCCGTCGACTTCCTTGATTGCATAGGCTTCAAGAGTCTTTGTGTCACTGGTTACCTTTGAACCATCACTCTTCTTAAAGTTAGCACTTAAGTAAGGAAAGTTAGCTCTTTCCATTAGCTTTAAGAATTGCGGAATTTGATAATCAAACTCATGATTACCTGGCACTGCATAGTCATAATTCATCGCATTCATGATATCGATGATTGTTTCACCATGATCTAGAGTACCAATTAATTCACCCTGTACGTGATCACCAGCATCAATTAGCACTGTCGAAATACCATCATTCGTAAGCGACGTTCGATACGCAGCTAACTTCGAGTATCCCTCCAGACCGCAATGCACGTCGTTCGTGTAAAGAATTGTAATCGGATTAACGACCGCAATTACACGAACAGGCAGTAACAACATTACTAATAAGAATGCCATTACGAAAGAAAATAACTTTTTAAAATTATGCTTCATATTCCCCCCCATTCACTTTTATACCTATAATCTAGCATACAGGTTGTAAAAATGTAACCCCTTACATAGTAAATGCACATATATTCCTACATGCGCATTTCATTCGATCATTTAATTTTGAAAATCAAAATGAATTGTATCTACTTTACCATCTAGTGCATAGGTAATATCGATACCTTGATTGATATGTACTTTAGTGACCACAGCATTAGCAAGTTTTCTGTACTCTTTATACTTTGCAATCATTTGTGCTGTGTATGTACTTGGATTATCGGATGTTAAGAATACACCTCCAAGTAATGCTTGTAGCTTAGCTAGATCATCTTTTTGCTGAGGCGTTAACTTAATGTTGTCCTGGCGGATGAAGAATACATCTGGATCATTCATGAATACATTACCATTGAGTTGTCTTCGATTGATGATGTTGATAATTGCGTTCTTTGTAGATACTCTTTCACGATGGAAGAAGCGCATATAGAATACATCATCCCAATCCAGTGATACATCACACCCTATTCTTGAATACTCTACTAAGCCAAATGTTGGCATCAGTGGAACACCGCATGCAAGAATTTGTTTATCTTTTGATAAATCTCTTAGCATCAGCATTGCTCGACGCATGCGTTTCGCACGGCTTTCACCAATAGAGCCAAATGGTGCTGCACCATATAGGAAGTCTAGTTTTACCAGATCAAATCCCCACTCTTGATAAACTAGATGGAATACTTTCTGAAGATACTCCTGTACTTCTGGATGATCAAAATCTAATGCATAGAATCCTGACCAGTTACAACCTAACTTCCATGGCTTGCCATTGATATGAATAAACCAATCCTGATGATTTTGATATAAGGATGATTTTTCTTCTGCTACAAATGGTGCTAACCATAAGCCTGCTTTTAATCCTTGTGCGTGGATTTTATCCACAAGTGGTTTTAATCCATTTGGGAATTTATCTTTATCTGTCTCTAGCCAATCTCCGATATAGGTTTCCCAACCATCATCAATCTGGAATAAATCTTTCTGCTCAAAGATTTTGATACAACCATCTAAGTCATCTTGAATCTTATTTTCATCAATATTTTGATAGTGATTATACCAACTAGAATAACCAAATAGTTTCTTTGTTGTAAGTGGTTTTACTTTGAGCGCTTGAAACCATGCTTCAAAGACTTCTTCCTCACTACCCTCTGCATAGAATAAGTCAAATGCATGGAATACACCATCCGTCTGAACACCACTACAATCACGCTTGATTTCTAATTCCTGTTTGCGTGCATCATACTGAAATAACGTATAGCCTGGATCTTCATCCAGTGAGGCAAATAGTCGATAGCTATCGTTATTGCGGAAATAACACCATGACTCACCATGCATGACTCCTTTTCTTTCTGGATACTTTACAAAGTGATAATCACCATAGCGATCAAAACTATACTTATTCACGATATTCTTTGGAACTTTGTTAAGACCTCGTGTATATCCGCGAATACCTAGCTCAGAAGATTTCGTCCATGTTTGATAGCCATTCATGAATATCTTTTCACCTTTATCCACCGGAACTTTTAAATTAGCAACCACATCCCCTAATACAAACGATGAAGTATTGATATGAATATGTAGTTGTTCCTGTTGCCATGTTTCATTACCTTGTAGTTGAATTGTGCTTTCTTTGCTGGTAACTTTCCACGCCACTTGCATACTTACACCTTCTTTGCTTGGAGTTGTTCTCTAATACTCTCTGCTCTTTCATCCGTCAGGATGAACTCATTCTTAAAGATCAACAAAGCTACAACAAGACCGATAATAGGTAAGATTGTCATCAATAAACGTAAGCCTGTTAGTGTACTTGCGGATTGTTGAATGATTTCACCTGTTTCACTGTTATTACCATTAAGTCCAATTAGGTCTAATCCCAGTCCTGTAAGGAATACTGCTAATCCACTTGCGGCTTTAACAACAAATGTCTGCATGCTAAAGATAACAGATTCTTCACGATGCCCTGTCTTAGCTTCCCCATAATCAACTGTGTTTGCTAAGAATACAGTTGTTAATACTGTTAGTATTCCATTTGCCACAAAGATTAATACACCAGGAATCATCAATAGTGCTAAGTTAGCAGAGTTACCTGTTAAGCACTGAGCAAGTAAAATTGCATAGCCAATCACTGCCATCGTTAAGCATGTTTTAAAGATAGAAATGTTATTTAGCTTCTTACGCAGTAGTGGATAGATTACCATCATACCCAGAATCTGCGATATACCACCAACAGAAGTAAAGATGGTATATGATTTCTTCCAAGCCTCTCCACCCATATCATACTTAAAGAAGTAGATCATCAAGTTTGACGTGATATACAATGCAGAGTTGATTAAGACAATCGTTAGTACTGTTACCATCGCTTGATCATTAACAAATAATGCACGGAACATTTCTTTAACAGATGTTGTCTGCATGTTTTCTGATTTACTTTCATGGATGCTAAAACATGTAATTGAAATAAATAAAACAAATATAATCGCAACAATCAGCGCAAACCACTTAAAACCAACACGCTCTACACCACCACCTAGACTCGATACAGCAATCACTGTAAACACTGTAATTAATGCATTACCAACACCTGCACAAGTACGACCTACAACAGATAGATTCTCACGGTCTTTGATTGTGCTGGTGACAGCTGGAATCATTGACCAGAATGGAATATCCATCATGGTATATGTCATACCCCAAAGGATATACATAACCGCAAAGTAAACCATCAATGCCTTACCTGTTATATTCGGTGTAGCAAACAGTGCATATAACACAAATGCATTTAAGATTGTACCTGTAAATAACCAAGGTCTAAATCTACCCCACTTTGTGTTTGTCTTAGCGACCAATACACCCATAAATGGATCATTTGCGGCATCAAATACACGGGCAATCATCAATATGAAACCGACAAAAGTCGCAGACAAACCAAGAATATCTTGATAATAATACATGACATAAGTTGCGGATAAGGCATATACCATATCCTTACCTACAGCACCAAGACCATAGGCCGCAATCTGCTTTTTACCAAACTGTTTCACGTTTTACTCCCCCCTTTATGATCGTGAAAGAAATCGATACAGCATTCATATTTGGTGAAGAAATTGTTAGGACTGCTTCTCCTTGTTCACCAGTTGTACGAATATAACAACCACCCATACCACCTTCGGTCACAATCATCTTGTCACCGACAACTTCAATTGGACCTGATATCATGATCTTTAAAGGTAGTTGTGCATAAGAAGCGATATTTTGATACGCATCGCGTACTTGAATACGGATCGCTGCCATATCATAGCTATCACCCTCATGTAATGTTGTACTTGATACTTGTGTCGTGAGATGTAGTTGATCAGACGGACTCTTCGTAACTGATTTCACTACGACTCCATCCTTGATCGCATCAAATCTCCAACGTATTGAATCTGATCCCCACCCAGAGACATACTTACCATATAAGACAACTCCATCACTGTACTTCATCTTATATTGCAACATCATCTTTGCAAACTTCAACTTCTCCAACAGTGGCAAGTTACTGCCATATTTCTTAGTAGCCAATAAACATTTACGTACTTGTTCTGCTTGTTTTTGAGTATAGTGTTCATGACGAACAAGTAGCTCTCCAATCGTATCATCGATACAGATTGGACCATGCATTAAGCCTTTATAACTTGATTCTTTAAAGGTAGATACATACTCATCATTCTTATAAAGGCGTACTTCATCCGCATTTGTAAATGCGTAAAACGAAGGTATATTACCCGCATTATAATCACCGATATCCATGGAGGTACTGATTTCTAATACAGGCTCTTCATCTTGTTGGCTTGCATAGACACTGGCCGCAAGTTTAGGATTGCGAAAGCTATCCATAACACCGTGATAACAGATACGATCACCAGATCCAAAGTCTTTATGTGTTGCATAGTCAAACATACACCATTGGAATACACCAGTATGTTGACCATCTAACATCGCATCAGAGAAGACTTTGGCATGACGTAATGCATGTTCTTCTCTTCTTTGTTGTGTATCAAAACTCTTGGTCGGAAACATGTGTCCATTGGATTCCGATATGATCAGTGGGTGATGTGTATCTTTCATGACTTCCGATTTATTCAAGGCACCTTTATTAAGACCAGAATGAGAGAAGTCATTAAATGTATAGATATCTTCTAATAGATGACTATTTGTAATATAGCGCACACCTGCAGTAGGTCTTGTTGGATCACATGCATGTGCTATTTGATTGGTTGCTGTATACAATTCATCATTGTCCATCGATTCATTGATACGTACTCCCCATAAGATAATCGATGGATGATTCCGATACTGCAAGACCATCTCCTTGGTATTTTCAATTGCTTGTTTTTGCCAATGGTTATCACCAATATGTTGCCAACCAGGAATCTCCATAAATACATATAGACCAAGACGATCACATGCATCGATGAAGGATTGACTTTGTGGGTAATGTGAAGTTCTTACCGCATTGACATGTAACTCTTCCTTTAGAATGCGGGCATCCTCTTCTTGTAAAGAATCTGTGGCAGCGTAACCAATATACGGATAGCTTTGATGACGATTGAGTCCTCTTAAAAAGACTTTCTCTTTGTTGATGAATAGATTTTTTTCATCAAAGCTAATCGTACGGAAGCCAAATGTAGTTTCCTGTATATCTTCACCATACGTAACAACACAATGATATAAGTATGGTGAAGAGTCAGACCATGCATGTATATCTTTAACTGGCATACGTACTTTTGAATCTTGTACTGGTACATCTATTTTTACTACACGATGCTTATCATGATCTAATATCTCTACACTGTAGTGATTGAAATTGGCTTTGCCATCGATTTTCACTTCTACTTCAACCTCATGTAAGTTTTCTGTCTTTACAAAGATATCTGAAATCATGCATGAAGGTTTATCATATTGCCATACATTGCGATAAATTCCTCCATAGGTTAAATAATCCACCACAAAGCCAAATGGAGGAATATTCAAATCCTCTCTACTATCCACTTTCACAGTTAAGATATTCTCTTCATCATAGTGAATCTTATCTGTTAACTCCACAACAAATGCAGTATATCCGCATGCATGTTGTAGAAGTTGTTCACCATTGAAATAAACAGTTGCTTGATGTGCAACCCCTTCAAACTTGATAAAGTGACGACGATTCTTCTGCTCGCTAGAAAAGAACAGACGTTTACGATATCCAACAATCTTTTGATAACTTTGTGAGTTTGCATAGTGCAATGGTAACTCTTGTACGGTGTGTGGAATTCTTACGATAGAGTCATAGTTACCATCCAAGATAAACTGTTCATTAAAACGATCGATATATTCCCATTCATTATTGATCTTATGCATTGTCATAGGCAATCCCTTTCATCAAAATACTCATCATATCCTTCAATGCCTTTGCATAAGTAATATGCATCGCATCTAGATTTGATTGGTATAAAAATTGTTCAAAAGAAGCAGTTACGATTTCTCGTAAGATATATGGATTAATCTTACGAAATTCTTTCTTCCTTATGCCTTCATTAATAAGTTCAATAATAGGCTCCCAATTATTCTCTAAATGTTCATTGAGGCGTTTGTAAACAAGCGGATAGGTATCCTTCACTTTTACAACGATGCCAAAGTCAATCTTGGCATACTTCTTTGGCATCGCTATCATAGCCTCTTCAAGTCTTTTAGCGATTGGTTTATCAGATGCTAGAATGTTTTGTTTCTCCTTTTGGATATCTGCGAAAGCGTGATCCAATAATGCAATCAAAAGATTTTGTTTAGAATCGTAGAAGCGATAAATTGTCTTTTTGGCGATATGCAATGTCTGTGCAATATCGTTCATTGTAAAGTCTAATCCTTGCGTTAAAAATTGATTAAAAGTTGTATCTAATATATTCTTCTCTAAATTCTCCACGGAAACCAATTCCCCCTCTTTGGTTTCCATTATAAATGATTGTAAACGCTTACGCAAGTAATAGAGTAGAGTGAGAATATCTTATCCAGTATTCCTCGACCCTCTCATTGCACCGTACATACGGGTCTCGTATACGGCGCTACATTTGTATTGTTTCTACCTTTACTTAGATTGATAATATTCTAGTGGATTGATTAATCCCGGTCTGTCTTTGCTTTTCATCGATAGTACCTTTGGACTCAATAAGAAGTTTATTGTGTTTCCATTTGCCTGTCGATATAGATACGTTTTGGTTTCTTCCACTGTTTTAGAATTATCACACGTATCTTGTGTCGCAACCATTCTTTAAATTCTTTTAAGAAGGTCTTCATCGAACCAATCCTGAAGTAGTTTATCCATCCTCTCACGATTTGGTTTACTTGGGTGAATACAGTCGATAAAGGAAGTGCACTTGCCTTTTTACGGCATAGCACTTCTTTTATTTTCTTACATAGTTTTTTTCTATCGTATGTAGGCATACTTTTCCATCCATCTTTGTTTTTCCAGAACGTGAAGCCAAGAAACGAACTATTGCTAGGTCTTACTACTTTTGTTTTTGTCATGTTGACCTTTAGAAACAGTTTTCTTTCTAGCCAACTTGATACAGACTTCATGACTCTGTTGGCTAACATCTCACTCTTCACGAAGATATTACAGTCATCTGCGCATCTTACGAATCTTAGCCCTCTGCTTTCCAGTTCCTTATCTAACCTATCTAGGTAGATATTGGATAATATTGGACTGTGCAGACCTCCTTGTGGAACACCTTCTTCATTTCTGTGGATGATTCCATCTTCCATGATTCCAGCCCTCAAAAAGGTCCTTACGAGATGTAGCGTTACATCATCTTTTACTTTCTCCATCGCTTGGTGGAAACTTCTGTTTGGTCTGAATCCGTAACTATGCTCACTAAAGCACTCGTCATAGAGTTCACTAAACACTTGTGCCACTGCTTGTTGGATTACTCTTGACTCTTTTCATCGCCTCTTGTAAGTTCTTTTGACTTAGAATCTTGTCCATTAATTCCATGGCTGCTCCTCCTTCTATTGCACAAATAATGAAATTCTCTTCTTGCCTTTTCACCATCCATAGTTACGTTCTATGGTTCTAGGTGATATCTCAATTCCAGAGTATTCATTTTCCTACATATAGTGATTTGCACTATACAAACATTAACCCCCCTTCAGTCTTGGTGTATACCTACTATGGGCTCAGCTGACTTCTTGTGATAGACCTTTTCCGACCGATGCTACTATAGTTGTTTGAAAACGTCTAGGATTCATCGTCCACAAGACCTCACAAGTAAGTCACATACCTTTCTCTCTTCTTTCACAAGTTCCTGATTTACTGTTTTGGTTTTACGTTTACCTTTTGAGCTTCGATTTGTATAGCTATCTCACCCACCTGAAGCCTTATATCAGATTTCTGTTCGTAACCTCGAAAGAATCGCTACACCACTTCCTTCACCCAAAGCCTCACGGCTTACAGCTTGTGGTTCGCTACGCTTGGCGGTAACTACCTACGACTGGACTTTCACCAGTTAGATTTGCGACATGCCCGTCACACTCTAAAAAAAACTATCGGGATTTTCCGATAGTTTGCTTAGATATTAGATTTCATGTGACGCTTGATGATAACGCGAATGATATCCGCCGCAAGTTTTGGATCATCATTACATACAACATACTTGTACATACCGATGAGTTCCATCTCACGAGAAGCCTTCGCAAGACGTTCCTGTACAATCTCTTCAGGTTCTGTATTACGTCCACGGATTCTCTTTTCAAGCTCTGTCATGCTTGGTGGTACGATGAAGATTGTCAAAGCATCTTTTACCTTTTCTCTTACCTGTGTACAACCTTGTACTTCAATCTCCAAGATAACATTCTTACCTTCATTGCGTAGTCTTTCTACCTCTGAAAGTGGTGTTCCATAGTAGTTACCTACGAATTCAGCAGATTCTAATAGTTCCCCATTATTCTTAGCTTTTTCAAATACCTCTTTTGTGACGAAGTGATAGTTTACACCATCAACTTCACCAGGTCTTTGTTTACGTGTTGTCATGGAAACCGAGTAAGCCAGTTTCAAATCTTTATCATGTATAAATTCTTTTAAAACAGTTCCCTTACCGACGCCAGAAGGTCCGCTTAATACAATCAATAATCCCTTAGCCATAGTTGTATCCTCCATCCATACCTAATAGATTACTCATTAATTTTAACTTCGTCAATCATGATATAATAATAAAAAGTTTGAGGAATAAAAATGGCATTAGATGGAATCTTATTAGCGAAAATACTTCCTGAAATTCAGGAAACTCTACCCTTCCGGATTCAGAGAATATATACGATATCACAAACAGAACTTCTGTTTCATATTCACGGTAACGCTGGCAAAAAACAGTTGTTAATTTCTACGCACTCTGTATATAACCGCATTCTGTTTACGAAAAGAAGTTATCCTACACCAAATGAGCCTTCTAATTTCGTTATGGTTTTGCGTAAATATTTAGAAGGTGCTGTTGTCGAGAATATTCAACAAGCCGAACTAGATCGCTGGCTAACTTTTCATATACGCAGACACAACGAAATTGGTGATTTAGAGTATCTAGAGCTATATATTGAATTGATGGGTAAATACGCAAATGTAATTCTCGTGAACGCGGAAAATAAAATTATCGATGCGATGAAGCGTATCCCTCCATTCGAAAATAGCAGACGTACAATTCAAGCAGGTGCGATGTTTGTTTCTACGCCTTCACAAAACAAGAAGAATCCTTTTAAAGAGGATGTAGTCGATACATCCATCTCACTAACCAAGCAATTCTCTGGTTTCTCGCCATTTCTTGCAAAGGAAGTTGAGTATCGTATGGCAAATGGACAATCCTTCCATTCCATCATGCAGGAAATTCACGATAGTAAAACGATCTTCATCGCCAATCGTGACAATGAACCTGTATTCCACTGCATCAATCTAACCAGTGTAGGTCCATGCAAGGAATACCCACTCTTTGAGGGAATCGATATTTTGTATTATCACCGTGAAGAAAAAGAGCGTATCAAACAGATATCCGGTGATATTCAACACTTTATTAATCGTCAGCTCAAACACCAACAGACTAAGTTACCTCGTCTATTGGATGAATATGAAACTGCCAAGGATTGCGATAAGTGGCGTGAGTATGGTGATCTTTTGTATGCATATCAAATTCAAGATACAAAAGGACAAAAAGAAATTATCCTCAATCGCTTTGAAGATAATCAACCTGTACGTATTCCTTTGGATGAAAAGTTAGATGGTAAACAAAATGCCCGCAAGGCATTCCAAAAATACAATAAACTCAAAAAAGGACAAGTGTATCTACAGGAACAGATTCAGATCTGTCAAAGTGAAATCGACTACTTCAGCGGACTTTTAGAACAACTGAAATACGCTGATTTTACAACCGCTATGCAGATACGTGATGAATTGATTAAACTAAACTATCTCAATGATAAGTCATCACGCAAACCAAAGAAAAAGAAAAAAGAAACAACACCTGCATACACAACAATCACAACCAAAAATGACATTCAGATTTCCTTTGGTAAAAACAACTTACAAAACGAAGCTCTTACTTGGCATATGCGTAAAAGCTTTATCTGGTTACACGCCAAAGATTATCATGGAGCACACGTTGTCATCCACAGTGAAACTGCGGATGAGGATACATTGCGCTTAGCCGCAAATATCGCTGCTTATTACTCTGCTGGACGTATGTCTTCCAGTGTACCAGTATCCTACTGTCCAATTAAAAACCTCAAAAAAATTCCAGGTACGAAACCTGGAATGGTAGAACTTGGTAGCTATAAGACAATTTATATTGACCCAAGCGAAGAACAACTTGAACAGTATATTGAACTTTAGTGATTCACCATCGCCAATAGTTTTCTAACCTCAAAGCTACGTAGCTTGCGATATTGACCTTGGCGAAGATTTCCGAGTTCGAGGAAACCATAGCGAATACGATTCAATCTTGTTACTTCAGTATGGAAATATTCCATCATACGCCGTACTTCACGGTTACGTCCTTCTTGGATTGTAATGTGAATGACGGTTTTATTTTTCTTTGTAGAACGCTCTAATAGAAAGACTTCTGCAGGAAGTGTTTTTCCATCTTCCAATGGAATTCCTCTTTCCAATCTCGAAAGCATATCATCTGTTAATACACCAGATACAGCAACTTCATAAGTCTTAGGCAAATGGGAAGATGGATGCATCATCGCATTCGCAAAATCACCATCATTGGTTAAAAGTAAGATTCCAGAAGTATCGTAGTCCAAACGACCAACAGGATAGATACGCTCCTTAACATCCGCTAGGTAAGCTAAAACTGTCTCTCTTCCTTTTTCATCGCTGACACTGGAAATCACACGACGTGGCTTATTGAGTAAGTAGTATACTTTCTCTTCTTTCTTTAGCTGTACGCCATTGACAGTTACATCGTCATCAACAGATACCTGTGTACCAAGTTGCGTGACGACAACACCATTGACTTTCACCTTACCTTGTTGAATCAATTCTTCTGCTTTTCTTCTACTTGCGATACCTGCTTTCGCTATCACCTTTTGTAATCGTTCCATCTTCTCTCCTAGTATAATCTTTTATTTGAATCATTAATGCTTGTTTTGGGTATTCCCCCAAAAGGCACTGCCTGCCTTGGAATAATCATTTAAGATCATCACTGGCACCATCGCATATTTATCATTTTGTTGTGCCAGAATTGCACAAGCTGTGAGTCGTTTGTTTCCATCAATACACTCATATCCATCTTCTAGTGCATTGACCTGTACAGCAATCGCAACACCTCGTTTAGCGATAGAATCTAGTAACTCTTTGTCTTCTATCGTTATGTAGTGAATTTTTGAAATATGTACTTTCTTGTTTATCATAGTATGTCCTTGATATGTATCAATTTTAACATATCAAGGATAAATCACCTAACGATAGAAAAAGATAACTTACTCCAAGTTATCTTTCCAATTACCTCTAACTTTCATATAATCAACGGCTTTCTTGAACACTGCACGATCAGATGGATATGTGATGATCGCAGCAGCTTCAATGCATGTCAACCATCTAACATCACTCACTTCTGACAGTTGCGGTGTTTCTTTACCACCAACAGGTTGTGCTAAAAAGAAAATTACATCTTTCATTGTATCCTGCTTTGGGGAGTATGTATTTACAACTCTAAATCCTTCATCAAATGAAACAGAAATTCCAGTCTCTTCTAAGATTTCACGATGAGCAGTTTCTAACTCTGTCTCTCCTTCTTCTACATGTCCTTTCGGAAAAGTCCAGTGTCCCAAAGTTTGATGAATCAGTAAGAATTGTACAACTCCATCCACTTTACGATATACAATCGCACCGCATGATTTTTCTTTTTTCATACACTACCTCCATATGAGATAGTATACATGTTTTTTAATCTTTTTTGTGAGATAAATTAAAAACGCTTACATATTTTTAATTATTTATATCAAAGTTTGTATGCATGTTGAAATATTATTCATATCTTCAGTTGGTTCAAATCTTCTTACAACATTACCATCACGATCAATTAAGAACTTCGTGAAATTCCATTTAATATCAGGGTTTTTCTTATAGTTTGGATCTTTAAGTTTACACATTGCACGCATACTCAATGCTTTAACACTATTACCAAATCCTTCAAAACTTTTTTCGTTTTTTAAGAATGTAAATAATGGTAATGCATGTTCACCATTTACATCACTCTTTTTAAACTGATCAAACTGTGTGTTGTATTTCAGTGTACAGAATTCATGTACTTCTTCATCTGTCCCTGGTGTTTGTCCCGCAAATTGATTGCATGGTACATCAATGATCTCTAATCCTTGATCATGATATTTCTCATACATCTCTTCTAAATCTTTATATTGTGGTGTAAATCCACATCCTGTTGCTGTATTAACTACTAACACAACTTTACCTGCATAATCTTTCATTGAAACTTCGTTGTTGTTTCTATCTGTTAAAGTATAATCATAAAAGCTCATAGTTCGTTCTCCTTTATAGCAATTATATTGTATACAATTTTAATGACATGTCAAATGGGAATATATCCATATTCCCAATTTGTGTTATTTCTGTTGTAGTTTAGCGAATGTTTCCTCAGCATCATCCAAGATACGAGCAAACTTCTCTAGTGCAATATCAATTGGTTGTGGTGTTGTAAGATCGACACCAGCATGCTTTAACTCATCAATTGGATATGCACTGCTACCCATGGATAAGAACTCTAGATACTTTTGTACGTTCTCTTTTCCACCATGTAGGATACCCTCAGATAGTGCAACTGCTGTACTGTATCCTGTTGCGTATACATATACGTAGAATGGACGATAGAAATGTGGAATACGTGCCCACTCATACTGTACTGCATCATCCAATGCTAAATCTGAGCCAAAGTATTGTTTCACTAGTTTAAAGTATAGTTGGTTTAAGAATTCAGCTGTTAGAGTCTCACCACGTTCACTTGCCGCATGTGCCTCTTTTTCAAATTCAGCGAACATTGTCTGACGATAGATTGTTCCCTTAAATCCTTCCATGTATTGATTCAATAGTGCCATACGCAATGCTGGATCTTGTTCCTTTTGTAGTAGTTGTTCAATGAGTAAGTTCTCATTTACAGTAGAAGCTACTTCTGCTACAAACATGGAGTAGTTTGCATAGTGTGCTGGTTGTGTGTGGTTTGTACGATAGCTATGCATGGAATGTCCCATCTCATGTGCCAATGTTGATACGCTATCCAATGTACCTGTAAAGTTGGTTAAGATGTATGGATTGGATGTATATGTACCTGATGAATACGCTCCACCACGTTTACCCTTGTTTGGATATACATCGACCCAACGGTTTTCTAATCCATTTTTTACTACATCTGTATATTCGCTACCAAGTGGACTTACTGCGTCTAATACCATTTGTTTGGCTTCATCGTATGTATAGGATTTTGCACTACCCTTTAGTAAAGGAGCGTATACATCATAATAATGTAATTCATCCAATCCCATCATCTTCTTACGAAGACTGACATAGCGATACATTGTTGGTAAATGTTTGTGTACAGTTTCTACTAAGTTATCATAAACACTAACAGGAATGTTATCAGAAAACATCTCTGCTTGACGAGAAGATTCATATCCTCTGATACGTGCTTGTGTAGCGGATGATTTTACAGTTGTGCTATATGTTGAGGCGAATGTATTGATATGTTGTTTATATCCCTTGTATAAGGACTCAAAAGAATTCTTACGTAATTCTCTATCATCGCTACTCTGCAAAAGAATATAGCTTGATCCATTCACATCATGCTTGTTTCCTTGACCATCTTCAACACTATCAAATACCAAGTCCGCATCCATCAATGTCTCACTTGTTCTACCAGATGCGGATAAAACCTCTCCTAAACTTGAAAGTAATTTCTCTTCACTTGCACTTAAAGTATGTGCCTTGTTACGAACAATATCTTTTAAGTAGAAGGCATAATCCTGTAGTTTAGGATCATTGATGATACTGTCTAATACAGATTCATCATTGCTTAAGATTTCAGGTTGTGCATAAGAAACTGCACTTGTTGCCTCGATGGCTTTTGCATAAGCCTTGGCATACATGTTTTGTCCTGCCGTATCTCTTGTATCTTCACTATTGCGTAACATTGCATAATCAAACACATTATTCAATGCAATGTCCAAAGCATCGGATGCTTCAAAATATCCTAAAATGTGATCCGCATCCTTCAATGTTCCATGAAAGGAAGCTGCTTTTTGAATATCAGCGTCTAAAGCATCTAACGCCTTTTGCCAATCCTCGTCGCTGGCAAATAGACTGGTTAAGTCCCAAGTATCAGCTACATCTATCTGACTTCTATCTTTTAATTCTGTCATAATATCTCTCCTTGATTGCAATATTATATCACCAAAAATGGATACATTTTCGCAATTTGCATCATTAATTCCTTAGGCATAGACCTAGCACCTCTTATGCTTGTTAAGCCATACTTGGCAATAAAATTGCGATTCAACTCACCATCATCAAAAAAGTGCATTTTCTGTATACGGATATAGAGATTCTCATCAATTGGATTACCCTGTTTGTCATGGAATTTGATATCCTTTTCAACAATCTTACACATGTAACGTAGTTGGCTAAAAGGTTTTCCATAATAGATAAACAACGTATCTCCAACTGTATAGTTGGCGCGTTGATTCCAATATAACAAATCACTTTCTTGAAACGCGTGATCGACATCAAAATATTTAGGATTTGCTGGAATGACCCATGTATGATTCACTGATCTATGATTTCCAACAAGCTTTCTAGCTTCTATAATCAGTTGTTGTATCTGCTTATCTTCAACACTAGAATCCATGATAATGGATATCCAGTGTTTCTTATTCATATGATATCCTGGATAGATTCCATCTTTTTCAAGTAATGCATGTATGTCGTCTGGGTTTACTTTGATGGTGATAATATCTTCTAGATTTGTATCATCTTTACCATCCACTTTACTTCTAGATATACTTAACATCATCGCATACAACTTATTATTGTCCTGTTGGTGATATGCACTGACATCCTCTGCTGTTACACGCTTATGATTCACCACTTTAGTAAATGGATGACCACAGATATCATGTAAAGTATTAGTCATCCATTCATGCATGCTGTTTGCTTGATCACTTGCATATGTAACACGATAGAAACAATGACTTGCAATATCCTCTAATACCTCTAGATATTGTGTACGTACCTTAGTAGCGTAATTCCCTTTATTACCTGCGGTATGTATGGTAATGTATTCATCCCTTGTTTGATTGTCGATTACTTTGCCATACAAACTACCCTTATCTACCACAACAATTACAGTCATACATACATCGATTAATTCTTTTGTATATTCATATCGATTTCTATCTTTTATAAAACCATATTGTTCCAATTTCTTGACATCTGGTCTTAGAAATCGAAATAACTCATCTTCTAAACGCATATATAAACTCCTTTGAATTAAGTATATCAATTTTAAAAACATCCTCCAAAAAGGAGGTTATTTTTGATATACTCTTTGCTGGAGGAAATTTTAATTATGAGAAAACAGGCTTTTGATTCAGAATTATATTTAAACTTACAACGAGACAAAATTTTAAATCGTATCGGTCAATTCAACGGTAAATTGTATATGGAATTTGGCGGTAAGATGTTTGAGGACTATCACGCAGCACGCGTATTACCTGGATACAATCCTAACAATAAAGTAAAACTTTTAACAGAGCTAAGAGATCAAGTAGAAATCCTAATCTGTATTAACGCTAATAACATCGAACACACAAAAGCGCGTGGTGATTCAGGTGTATCCTACGATCAAGAAGTATTCCGTCTATTAGACGCTTTTCATGACCTTGACATCTATGTTGGATCTGTTGTGATCACACAATATGCACACCAACCTGCTGCAGATGCATTCCGTCACCAACTCAAGAAGAATGGTATCGCATCCTACCTACACTATCCTATCAAGGGATATCCTACAGATATTGATTACATCGTCTCAAATGAAGGACTTGGCAAGAATGAGTATGTAAAGACATCTCGTAACCTCATTGTCGTAACTGCACCAGGTCCTGGTTCTGGAAAACTCGCTACCTGTATCTCTCAACTTTATCATGATCAACTTCACGGTATCACTTCTGGATATGCGAAGTTCGAAACATTCCCGGTGTGGAACTTACCTCTACATCACCCAGTAAACCTAGCTTATGAAGCAGCTACAGCTGACTTGAATGACGTCAATATGATCGACCCATTCCACTTGGAAGCGTATAATCAAACAGCTGTTAACTACAACCGTGATATTGAAGTATTCCCTGTATTAAATCGCACAATCGAAAGAATCCTGAATAAATCTCCATACGCTTCCCCTACGGATATGGGCGTAAACATGGTTGGTTTCTGTATCACAGATAATGAAGCTGCCATTGAAGCAGCCAAACAAGAGACAATCCGTCGTTACTATCAAGCTCTTGTAGACTTCAAAGAAGAAAGAATTCCTGAATCCGCTGTCAAGAAGATTGAGTTACTCATGAATGAATGTGGTATTTCCCCTACTGATCGCAAAGTCGCTCTTGTCGCAAGAGAGAAAGCAGAAAAGACAGGCAGTCCTGCATTAGCACTTGAGTTACCTAACGGTGAAATTGTAACTGGCAAGACTTCCTCATTATTTGGACCATCCGCTGCAGTGATCATCAACGCAATTAAGAAGTTAAGTGGCATTGAAAAGAAAGTTCATCTAATCGAGCCTGAATATGTAAAGCCTATCCAAAGTCTAAAGATTGATCATCTTGGCAATCATAACCCAAGATTACATTCAGATGAATTGCTCATCGCCCTTGCGATTACTGCTATGAACAATCAAGAAGCAGATAAAGCGATGAAAGAATTAGGTAATCTAAAAGGAAGCGAAGCACATTCTACTGTCATCTTGCCAGAAGAAGATAAGAATGTCCTACGTAAACTTGGTATCAATGTCACATTTGATCCAATTCACCAACATAAAAAGCTATATCATAAGCGTTAATTCGGTAGCCAATGGCTACCGTTTTTCTTGTCTTACACCCCTTAGATACGTTATCATCATATATGTTAGGAGTTGTGTATGACGATTTACCAAATACTTTTTTATTTTTCAATCTACTCCTTTCTCGGCTGGATACTTGAAGTTTCGTTTCATGGAGCCATCGTCGGAAAGGTTATCAACAGAGGATTCTTAAATGGTCCAGTTTGCCCCATCTATGGATTTGGTATGCTGGCACTGATTACGATATTAACAACAATCACAAAGACAGATATCCAACACATCAACTTCTTAGTTATATTCAATGTTGGTTTGATTGTATGTACGTTAGTTGAATATATAGGTGGATGGGTGTTAGACCACCTCTTCCATGCACGTCTATGGGATTATCGTGATATGCCACTAAATATCAATGGCTATGTATGCTTGGTATTCTCATTAGCTTGGGGTGTGGGTTGCGTTATCGCTCTTGGTTTTATTCACCCTATGATGATTGACTTTGTTAATTGGATACCCGAACGCATCGGTTGGTGGATTTTACTGGCAATCTATCTTACAATCCTGGTAGATATCATCGTTTCAGTATCTATCATGATTGGCTTAAACAAAAAGCTTGCACAGTTAGATAAGCTACAAAGTACCCTACGCCTTGTCAGCAATGAATTAACAGAGCGTATTGGTGGTAGTGCATATGAAACTGCACAGAAAGTAAACGAAGCTAGCGTACAAGCAAAACTTGCGGGAGATGAGCTGAAAGAAAGCATTGTTAACGTAAAAGATACTGCAGTTCAATTTAAAGATGAACAACTTGCAGAGCTTCAACAAAAGATCAACTCTATCAAAGAGACATTATCCTCAGACAAGTTCAATCTTACAAAACGTATGATTGATGCCTTCCCTAAGATAGACTCTCATCTTTATCACGATACCTTAGAAGAAGTAAAACGCATCATATTTAGAACTGATAAAAAGTAGCCTAGGCTACTTTTTATAATGAATTGGATGTACAAAATACACGTAAATCATACCATCATACATATCCACTGGTGGTGTATAAATCATCGTTGTTCTAGTTGGTAGTACATACATCAACCAATCAAACCCCTCACCAAGTGAACCACTAGGCATAGAAGAATGAATCATATCCTGTATCTTTGTGGATGTTTGAGTAAAGTCTAGATAATATCTATTCTCTTGCGTGTACTTAGCTTGATATGCAAGTGTATCACAGGAATAAAAGAATAGATTCATACGACGATTGCCTGTAGAGATATTATCCAAAGTCATAAAGTAATCTGTACCAATGACTTTGTAAGCATCCCCATAACTTTGCTTTAATAATGTTCCCATATTTGTATAACTAGCTGTTTTACTGACATGTCCATTATGAGCAGATACCATAATTGGTTTATCTTCATGTTGTTGAATCCATGAAACAGTATTGGCCATGTACTCATCACGTATTTGATTACTTTCACCTGGATGATTTTGATAGATACGTACATATTCTAAACCGTTGATAATATTGTTAGTAGCGTACACAATCGTTTCATCGCTAATCTTTGATTGTAAATCATGCATGTATGACTCTATCTGATTGATTTCATTTTGGTTGTATGCATATACACTATTTTTCATAAGTAATGCATGTATAGCAGAATCCACCACAATACCATTCTTCTTACAATACCCATCTATCATCTCAATACTCGATGCAGGATTCTGAATGTCCATACCGTAGAAAGAAACCATATCATCCGGATGTACAAGATTATAATTCTTCATCCAATCGATCAAATTTAACATCTCTTGACTGTGATAGATATCAAAAGAAAACGTATCGATTGGATTAATATCCATTTCATGATGGATATATGCATTCAACTTCAATCCCTCACCATAATCACATTCCAATACAAATGTCCGATATCCATCATTCTCTACAAGATTATCAAATACTTCTAATTTTAAATCTTGAAATTCATGATTCCCATGACTTGCCTCACCCAAAGCGAATATTTTCGTTTGATCACTAACTTCAATCTCACTGACTTTCTTTTGACTATCTTCAATTCCATCTATTTTATGCATTGCTGTAGCAAGAGGAAATAGATTATAAATACCCAGTGCAATCACTACAATCAACACTACACATAATAAACACTTCACTACTTTCTTTACTATCTTCATAAAAACCTCCAGTATATGAAGATAGTATAAAAACAATCATACATACATGCATTTATCTAAGATGACAAACACAACAGATATCTTACAAAAATGAAAGAATAAGAGTTTCCCCTTATTCCTCAACAATCTTTATATGCCGTATTTTAATACTGCGCTTTAACCAACTTCCTTGGAAGTAATAAATCACAAAAATCGTACTTGTAATCACCCAGGATACTGGGAAGATCCATAATGCTTGATAAACTGTACTAGATGGCACAAATAGAATATAAACAATTCTTAACACACCTATGCCAAACATCGTAATTAACATTGGATAGATGGAATCTCCACACGCACGTGTAGCTGATGCATATATCTCAATGAATACAAACACAGGCCAAAATACACATAGCTGTCTAAGCATTCTTACACAGATATCTATTACCTCTTGATCAGATGTAAACCATCCACAGACAACATTGCCATAGAAATATAACAAACTAGAAATAATCAGTGTTCCTATCGTATAGATACCAACAGAGTTCCATACACCCTGCTTCATACGCTTGATTTTTCCAGCCCCAAAGTTTTGTCCGACAAATGTCAAGGCAGCAGTACCTATCGCACCAGAGAAATTCCAGAACAACGCATCAATTTTACCGAAAGCTGTATAAGCTGCAACCGTATTGGTACCATAACCATTTACACTGGCTTGAATGAATAAATTCGCAAAGCTATAAAGTGCACCTTGAATACCATTTGGTAAGCCAATGACCATAATCTGTTTTAGGATATGGAAATCACATGTCAAATTACGGATATTAAAGTGATATGCACTATCTTCAGAAGATAAAATATATAGTGTTAAAACACCACTGACAACTTGCGATACTACAGTCGCAATAGATACTCCAGCAACTCCCCAATGGAACACAACAACAAATAACACATCCAATACAATATTTGTAATACAAGCTGCTACCAAGAAGTACAGAGGTCTTTTAGAATCACCAACCGCACGTAAGATACCAGCACCACTGTTATAAATCATTGTAGGTATCATACCTAACATATAGATTCTAAGATATAGAACAGAATAATCCATGATATCTGCAGGTACATTCAATACATGCATTGCCCATGGTGCTAGTGTTACACCAAAGATAGTAAATACCGCACCAATAAATACACTAGAACTCATGGCAGTCTGAACTGATTTTTGTACCGTATTATAATCGTTATTACCATAGGCTTGCGCAATCACGACAGTCGCACCAGAAGATAAACCTACAATTAAATTTACCAACAGACCAATCACAACACCTGTTGATCCACCTACTGCAGCAAGTGCCTCTTTACCTACATAGTTACCTACAACCATCGCATCCGCTGTATTGTATAGCTGTTGAAAGATAGAACCAAACATAATGGGCACAAAAAACAGCAGAATTTCCTGCCAAATAATTCCATTTAACATATCTGTTTGTCTATGTTTAAACATCCTCAGTTCTCCTTTCGCAATGTAAAAAAGTATATCATGAAACATATGAAAAAAGGGATAAACATATCATTGTTTATCCCAATTATTTGTAATAACCAACTCTACTTCTTCAAACCAACTGCTTCACCATGAAGTTTACCTTCAATGAAGTGCTTTCGACATAAAGCAATGTATTCATCGTTAGCACCTAATAGTACCTGGGAGCCTTCTCTTACAATTCCATTTGCGTTATAACGTGCATTGCAGATAGCTTTCTTACCACACCAACAAACTGTCTTAACTTCATGGATTTCATCCGCAATCGCTAATAATCGTTGGCTACCTTCAAATAGATTTAACTGGAAGTCTGAACGTAAACCATAACATAGTACTGGCACTTTATAGTCATCTACAATATGTGCCAAGAAATCAATCTGTTCTTTTTTTGCAAACTGTATTTCATCTACGATGATTGCGTCATATTGTTTTAGTTTGCTCTCTTCCATTGAACAGATATCTGTTAGTAAGATACATTCTTTTTCTAAACCAATACGAGAGCGAATGATGTTCTTGCCATCACGTGTATCAATATTTGTTTTTGCAAGTATGGTCTTCTGTCCTCTTTCTTGATAGTTGTAGTCAGCCATTAAAGCATTAGCAGTCTTTGAGCTTCCCATCGCTCCATAGTAAAAGTATAATTTTGCCATCGTTATCTCCTGTGTTCCAGTTGTTCATCAATCTGTTGATTTACGTATTTGATTTGTTGGTAGAATTCTCTTGCTGACATGCGTTTAGCACCTTGGGCAAAGATTGCATTTTGGATCAGTCCATCTGAGGTTGCCACAGTCATATCGTAGAGATTCTTGTTTTCATAAACGAGACGTTCGATATACGCATCTGCAGTTTCATTGCTGTGGGTATATACGACTTCCATATCATTCTTACGATAGTCAGTGCCAAGGTTATCTTTCACGCGATAACCATCAAATACCACAATCATCTTCTCATTTGTATATCCTTGATAATTATACAAAATATCCAATAACTTTTGACGTGAAATTGCCAATTCATCTTGACGATATTCTTTGAAGATATCCCAAGAGAATATCATGTTATATCCATCAATGATAAGACATTTATGTAGATGTATAATCTGTCTTGGTTTCTCTTCCTTGATCTTCTTTTTCTCTGGCTTTTGTTTATTGGGATTACGATTATTTGAAGTTGAACTAGCAAAGATTCTCTTTAGTTCATCTTCATCAACACGTATCTTGTTACTGTGAATTGATGTAGATTCTTTCTTAACTTCATCAATTCCTAGATATTCATCTACCTTATCCCAAGTTACTGTAAAACCACTACCATTTGCACAGAATACAGATGAAGAAGGATTTCGTAAATCACCTTCAGGATCATAATGCATGTTGTTGATAACTTCATCTTGATTCATGCATATATCATATCCATCCATCTGGTAGGCAAATCGACCAAGTCCCTTGGTATATGCACTCACTTCGTTTTGATAGTGAGCCAACTCTTTGACGCTACCTCTTCCTTGGATTTGACTTATATCTCCATCACTATCTTTAATCTCGAATTTAGCTTTTTTGTTTTCTAAATCAAACAATGCTTTAGATAGTGATTCTGTTGGAACCTTCAAGCTAAACTGTACGTATGGTTCCAATAAAATCGATGTGGTTTTCATCAATGCTTGACGAACTGCCCGTGTTGCGGCTTGGCGGAAATCACCACCCTGTGTATGTTTTAAGTGACCTTTACCAGCTGTTAGAGTAATCTTAACATCTGTTAATTGGCTCCCTGTTAATACACCACGGTGTTTCTTTGTACGCAATGCGGATAGGATTGCGTTTTGATAGTTAAAGGAAAGTTGGTCTGAAAATGTTTCACTGGCGATGATAATTCCTTTTCCTCTACTGACAGGCTCAATACGTACCTGTACTTCGCTAAAGTGTCGTAGTGGTTCAAAGTGACCAACACCACGTGTTGTCTCTTGTATCGTTTCAAGATAGATAATCTTTCCGCTGGTAAACCCTACGGAGATTCCACATTCATCAAAGATGCGTTTCTGCAAGACTTCCATCTGCATCTCACCCATGATATGTACATCGATTTGGTGTGTATTCTCTTGGATACATATCTGTAGTGAAGGATCTTCTTCACTGATGATACGACATGCTTGATTTAACGCAAGTAGGTCGCAATCACTTGGATACACTATGTGATAGTCCATGTATGCATTTAAAATTGGCTTGCTTGTATCCTGTTCAAAGCCAAGGCCATCGCCCGCTTCAATCTGTTTTAATCCCTTTATCGCTACGACCATACCTGCTTCTGCTTTATCTAGCAATGTATATCTGATGCCGTGATACAGACGGATTTGATCGACTTTTTCATCATCTGATAACTTTTGTTTTGCGTATAAGCATCCACCTGTAATCTTCATGTGGGTTAATCGTGTGTGGTTTTCATCCATCGTAATCTTGTATACGCGACTACCAAATTCTTCAGGATATTTCTTATCCTGTGATAGTTTTGCGATGACATCCAATAGTGTATCAACCCCCTCCACTTTCAAAGCAGAGCCAAACAGCAACGGAAAGAATTGGCGTTGATAAAAACTAGATATTACAGAATCATTGGATAGTGATCCTTCTTTTTCAAACTCTTCTAGTAATGCATCGCTAGAAAGACTGATTTCTTCATTTCGATTATCACTTTGCCAATCGATACATGTTGATGAAAGCTGTTTTGTCACATCATAAAAGAGTTCATCTTTGCTAAGACGTGTAATATCCATTTTATTTACAAATACTACAGCAGGAACATGATAGTACTCTAAACACTTCCAGATTGTCTCTGTGTGGGCCTGTACACCATCTTGTCCATTGATTACCAGTACTGCCATATCCAGTATGGATAGTGTTCGTTCCATCTCTGATGAAAAATCTACGTGACCTGGAGTATCGATAATATAAACTTCAACATCTTGATAGATAAAATGTGCTTCCTTAGAGTAGATGGTTATTCCTCTATCTCTTTCTTGTTCATCATAATCAAAAAAGGAATCTTGGTGATCTACTCTACCAAAATTACGTATCGCACCTGTTTTATAAAGTATACTTTCGATCAATGTAGTCTTTCCAGCATCTACATGTGCCAGTATACCAATGACTGTTTTTCTCTTGCTTTCCATGAAAATATTATAACAGTTATTTATGATATAATTTAGAAAACAAAGGAGGACAAAATGTCATATATTGATGCATGGTTAAAATTTAACCTTGATACAACGATCAAAGAAGAAAAAGACGGCTACTACGTCTTCGAAGAAACAATCTTCTATGGAGAAAAAGGTGGTATGCTAGCCGATAAAGGTACCATTAATGGTCTGCAAGTCATTGACTTAAAATGGGAAGATGATGTTCTCTACCACAAAGTAGATGGAAAACTAGAAAATCCAATTCATATGGAAGTTGATCCAGAAACTAGAATTACAAACACAACTGTACAAAGTGCCTTCCATCTATTAGATGGATATTATGAAAAGTTAGGTATGTATCTTGTTGCGGTTGGTGTCAATCCTGATAATGAGTGGTTTGAAGTGAATAGTAAGGATATTGATGAACAACACCTCAATACCCTACAAACTTTTATGAACAATGCTTTACTACAGGATATTCCATCTACATTCACCTACTATAAAGGAAGTGAATATCCTGATCAAAAATATGCGAACCACGAACAAGTTAGAGTCGTAACATTTGGTGGTTTAGACTCACAACCATGCGGTACATTACATGTTGATAATGTCAACCAAATTGGTAGCTTCGTCATCTTAGGTAGTGAAAAGACTTCACGTGGTACACGTGTATACACAACAGTCTCTCTAGCAACCAATCAAAGACTTAAGAAGTATTACACCATGATTCAAGATATGCACAAAGTCTTAAATGCGAAGGAAGATGAAATCGTAGATAGCGTACAGACATTACGTGATTCAAACAAAGCGTATAAGAAAGAAATTGATGAACTACAAAAACAATTAACAGCCTACAAAGTACAGGACATCCTCAAACTAGAAGATACGATTCTAGTGGATGTTGTCGATGTTAATAGTATGCGTAATGTCGCACAAAGCTTACTCAATTCTTTAACATCTACAAAGGTCTTAATCACATCACAAGATGGGACAACAAATATTGCGATTATCTCACCTGAGGGTAAGGCAAGAGATATCTACGCAGCTATCCAAGAATCATTAGAAGCTAGTGGTGGTGGATCACCAAAGATCGTCACCGCACGCTCATCTAAGCCAAAACAAGAAATCATTGAACTACTACAAAAATCCATCTAAGTTAATAGAGTAGAGTGATGATAATCAATTTATTTGATTATCATCAACCCTCTCGTTGCACCGTACGTACGGTTTTGTATACGGCGCTACACTTGTATTATCATTTCTGACGACCTATTAAGTAGTATTCTATGGGGTTGACCAATCCAGGTCTATCCCCATTTTTCAAGAGAAAGTATCTTTGGGTTTAAAATGAAATTAATTACATCACCATTCATCAATGATTCATCACTACTGTTGATTTTTGAAATTTCAATAAAATGTCTTTCCCCATTTTTGGTTTATATGTGAACGATTCTCGTTCCTAGTCTTTATGTGCAGTTCCTATGATTTCATCAAGTGAAGTAATTCCTAGTTTTTTCATTACTATAGGTAGCTCTTCTATGATTTCTTTACATGCCATAGGATTGATTAGATTTGCGGCTCCAATTTGTACAGCAGTAGCACCTGCCATCATCATCTCAATTACATCTTCAGCACTTGAGATACCACCAATACCAATAATTGGAAGATTTGTTGCCTCGTAAACTTCATATACCATCCTTAACGCAACTGGAAAAATTGCAGGTCCAGAGAAGCCACCTTTTGTATTGGCAATGACTGGTTTTCTACGATTGATATCAATACGCATTCCCATCAGTGTATTGATGAGTGAAATACCATCTGCTCCACCTTCTTGTGCTGCACGTGCAATTTCTTTGATATCTGTTACGTTTGGACTAAGCTTCATATAGATAGGTTTTGTTGTGACTTCTTTGATTTTCTTTGTTAGTTCTCTAACATTATCTGCATTTGTGCCAAATACCAGACCTCCATGGTATACATTTGGACAACTGATATTGACCTCGATAATACCAACGTTATCAACCTTATCCATTTCTTTTGCCAGTGTTATATATTCATCTACTGAAAAACCACTGATATTTGCAATAACTGGTTTTCGATAGATCATCTCTAAATCTTTGAGTTCTTTCTGAATTACATTTTCCATGCCTGGATTTTCAAGACCTACAGAGTTAATCAATCCAGAATTACATTCTGCGATTCTAGGTTGAGGGTTTCCCTTACGTCTTTGAACAGTAGTTCCCTTGATAGAAATTGAACCTAAGATATTGATGTCATAAAAGTCTACATATTCTTTGCCAAAACCAAAGGTGCCACTAGCTGGAATCACTGGATTATCTAGAATTAACCCACTTAAATTTACTTTTGTATTTACTTCCATAATAACTCCTTATGTAAAAGAACTGGTCCTTCTTTACAGATACGCTTATTTCCTACAAGTGTTTCGCATGAACAACCCATACAGCATCCAAAGCCGCATGCCATGCGTGCTTCAAAGCTATATTGACCATCCTGCACTTTACGATAAATCGCTTCTAACATACGTTCAGGTCCACAGGCACAAACATACTCTGCTTGATCAAACCCATTTGTCACAAAGCCCTTTTCTCCATAGGAACCATCTTCTGTATACACTGCGACTTCTAAACCGAGTTTTCTAAATTCTTCATCATAGAAAACTTGATTCTTCTCTCGAAAACCAAGAATGATTCTTGGCTTCTTTCCCATTTTAACTAATTTTTTCGCTAAACCATACATTGGAGGAACACCTACTCCACCACCAATCAATATCGATGAATTAGGAATCCAAGTTAGGTTGTAGCCATTTCCCAAAGGCCAAAGAATATCTAATGCAATTCCTGTTTCCATATGGCTTAATGCCTTTGTGCCTTTGCCTACTACCTTGTAAATGATGATTAGGCTTTCATCGTCCCAATCTGCGATGGAGATTGGTCTACGTAAATAGAAGCCCTCAATTTTGATATTGATAAACTGACCTGGTACTAAAGCTTTTAACTTCTCAGATTCTGGACCAGTTGGTTGTAATATCATCTTGTACGTATCCAGTGCTATTTTTGTATTCTCAATAATTCTCACTCTTTTCCCTCCACAAAGATTTATCTTTCTTTCTCGTCTTGATAGACGAGTTCTCCATCTACGAATGTAGCGATAACTTTTCAATGAGATCGAGTTGTTGTTTGAGGCTTGCATAATTACAAGTAGGTGGATTTAAGTTAAGCATCGTAAATACTGTTGTCAATCCTGCATGTGCAGCCGTCATTGAACCTGTGTCGATCATTTCTTTATAAGAAAAGCCGGGCTCACGGAAATGTACATGTACATCAACGAAACCCGGTAAAATATATTTATTGTCGAAGTCAAAAATGATATCGTCACTTTGAACAATGTCTGAAACACCAAATAGGACAAGAAGTCTATCACCGAAGGTAGCGATATCCATCTTCTCAAAACCCTTTCGCGTAAAGACTGTTGTGTTTCTTAAGATTGTTTTCATATGAAACCCCTTCTAGAGCCAACTACTTAAATCTTCGATATTATAATTGAACTTTTTTACTTTTACAATAGGATTTTAAAATGCTTTTTCACAAAGTTATGTTTCAACTTATGCACAACAGTCTCTCTAGCAACCAACCAAAGACTAACGAAGTTACGCAATGATTCAAGATATACGTAAAGTCTTAATCACAACACAAGATGAGACAACCAATATTGCGATTATCTCACCTGAGGGTAAGGCAAGAGATATCTATGCAGCTATCCAAGAATCATTAGAAGCTAGTGGTGGTAATTTTCCAAAGATCGTCACCGCAAAGACAACAACTCCTCAACAAAAAGTCATCAACACAATCTAGAATGCACTTTAAAAAAGGAAGTTAGTGAAAAGCTAGCTTCCTTTAAAACATCACATACAACACTACCAATACAACCTCAATGAATAAACGTATGATATGATGCATAATATTTAACTTACCACTCTGCTTTCCATTCAAGAAAGCAGCGATACTAATACATAGAAAACCAAGTACCAATAAATACACAGAACTTCTTAACAAGAAAATTTTTAGAAAGATCGAAAGTACCGCAAGAAGTCCACCAACCATCATCAAAATACTGTTGTTCTTGTTGACAGACATATGGTTGGAGGCTGCGATCATATTCAAGCCTCCAAAGATAATCACAAATGTATTTACAAATATCACCATAATCTTTACTCCTTCACAGAGTTTACAATCGCATCTGCTAGCTCATCTATCTGTTTAAGACTTACCTCATCCACAGAAGATACGATACGTACCTTTGGTTCAAGCATCTCTGTATTCTTCCAAGTTGATACTTGTTTTTCCATCATACTATTTGCCATTGGTGCCCATGAACCATTCTCCATCAAACCAATCTTACGATTGGATAAGTTATGATGTTGAATCTCTGTTAATAAAGCTTGAATAGAATCAAATACATCAGCATTATATGTTGCGGCCGCAAATACCAATGTATGTGCCTTGAATGCACTTGCTAGCATGTATGATAAATCACTCTTAGATGTATCGTATACCTGGATATTTGTAATACCCTTCTCTGCAAGTTTAACAGCCAAGATATCCGCCGCATTTGCTGTATTGTTGTATACAGATCCGTAGTAAATAACTACTTGTTTCTCTTCAGGTGTATAACTAGTCCAGTGCTTATATAAATCTAGAATCTGATCAAAATCCTTGCGCCATATATGTGCATGTAAAGGACATATCATCCCAATCTCTAACTTTTCGAGTTTCTTCAACACTGCACTTGCTTGCATGCCATACTTACCAACAATACATGCATAATATCTTCTACATTCATCCTTGAATGTATGTTGCCAATCAATTTCATCTGCAAAGATATTACCACTCATGGCTCCATAACTGCCAAAGATATCTGCACTAAAGAGTACTTTATCACTTGTATCATAGGTTACCATTACCTCAGGCCAATGTACCATTGGAGCCATGAAGAACTGCAATGTATGTTTTCCTAGTGCTAGTTGATCATTTTCTTTTACAACAATTGTACGACCTTGTAAGTCAAGATGATAGAACTGGTTCATCATCTTGAAAGCTTGCGCTGTTGCGACTATCTGCATCCCTGGATACATCTTTACAAGTTCTGGAATCATCGCACAGTGATCTGGTTCCATATGATTAACAATCATAAAATCTAAGTTTCTATCTTCTAAAACATAGAGCAGATTCTCTAGAAACTGATTGGAAACCGCAGTATCGATTCCATCTATCAAACATGTCATTTCATCTAAAATGAGATAATTGTTATAAGACATTCCATTCGGTACTGTATAGGTATTCTCAAATTTTTCAATACGTCTATCATTGGCACCTAACCAATAAATATCATCATGTATTTTTCTTGTATTATGCATATTATTCACTCCCGTTGTTAAGTATATATGATATTTATATTTTTGACTGTGATTATTATCTAAAAAGGCGCATGGCGCCTATATTACTTCTGCGTAAAGCCTGCAATACCAAAGGCACCAGGGCCTCCATGTGTTGTGATTACACCACCACATTGACTCCAACGTACACGTTGAACCCCTTTGTTATGAAGGTAGTTATCAATCTCTGGTTTAAGATTTTCATCGAAACCAACACATGTACAACACCAAATTTCTTGTTGTTCAATCTGATTTGCTTGGATGAAATCATCCATCATCTTATAGATAACACGAGACATCTTACCACGATAGTTCTTTCCTGCCACAAGATGACCATCCTTAGCCTCAATACTTGGATGTAGTAAGAGTACTCCTGCCAACAATGCTTTGGCGTTGCTGACTCTACCACCAGCTACTAAGAACGCTAATGTCTTAGGCATAAATGACATATGTCCACGTGAAATCAAGTCATTGGAAACTTGTACAGCTTCATCGATCTCACATTCTGGATTCTGTTTCAAGTATTCCGCAACCCTAACAACAATCTGTCCTTGTCCAATGGAATATAGTTTGGTATCAATGGCTGTGATATATGGACGATTTTCCATCGCAATCTTAGCACAGCCATAAGAACAAGTTGTTACAGATGAATATGCTAAATACAGAATCTTTGCATCTGGGTGTTCTTCATGGATACGATCAAAGATGTAATCAAAATCAACAATGGTTGAACCACTGGTCTTTGGTATCTTTAGATGCTTCTCAAAATACGTAACAATATCGGACGGTGGAAATGATCCATCATCTTTGGTTTCCTGATCAAAACTTACATGCATAGGAACGATATAAATACCTTCTTGTTCCACAATATCAGCTGGTATATCTGCACCTGATTCAGCAACAAGTATAACTTTTTTCATGACATTCTCCTTGTTTGACAAAGTAATCATATCAGAGTTTCCATGCATTCTATATTTGAAACTCTGAATATTCATAAATTATTCATAAAAAAAATCATCTCATGCAGAAATGATTTCATCTAAAGTAATATCGTGTTCTTCAATGTCGATAGATAGTACTCTTTGACATTGAAAGGCTACGCCTACTTTATACTTACATTTTCCTAGTACTGAATCATAATACCCTTTACCATATCCGGTACGATGATTGTATTCATCATAACTGGATAATGGCACAATCATCATATCGATATCTTCGACTTGTATTATGATATCAGTATTTGGTTCCAATAAGTTGAACGATGCAGGATGTAGGTCATCAAAAGATTGTATTTGGTAAAACCCTAAAGTATTACCTTCTACCTTAGGTACAAAGACATCAATCTTTTGATGAAAACAATACTGCAGAATCATTGTAGTATCTAGTTCATCATTGATGGACACATAACAACCTATCTTCATGCCAGCATGGATTTTAGCAAGTACCTGCTTGCATACTTCTTCACTCTTATGCATGCGTGATAAAGAAGACATGCTAGCACGTGCTTGTAAACCACAACTGCGTGCTTGTTTCTTATCCAACGGAACCACTCATATCTAACTTCATCAGTTGGTTAAGCTCTACAGCATACTCCATTGGTAACTCTCTGGTAAATGGCTCTAAGAATCCCATGACAATCATTTCTGTTGCCTGTTCTTCACTTAAACCACGTGACATCAAATAGAATAATTGATCTTCCGAAATCTTTGAAACTTTCGCTTCGTGTTCGATCGTCGAAGAGTTATTCATATTTGAGTTCATTGGGATCGTATCACTCTTGGATAATTCATCTAAGATTAGAGTATCGCACTCAATATGTGCCTTAGAGTTTCTAGCAGCTGGTGTAAAGTGTACTTCATCACGGAAGTTCGTTACACCACCATTGCGAGATACTGATTTAGAGATAATGGAAGAGTGTGTATTTGGTGCAGCGTGGATCATCTTGGAACCTGTATCCTGGAATTGTCCCTTTGAACCAACCGCAATGGAGATACATAGTCCATTTGCGCCTTCTCCTGCAAGGATGCAAGATGGATATTTCATAGAGATTCTAGAACCGATGTTTCCATCAATCCACTCCATTGTTCCACCAGCATCAACTCTTGCACGCTTAGTTACTAGGTTCAAGATATTGCCGGACCAGTTTTGTACAGATGAATATCTGCATTTAGCATTTTTACCTACGTATACTTCAACAACAGCCGCATGTAAGGAGTCCTTGGAGTATTGTGGGGCTGTACAGCCTTCTACATAGGAACATTCAGCCCCATCATCTACGATGATGATGGATCTTTCAAACTGTCCCATCGATTCCGAATTGATACGGAAATAAGATTGTAGTGGCTTTTCTAGTTTGACGCCTTTTGGCACATAGATAAAGCTACCACCTGACCATACTGCACTGTTAAGTGCAGATAGCTTATTGTCACCAGCACTGACAATCTTACCGAAGTATTTCTTGAATAATTCTGGTTGTTCCTTTAAAGCGGAATCAATATCTAGGAAGATAACTCCCTTCTCTTCCACTTCTTTTAACATGTTATGATAGACAGCTTCAGATTCGTATTGGGTTGTAACTCCCGCAAGGAACTTGCGCTCTGCCTCAGGAATACCAAGTCTTTCAAATGTATTCTTGACTTCTTCTGGAACTTCATCCCAATTCTTTTCTGTTTCGTTAGATACCTTGCGGTAGTACGTAAAGTCTTGGAAATCAATCTCACTTAGATCTGGTCCCCACTTTGGCATCTCTTTCTTAGTAAAGATGTGATAGGCTTCTACACGCTTCTCACACATCCATTCTGGTTCATTCTTATAAGCAGATATCTGTCTTACGATTTCTTCTGTGATGCCTTTACCTGTATCAATCAAAGATTTTACATCATCATGGAAACCGTATTTGTAATCGTCTTGTGATGATATGACAGCTTCATCATCAGTGTTCAATTGAATTCGATCACTCATTTCTTAGCCTCACTTTCATCGATCATTTCTTCGATTGCTTTCCAACCAATTGTCGCACACTTAATGCGATTTGCTTGCTTGTATACGTTCTTTAAAGCAACCGCTTCCTGAAGTAATTCAGGATCGTAGTCTTTTTCTTCAATCATATCGAAGTAATTCTTGATAATTTCTCTAGCTTCCGCAATGGATTTACCCTTGAGTAAATCTGTCATCATCGAAGTACTAGCTGTTGAGATTGTACATGCAATACCATCAAAGCGAATATCTTGAATGATGCCATCTTTGATATCAGATTGTACTGTAATATCATCAATACAACTATCAGATGCCATATGTACTGACATATAGCCATTATCTTTAATTAACTTATGATTGTGTGGGTATTGATAATGATCCATAATAAGCTCTCGCAACACTTGAGGATCATTCATTAAATTTTCTACTTCACTCATTCTTAACTCCTTTAGAAGAAAATACCAACAGCATTCTCTAGACTGATTTTCTTCGCAACTTCGATGAATCGGTCTACTTCTTCTTTCGTGTTATAAAAATACAAGGATGCACGAATGGTCTGATCTGTACCAATGACCTCATGCAATACTTTTGCACAATGGTTACCAGATCTTACCGCAATGTGATTGGCACCTAGGTAACCTGCAGCGTCTTGGGCAAAGACACCCTTAGCATTAAATGTAATAGGTCCAGAAACATTCTCTGGATTATAGAAGTCGATGTTATCTAACTCTTTTAATTTACTTGCAAAATATGCACGTAATTCTTTTTCATAAGCACTGATATTTTCCATACCGATGGACATCAAGTACTCACAGGCAGCAGCCAAGCCAATGACACCTTCGATATTCGGTGTACCTGCTTCAAACTTAATAGGCGCATTCTTTAATGTCACTTCACCATCTGATGAAAAACGTGCATTCATACCACCACCAAGTAATAGTGGTTCCATTTTATCTAACAATGCATACTTACCATATAAGACACCAACACCATCTGGTCCACACATCTTATGTGAGGAGAAGCCTAGGAAATCCACATCGCTGTCCATCACATCCGTCACATGATGAGGTACACTCTGTGCCCCATCAACTACCATCAAGGCACCAACCTCATGTGCTAGTTTGGTCATTTCTTTGATTGGTTGTAATGCGCCTAAAACATTGGTTGTCTCTGCAAGTGTTACTACCTTCACATCACTGCTCAGTAAGTCTCTATATGCTTGCATGTCAACAACACCATGGTTATCAACTGGAATATATGCAAGCTTAATACCTATTTCCTTTTCTAAACGATACCATGGTAATAGATTACTAGCATGTTCATTCAGAGTTGTTAGTACAACATCACCCTTCTTTAACCAGCCTTTTCCTAAACCGTAAGCGACTTGGTTTAGCGAAGCTGTAATATTGGCAGTAAAGACAACTTCTTTTGGTTGGCAATGGATAAATCGTGCAACAACTTCACGTGTATGATCATATGCACGATCTGCCTGGATTGCTGTTTCATAGTCACCACGTTCAACGTTTGATGTAAAGTTTGTATAGAAACCACAGATTGCATCGATCACTGCTTTTGGTTTATATGTCGTTGCACCATTATCGAAATAGATTAAATTTGGATGATTTACAATCATCGGAAAGTCTTGGCGAATTTTGTATACATCTATCATAAGTTAATTAACTTCGCCTCCATTTCCGCATGTAGTTGTTCCTGTAGCTTTTCATCACTTAAGAACACAGTAATTGGATACATATAGCCTGCACTAATCAATGAAGTACATTGACGTTGATCTAATCCCCTTGATTGCAAGTAGTATAACTGCTCGCGATCGATACGACCAATTGTTAATGCATGGCTTGCTTGTACATCGTTTTCATCGATCAATAACTCAGGAATCACGGTAGAACTTTGTCCATCATCAAAACACATCACACGTGATTTTTGATGACTTTCAGAACGTGAGGCACCCTTTACAATTTTGCCAATGGCATCTACATATAACTTTCCACCCTTTAGTACAACCGCAAAGTTATCAATCAGCCCTGTTGTATGCTTGGCAAAATTGACAACATTCTGCGTATAGTTCTTATCACTAGCTACTAAAGAAGAAGAAACCAAATGACCAATCGCACCTGTATCACGCAATGCCATATAAGTATTTCTCTTTACTGCATATGGGTTAATTTCCGCATGTGCTACCTCTACATTTGCATTGCGTAATACCTCATGTGTTTCATCCACATCACATGCATGATTCATATCATTCCAGAATAAATATTTAACATGCGCATCTTCATACGCAAATGTACGAATACGTAGTTTACCTGCATTTACAATACGTACAAAAACTTCGTATTCGCCAGCATCGGCACTAAAAGTTAATTCAATATCACGATGTGTATCAATCACATATTGACTAAAACCCTGTGATAGTTGAATATCCGTATTCATGTGAATCGTATCCATTATTTTTTAGCCTCTGCTGCAGTACGTACTGCACAAGTGCCAATCGTATTTGTGACACGCTTATTCTTCTGCTTTTCCTTAGGTGCTTCAATGCCGTATTCATCATAGATCCAATCATAACCTTCACTATCAATCTTACGTGCCAATTGACCATCACCTTCTAGTACAACTTTTCCATCCACTAATACGTGTGTATATTGTGGTTCAATGAGTTCAAAGAATCTTTCGTAATGGGAGACAATCATCAATGACATCTTTGTTTCTTGACGAAGATTGTTAATCGCATTTGCGACGATATGCATCGCATCGACATCAAGTCCTGAGTCTATCTCATCAAGCATCGCAAGGGAAGGTCTTAACATCTCCATCTGTACGATTTCATTACGTTTCTTTTCACCACCTGAGAAACCTTCGTTTAAGAAACGATGTGCTAAATCTTCTTTCATCTGTAAGTCTTGGATCGTCTTTTCCATGGACTTGATAAAAGTAAACAGAGGTACTGGAGATTCCCTACGTACATTCATCGCAGCACGTAAGAAGTCACTGTTTGTAACACCTGGAATCTCTTGTGGATACTGCATGGCTAAAAATAGACCTGCCACACTGCGCTCATTAACAGGCATAGCCAATACATCATTACCATCATATATGATTGATCCTTGTGTAACGGTATATACAGGATTACCCATAATCGCAGCCAATAATGTTGACTTACCATTTCCGTTAGGACCCATCAAAGCATGTACCTCATTTTCTCCTATTGTGAGGTTAACACCTTTCAAAATTTCTTTATCCTCCACCGATACATGGAGGTCTTTTATCTCTAAAGTTCTCACACAATCACCTTCATTTCCGTTCCTTATTGTAACATTAAGTACACAATTCATGTGGTTTAACTATCTCATTTCTTGTGAAAAAGCCTATATCTATATCAAATTGTACTTACCTTCACATAAACTTCAGCTTGGTTAAATTGCAATTAAGCTATAGATACACTATAATTAATAAGCGTTTCTCATACCAAAAACAGGAGGTATTATGGGCAAATTCTTGAAAAAGAACTGGTTCGTAATGTTAGTAGTAGCGATATTTATCGTCATCAGTACATACTACATCTACGACACCAATAAAGGAAAACTAAAAGGTAAAAAAGTAAATGGTGAGGATGTAGTTTATTCTATCGGTGATAATGATACAACTGCTTCCGAATTCTATGACACATTGTTTAAGACAAATGGAAGTTCCGCTGAGTTAGCACTATTCAGACGTACAGTTGCGGATGCCAGCATCTCAACAACAAATGAAATTAAAGACTCTGCCGCAAAACAAGCAGAATCCATTATTTCTAACTACCGTACATCTTATGGTAATAACTATGAGACAAAGCTTCAAAGTGATTTAGCAGCTACTGGTTATACAGATCTTGAGGAATACTTAATCCAACAACAAAAAGTCAATCAGTTAACAGCTGAATATGCACAGAAGCACTTTGATGAATTAAAGATTCGTCAAATATCTTATATCTTGATTAAATTCACAGATACAACAAACCCTTCTGCTGAACCTACAGAAGATGAAGCAGCTCGCATGAAGGCTGTTGATGATGAATTAGCTGCTGGCGATTCCTTTGCAGATGTCGCAAGCAGACATAGTGAAGATACATCAACATCCGTTAACGGTGGTTTATTAGGCGTCATTGATAAGAATACTTCGACATTAGATGCGACATTCTTAGAGACATCCCTTGCATTAAATGAAGGTGAAGTTAGCCAATGGGTACGCTCTTCTTCATTCGGATACTTTAAGATTATCGCTAATGCGACAACACAATCTAAACTAGAAGAACTATCTGGTGATGATAACCCATATCTAACACTTGTACAGAATTACGATACTTCATTAGCTGATAAAGCTTTATGGGATAAGGCACAAGAGTTAGGCGTTGACTTCAAGGGAAACACAGAATTAGAAAACTCTATCAAGAAGTCACTCGGTGTAAGTACAGATGAAAGTGAGGGAACAAAGTAATGAGAAACTATAAGAAATTAGCTGGTTTCGTTGGTACAGTTGCCCTCTTAGCTACTTTAGCTGGTTGTTCAGATGCAGTAGCGAAACTAAACGATAGCAGTGAAGTCATCTTCTCTGTTGGTAATAAGACTGTTACCAAGGGTGATGTATTCACACTCATGAAACAAAATGCAGGTGCTACAACTGTCATCAACGACGCAAACAAAGCAATCGCAATTGCGGAAGTTGAAGTAACAGATGAAATGAAACAGTCTGCACAATCTAGTCTAGATAGTTATAAGTCTTTATATGGTGATACATTCGCCTCTTACTTAAAGAACAATAACCTAGATGAAGATACTTACCTCAATGATTATTTAATTCCTAGCTTACAAGCACAGGAATTAACCAAGCAATATATCGATGAAAACTTCGATTCTATCGTTGATACTTATAAGCCAGTTAAAGCTACGATTATCACTTTCAACTCTCAAAGTGATGCGGATGCGGCACTCGCTGATCTAAAAGGTGGTAATACTGATTTTGTAGCAGTCGCTGCAGCGCATAATGCGACTACAGTTCCATCTTCTACGTTATATACATCAGAATCCACTGACTTAGATGGACTAGCACGTACAATCATCACATCAAATTCTAAGGATGAAGATTGGACAGAATCCCCTTCGAGTGATGGTTCTAGTTACTTTGTCATCAAGGTAGATGAGGATGATGCTTCGAAGATGAAAGATGAAGTAGTTACAGCTGTACAAACTGTGAAACAAATCTCAGCTGACGCAACGACATACTTCTTTAAGAAACATAACTTCCATATTTATGACAAGACAATCTATGATGCTGTTAAGGATCAATACCCAGATAATCTTGTTCAAGATATGAAATAATGTCGCAGTCAACCTGCGACTTTTTTAAAACACAATACAGGAGGAAAAACTATGTGTGTATTCTGTGATATCATCACTCATCAAATCCCATCCAAAGTCGTCTATGAAGATGACAATGTACTCGCCATCCTAGATATCTCACAAGTCACCTATGGTCATACCATCGTGATGCCAAAAAAACATGTTGAGAATATCATCGAGGCAGACAGTGAAACAATCCAGCAATGTGCAAGTGTAGTTTCCACTTTAGCTAAGCAGATTGTAAAGAATACAAAAGCTGCTGGATGTAATGTTCTAAACAACTGTGGTGAAGTTGCTGGACAAACGGTACAACACCTTCACTTCCATATCATCCCTCGCTACAGCAAGGATGATGCTTGTAAGTTCACTTTTGAAAAGTCCAAGCCACAAGACTTGGATGAAGTACTCAAAACAGTAAAAGGGTAATCTAAAAACTCTTAGAATAATAAGTTCTAAGAGTTTTTCTTTAAGATACGTTTTACCATTGTATAGTGTGCTTGATTCTCTAATTCATCATTGAGTGGATCAAGTTGTAAATCACCATAGTTTTTCTTTAATGCACGACGAATGACCTCATCCGCAATCATAGGATTCTTTGGTAACAGTGGACCATGCATGTAAGTCGCAATTGTCTGATCATTCATGAATCCCTCTGTTCCATCATGGAAAGTATTTCCATGACCAGAAAGAACTTTACCAAAGACTGTGGATACATTCTTGGTTTGACCGCCATGGTTTTCAAAACCAACGACTGTTATAGTTTGGTTTTGTATTGTAGTCTCAACTACAATATTACCAATACAGCGATGATCACGATCACTACTTTCTGTATAGTAGTCATAGATACCAAGTCCATCAATACGATTACCATCTTGGTCTAAATAGTATTGACCAAACAGTTGATATCCCCCACAGATTAATAGGCACGCAATACCATTGTCTAATGCTTGTAGTATCTGTGGCTTACGTTGTAATAGATCTTTATAGATCAGTGTCTGTTCACGGTCTGCACCACCACCTAGAAAGAATAAATCATAGTCTGTGATATCTTTCTCTTCCCCAATCGTACAAGTATCCACAACAACTTCAATTCCTCGTTTACTTGCGCGATAGCGAAGAACTTCTATGTTTCCCTTATCACCATATAAATCCATCAGATTGTGATACATCCATAATATCTTTAGCTTCATTTTGTACTCTCCTTCTCTAGGATTGCACGCACACTATGTAGTGCGGTATAAGTCGCAATGACATAGGAGTTCATGTTTGCTTGATCAAGCCATTGAATGGCTTTTTCTTTGTCCTCAATGACTTGGATACGATCTTCCATACCTTCATACTTTAGACGTAGTGCCATATCATAAGCACGTAAGCCAGAACATACGATTGTCTTTACATCACTTTGATTTAGACGTTCAAAGTGAGCATCCCATATCCAAGAGATGTCGTGTCCATCTTGGGCATTGTCATTTAAGAATATACAGATATTCTTATCACCTGGTTGTGCAACGATATATTTCATGACCTCATTTGCACCTGTTGGATTCTTCACCAAGTTAATAATGCATGGTTTTGATAAGGCAAATACTTCGTTTCTTCCCTCACTCATCTTAAAGTTAGTAAATACCTCATTTGCGTACTTGGTATCTAATCCTAACAGTTTCATCACTGTTAGGACTGCAGAGCAGTTATAGATAGCATAGATGGTATTCATGAATGAATGATACTGGATATGATCCACTGTAAATGTCTCATTTTGATAGTCAATACTCTCTACATAGGTATATGGTGTAATATCCCCAAAATTATCATGTTTACAGATAAATCTACCGATATGAGAGTATTGATAATACGAATATATCAAAGGATTTCCACAGCGTGGACAAAACTTACCTTCACTAGCTTCGTTGGTTGTATCTGTGGATACCGCATTCTTACATACAGAGAAGTAATGAACCTGTGCACTCCTAGCTGTATCACCAATGCGGACAACATTTGGATCATCTCCATTCAGGATTAAATCACCTGTAAAATTTTGTGTGACTTCTTGTATCTTACGGATGATGGTTTCCATTTCTCCTGCGCGATCTAATTGATCACGGAAGAAGTTATTGACCACAAGTGCTGTTGGCTTTAGTGCTTTGAATTGGCGATAGAGTGTTAACTCATCGACTTCAATCACTGCCGCATCTGCTTGAATACAAAAATTTGCATCAGAGTTGGCTGCTAATAATGTCGCAATACCAACATTCAAGTTATCACCGCGGTGATTGTTAATCACTTTTAAACCAGCTTGTTCCAGTGATCTTGCGATCAGATTGGATGTTGTTGTCTTACCATTTGTACCAGTCACAAGAATGACAATTTTTGGCATTTGAAACTTAGAGATAAATGTTGGATCCATCTTGAGTGCGAGTCTACCAGGCATAGATCCACCACGACCAAAAGCCCTTAGTACTTTGTGTGATAGTTGTACTGTCAGTAATCGTAAATCCATCTTACCGGTTCCCCTTTGGCTTGTAGAATTGTCGATTCTCTAAAGCGAATAGTTTCGTTGTCCAATTACCAGGTTTTACGGTATCGAGTGCCTGTTTTAACATATTCATTCTAGCATCTAGATTATCCACAAGATATAGTACTTCTGCCTCTTGTAAGCGAGGAGTTACTGGTGAGCCAAATTCCATCTTGCCATGATGGGATAGTATCATGTGATGTAATAAGACTGTCTCTTCTCTATCTTCAAGGTGTTCTTGTGCAGCTACTTCTGTTAACCAGCCATTGGCGATAGAGATATGACCTTCAAGCTTACCCTCTAGTGTGTACTCTGTTGCGATTGCGCCACTCATTTCACTTGTCTTACCAATATCATGGATGAGTGCACCTGATACAAGTAAATCATAGTCAAGCTGTGGATAGTGCTTGCATAACATCTGACATACTTCCACCATACTGATGGAGTGTTCACTTAAACCACCTAAGTAGTTGTGGTGAATCTGTGAGGCAGCAGGATAATCGATAAATTTTCTGCCGACATATTTTAACATACCCATCACAAGTGTTCGATATACATCGTTATGAATGGAGTTTAAGATTGCCTGTAGTTTATCTCTTCTTTCCTGTTCGCTTTGTGAACTGGATATCACAAACTCACTCATGTTTAACTGGGATTCATCGATTGGTGTAATGCGATTGATTCTTAACTGTAGATTCTTGTTGTAATCTAAAACTTCAAAGCTGACCTCTTGGACATGACCAACTTTCACCGCATCTTTATCCTCTTGTTTCACATCCCAAAACTTAGCATCCATAAAACCACTGCTATCCTGTACAACTAAGCTTAAGTATTGGGCACCCTTATTGGTTGTGCCATTTTTTACATCCTTTATCAATAAAGGAAGTACATATCTTTTCCCTACTTCTAATTCATTAATCTTCGTCATAATCTAACTCCAATCTATTTAACGCATCTTTGATAACATCACTTGGAAATCCTTGTGACATGCAATACTGTTGAATACGTTGTTTTAAAGCATACCCATCATATTTTCTGCGATATCGTTTATATGATTTTTGTATAACTTTATCAATGACATCTGGTTCTTTCTCTTGAATACTGGATACATCAATATCCGCCATCACTTGTTCAATGATACTTCTATGATACCCCCGTAACATCAATTTGCTTTGTAATTTACTACGAAATTTATTGACTGAGATAGCTGAGTTTTGTTTGATAATCTTATTTGCGTAGTCCTTTGCATTCTCTAATTCATCGATTTTAGCTTCTGATAAATACTGGTGGATGAATGTCTCTTTAAGACCACGTTGTTTGAGTTTCTCTGTGATTTGTTTTGAACCATAGAAGCTATTTGATAGCTTGATGATCTGTTCTCTACATAGTTTTTCATCATCGAGGAAACCATTGGACTTCAACTTTTCTATCACTTGTTGAATTTCAGCTTCTTCAAGTGGACTATTGTCTTTTAACCACTTGCAAATCTCATACACCGTACGGTCTTTCATCGCTAGTTTACGCAAGCACTTTAGATACATTTCATCAATATAATTGCGCAACTCAAAGTTATCTAAATCTTGATTGGATATCTTTATACCCTTACGTAGATGATATTGTACATAATCATCTAGGGATACTTTTATCTTCTTGATATATCCACTTGATAAAAGGACTGTGATGATCGCATGTTTTGGTTGTACATGTACATGCGTAATTTCATTATGATTCTGTTTTTCTACGTGTTTAATTTCTTCTAAGATATCAGCCATCCATGCGTCCTTCCTAGCACAATGATTTCATCTGCTTGTACATTATACTATTTTCAAGATACCATCACAACGAACACTCACGAAAATAAAAAGCACCTCAAGTGAAAAGTTAAATTCCACTTCCCCGGTATGAAAGTTGAATTTAATCGTTTACCAAATTCTAGTTGAATTGACTCTTACACTTTTAGTTCAATATAAGTGCTGATTCTTCGTGTTTTTAGGAGGAAAAACATTATGTTAACGAAGAATTTGCACATGTCTTATTCAGATAGACAGATCATCGAAACTGGTATCGAAAATGGTTCTACCAAACAAGCTATCGCAACTACCCTTGGTAAAGACAAATCAACCATAGGAAAAGAAATCAAACTCCATCGTGCCCTTACATACAAATGTAATCTGCCTCTAGAGTGTGCTAACTACAAACGATGTAAACATGAACACCAGTGTACTCTAGATTGTATCAATTATATCCCTTTCAAATGTACTCGCAGGGACAAGTCACCAGGAGCTTGTAATGGATGTGGAAACTATCGCTCCTGCCGTTATGACAAATATCGATACTCTGCCCTTGATGCACAGCACGACTACCAGATGACACTTATATCTTCACGGGAAGGTATCAATGCGACAGTAAACGATATCAAGCAGCTCGGTGAACTATTATTACCACTGCTCAAGAGAGGTCACTCTATTTACTCTATTCTTCAAAGCCACAGAGAGATCAAACTATCAGAAAAGACAATATACAACTATATCGAAAATGGTGTCTTCCAGGGTGTGGGCGTATCAAAAAGACAATCGATACCTGCTAGGAAGAAAGTACGCTGACTTCTTGATATACATGGAAAAGAATCCAAATGCCAAGGTCGTAGAGATGGTTACAGTATACAGCGACGTGTCTAACGGTCCTTCCCTACAGACCTTCAAATTCAGACAGTATGACCTGTTGATATGTATCTATCAAACAGTAAAGGACTCCTTACATATATTGGATGGGATCTTATTGTTGGAACAGATATTAGGAAAAGAGATGTTTGAAAAGGAAGTAGAGGTCATATTAACAGACAGAGGAAGTGAATTCGTCCTAGCAGAAGAAGCTGAGATACGTGAAGATGGAACACGTAGGACACGCATGTTCTACTGGGATTCAATGGCCTCTTGGCAGAAAGAAAGTCTAGAGAACGTACATCTATTGGTAAGAGAGATAT